>NZ_CP159992.1:4837500-5152500 GCF_040702995.1 Paenibacillus sp. AN1007
TTCAGATTCAGGCAAAATGATAAGTGTAAGGAATGCTGCCAGCAAACCGGCAACCCCGGCCGCGTAAAAAGGAACCCGTATGCCGAACTCGGCAATGTAACCACCGATTCCTGGACCAATGATAAAACCGGTTGTAATGGCTGCATTAATGAGCCCCATACCTTTACCCCGCTCTTCTTCGGTCGTTATATCAGCCGTGTAGGCCATAACTGCCGGGAAAATCATCGCCGCACCAATACCACCCAGCATCCGGGCTGCAAAGAGCAGATAAGGCACATTCACCGCGCCAAACATAAATTCAGATACCGCAAAGATCAGCATTCCGAAAATAATAATTTTTTTACGTCCCCATTGGTCCGACCACCTGCCTGCAGCTGGAGAAAATAGAAACTGTGTGAAAGAAAACGCTGCAAACAAAAGCCCCATCGTGAACCCGGTAATATGAAGCAGGTTCATGTAAGCAGGCATGATCGGAACAACCAGACCAATACCCATAAATACGAGAAAAATATTCAACATCAACAGCAGCAGTGCGCCCCTGTTTCGTGTTAGTAAAGCCATAACTCCATCCTCCATCGTTGTCTAATTATGCTGTTTATCCTTGGCGATTCCGTGCAAAAATACATTGGCGGCCTGGCGGTATAATGCTAGAGCCTCATCAGGCTCCAGCTTCCGTGACATTTGGCTGAGTCCAATAATGGTACTTTCCAGAATGAGTGCAAGATGATCCACATTTTGCTCGTGAAACTCTCCACGATCTATACCTTCTTGAATCAGCTGTTTGTTAAATTGAATATGCCGCTCAAATAATACAGCGATTCGTTCTTCAACATCATTCTCTTTTTGCGCTCCAGTGAAGAACTCATCGGCCGCTTTCGTCAAAGGATGGTTGATATCATCCATAATCAGCTGCTCTGCCAAGCCATAGATTTTCTCGGTGGAAGTGCGATACAGATGCGCTTTTGCCGTCCAGCTCGCCTCCCATTCCCGTTCCCATTCATCAATGAGATAGAGGAAGAGTCCTTCCTTGCTTTTAAAATGGTAATATATGTTTCCCTTGCTGCTGCCCGTCGCCGCCACGATGTCCTCAATAGAAGTTGCTTTATATCCTTTTTGTACAAAAAGGGCTTTGGAAGCATCCGCAAGTTTTCTCTTGGTCTGCTCGGACTGGAGCTGTTTTTTATTCAAACTCACTTTCTTCACTCCGTTCTTATATACTGAACATTCGTTCTGTATTTTATCAAATATATGTCTGATCCGCAATATTAAAAAGGAGAACCCACATTCCTGCGAGTCCTCCCTTCTTATTTAATTACTCGCATCAGGCCAAATGGCTAATCCATTTGACCTGACCTTTCATTAATTATGATTGATCACTTACGGATCAGACTATTATTTCTTCTTTTTCCCCTGTCCATGCAGTATCTTCAGTTGACCATTCTCGTAACCGATCTGATACGTTACATCATATTGGGTCGTTACGTACTCTCCATCCCTGCGCTCCTCAGCAGCAATTACACCGCTTATTTCCATCCCCTCGCTATCTTGGTTTGAGGACGTGACTTTTTCCAGACTCACATAGCTGGTGTTCGCGTAACCTTCACGGAACTTGGCGTAACTTGTGCCGCTCTGCCAATCACTACCGAGCAAAGCATAAGCAGACACGTAATCACTCATATTCAAGTAGTTGTAAAAAGCAGCCACCAGCGCCTCCGCTTCCGATAATGCATCGGATGACGTCTGCGAGGAGGAGTCACGAACCGTTTGCACCGCTTTCGCATCAGATGAACGTTCGGACCACTGCTTCACCTGCTGCAGCACACTGCTTATGGGGATGCTGAACCCGATTCCGCCTTCCTGTTTTACGACGGTCGAATTAATGCCAAGCACCTCTCCTGTTTCCGCATTAATTAGCGGCCCTCCGCTGTTTCCGTTGGTAATCGGAGCGGAAATCTGATACAAATTCGTATATATATAGGGCGATATTTCAAAACTGCGATCCAGGCCGCTGACGATGCCGGTTGTTACCGTATTTTCAAATCCCAGCGGACTGCCCAGAGCTAAAATCTCATCACCAACCTCCGCTTTGGCGGAAGCGATGGGCAGAGGTTCCATTTGCCCAAGATCCGGGACTCTCACCACAGCCACATCCGTTTCTTCCCCGATGCCGATGACTGTGCCCCGATATTCCTGATGGTCCAAAGTACGAATGGTCACTTCCCGGGAGCCCTCCACCACGTGAGCATTGGTGATTACATCGCCTTTGTTATTATATAAGAAGCCGGAGCCCAGACCGTCACTGCTTTCAATCGTAACCACTTTTTTCTGGCTATCTTCAATAATCTGTTTACGCGTTTTCTTGTCGGCTGTATTTGAAGCTGTCTTTGCTTTTGGCTTGCCCGCCTCTTTAGAGGAGACAACGGCTAATTTGGGTGCGATCGCCAGCTCATCCGCTGCATGCTGGTGAACCCAGAACACACCACCAGCACCTGCGCCAATGATAACTGCACTGGAGATAATCGTTCCCCATATACGTTTACTCATTCTGATCGTCCTCCTACTCCACATACCATGCTGCGTTCGTAACCGTCACTTCTGCTGCTTCATACACCCCGTAATAAGATGTTTCAAAATAACCTTCTTCTCCTACATCCATTATATCCGGATACACATAAGCATCTGTTTCACCGATATAATCACCAGTAGAAGAATTAACATTAATGATTAATGATACGGATGATATTGGACGTGTCCCCTGATTGACGATTGATCCACGGATATGCAGGTCACCGTAATCATCCAGTTCGGCAGATAAATCCGTTATAAATACGGAACTCGTTTGATTTCGAAGGTCTTCTTCAGCCGCCTGCTGTTCTGCAAGCCGGATACGTTCTTTTTCCGCCTCTTCAAATGCCTTTTTCTCGCGCAGCACTTCATCCCGGAATTTGGCCAGTTTCTGGTCATCGGGCACATAAGATAATCCGTTGTCCACCGTTTGCAGTGCTGCTGTAAAATCACGCTTCTTCACCATCTGCTCTGCCTGCTTGTAGCTGATTCCTGCAAGCTTATCCATAATCTGCTGCTTCACAGTTTCGGCTTCTTTGCCGCTGAGGCCTGCTATTGCTTTGAGTTTGTCAGCCAGTGCCTGAACGGTGGTTAGCTGATCAATCTCCTTTTTCACCTTAAGAACAGCTAGAGTTACCTTGCGATTATTTAAGGCTGCTCTCGCTTTCTCAAACACAGGCTCCTGCTGTTCATTTAATGTTTTGGCGGCCGTTTGAATAATTTTGTCTGCTTCCGACAACCTGCCTGTTTTCAATAATTTGGCGGCTTCGTCCATCTGATGTAATAGATTGTAAGCTTTCGCCGTAATCTGCCGGTCCTGAGCAAACGCCCCCACATTCGGTCTTTGAACGAGAGCTTTATCCAGCAGCTCTAATGCCTCGGCATATTTCCCAGCCAGTGCGGCCTGCTCCGCCTCAAGATGCAGTTTCTTCACGTGAGCATTAATACGATTTTCCTGATTATAATAATACGTCAACAGACCGCCCATGATCGCTGCAAGCAGCAGCGGGATCACCCATAAGAACGGACTGCTCTTGTGTTTATTTCCCGTTCCGACTGCTGATGCATTGCGCGGTTCCAGTCCAGTTCGGTTAGACCAGATCTGTTCCTCCGTGGAGCTGCTCTGCTTCAACGGAGTCCCGCATTTTTGACATTTGTCATTCTCCGGGCTATTTTTCGTCCCACATATGTGACAATACACCTCGATCCCTCCATTTAAAACGTATGTATGATTCCATTGGTTATCGGTTTGTTGTTCTTTGTTCTTCCACAGCCCTGATATCCACTTTTAGAATATGTACTGCGGAAACTCGGGGTGAATCGACATTTATCATATAGCAAAAAGGTAAATCGCACCATATATTCCTGACCTAAAATACGATATTTCTTAATGAGCAGCACTGATCGCTTCTTTTGGACGCGATACAGCCACTAGTGCTCACCTCGGATTTCCGGAATAGATCCCACTCCAAATTACTGTCTCGCGTATACGCTCTCAATTCGGTATAATGATGCTATTCCAAGCATGTGAGGTGAAAGGGATGTCGTTCCCAATCGTTCGAAGTAATTAATTGTCGGGCTGGATCAAAACGCGTACCAGCTGCCAAGGGGCAGGTCTGTCCATTTGAGTCCGTTCGATGTGTACAAGAACGATAACATGCGACAACAATTCCTGATCACAACATCATATATTGGAGGAAGATTTTATAATGACAAAACAGTGGGATTACAATGCATTTTATGAACGTGTAGGTCAGCTAAATGGCTGGGATTTCAGTACGATGAAGGTCATCTCTGAACCCTTAGGCTGGAACTTGTATGATGAGGTTATCCGAAGCACACAACCATCCGACCTGCTGCTGGACATTGGTACGGGTGGAGGCGAAGCGGTGCTCTCCATTGTCAATCACGCTCATCTGCTTGTTGGCATTGATCTGGCTCAAGGCATGATCGAGACAGCACGGCGAAATTTGGAGAAGAAAGCGAACTGCCCCAATGTACGCTTCGTGCAGATGGATGCAGATCACTTACAGTTCCCCGATCAATTCTTCAATGTTGTATCCTGCAGACATTCTGCATTCAAAGCCTCGGAAGTGTACAGAGTTATCGCAGAGGATGGCGTCTTTCTGACCCAACAGGTCAGCGAGTACGATAAAGTTAATATAGCCCAGGCTTTTGGACGCGGACAGCATTTCGGCATTGAACCCGGGACGCTGCTGGAACGGTACAAAATGGAGCTAAAACAAGCCGGTTTCCAGCAAATCGAAGTTCGCGAATATAATATCACCGAGCATTATGCTGCACCGGAAGATCTTTTATTTCTGCTGACGCACACACCCATAGTTCCTCATTTCGGAGAGCTCGCATCCGATCAGGAGATTTTCGAGCAATTCGTACAGGACAACCGGGACGAGAAAGGTATTCGTACCAACTCGGCACGGTTCATGATTACAGCTCGAAAATAAAAGAATCGACGGACTGAAATTATGATATGAATTGATCTGAAATAATGAGTTTGACATAAAAACGCGCCTTGGTGAACCCGTGTGGATTCCGCCAAGAACGCGTTTATTTGATTTCGTCCTGATATGATGGATATGATCGACTTAATGAACGAGTTCAGCGTATCTTTCTTCCGTACCTTTCTTCACGCTGCGGTTACGGCTCGATCTGCAGCTTCTCCAGAAACGGCTTCAAACGGTCTACCACATAGTGACTGCCGCCACGACCGTTAACCTCTTCAATCACTGCCGCCAGCAGAAATGATGGCGATTCGGTATCATAGGTGACGAAAAAGCCATTTTCCTGACCTTTCTCCCCTTTCTTCGCCTTCAATTCCGCGGTTCCTGTTTTGCCTGCAAGACCACCCGTGATTGAACTGAGTGTATGTGCCGTACCTCCTTGGCGAGAAACCACTTGTTTTAGCGCGTCTGTAACGGTATTAGCCACTTCCGGTGTAATGATCACCTCAGGAGCAGAGGTTTCTTTTCCAACAATCAGAACAGGTTTCACCAGCTTGCCTTCATTCACAAAGGGTGTGAAGGCAGCAGCAAGATGAATAGGCGACATTAACATCTCACCTTGTCCGTAGGAAGTATCCGCCAGAAGCACTTCGGAGGACAAATCCTTGTGTGCCTCGTTCGCGTACTGGCTTGGCTTCAAATACAGCTCATCCAAACCGAGGTTAGTACCAAACCCGAATTTTTGAATCCCCTCGATAAACTTCGTGCTCCCCATCTCAATGGCTTCCATCGCAAAATAAATATTGTCCGAATATACCAGAGCATCGACCATGCTGACAGGGGTAAGGCTTTTCACTCGTTTGACATAGTATCCACCCCAGCTGTCGTCCTTCCGCCACTGCAAACCGGAAATGTCATGGGTTTTATCCGCAGTTGTCACCTTCTCCATCAGTCCTGCCGCTGCAGTAATTGCTTTAAAGGTGGACCCCGGGGCATATCGTGTCGTTACTCGATTGATAAAAGGCAGTTTCTCGTTTGCCGAATAGGCATCCCACTCTGCCTGAGTCAGACCGGTAACCATTTTATTCGGATTGTAGGAAGGCGCACTAACCAGAGCAAGCAGGTTCCCGTCCTTCGGATTCATCATCACCATGGCCCCGGCGTCCCCGCCGCCAGAGAGCGTTTGATACAGCTTTTTCTGCTGCGCAGAGCTGATCGTCAGCTGCACATCCCTGCCATCCACCGCCTCCTTACGTATAATTTCGGAGCGGGTATTGCCCGCTTCATCCGTAATCTCAATCAAACCCCCGCGTTCTCCGCGCAGCTGTTTCTCCATGGACTGCTCCAGCCCCGCTTTACCGATCCAGTCCTCCGCACGGTAATACCCTTCCGTATCTTTGTCCAGATCTTCTTTGGTAGCCTTACGCACATATCCAATCAGATGTGCAGCTGCTTCACCCAGGGGGTAATAACGGATTTCCTTACTTTGCAGGGCAACTCCACTGAGTGAATCTGGTACATCAAATTCCTCTGTGGAGCCCATCGGAACAAAAAATTCAGGTTTCACCCATGTCTGACCAAGTGCCTTCTGAATTGTTTCTACCGATACCTTATAATGATCCGCGATACGTGCAATCATTTGTTCCGGATTCTCTCCCAGCTTCTCGGGAACGATCCCCCACTCATTCATAGTGCCTTCAGTGGCCAGCGGCAGTCCGTCACGATCTACAATATCCCCTCGATTCGGGAACAGCGTTTTCACCCGAACTTTGCTTCCCTTCACCATATCACTCAGGATCAGGGAAGGCTGCCAGTTAATCTGCCAGATGCTGCTCCCATCCTCAAGCTCTCGTCTAACCAGCTGTAACGTATGCGTTTCGCTAACTTCGCCCAGAAACGTTGTCAGCTGCACTTTATAATCGGCCTGGTATAAGTCCGAGCTATCTGCTGCCTGCTGTGCCTGGTCCTTACCCTTTTCATTTTCCGTGGTGTTTAATCCCTCCTGTGTATCGGTTTTATTTTCAGTTTCTGCTGCTTGATTGTCAGGATCTGTCCCGGCTGCGGCCTCTGACGACTGCGCCGGCTCCAGTTCGGCCTTAACGGCAGACACCTGCATCCCCGAATAGATGGCATTGTACTTCTCGACAAATTGTTCCTTGGTCATGCCTGCCTCGGTTAATGAATCAGGTGACATTAATGAATACAGCTGGTCAAACTCTTTCTTTTGCAGATGCTCTATGTACTGATTCACAATCGGCTGGGGCTTGGCTTCCTCTGTTTTGTTATTCTGCATATAAAGATACATTCCGATGCCGCCTGCAAACAGGATGGGCAGCAATCCGTATAATAATTTACGTTTGGATTTCATGTCACATCACCTCTACTCTATACTATAGATTTCCAGCGCCAATTACACAATGTAACAAATCTGATGAATTTGTCATTAAAAATAGCCTTTGCCTCGCATAATATGTTTAAATAAGAATAGTGAATTACATACTACAGCTTTTTGCGATGCAAAAGGTTGAAAAGGAGCCCGATGATGGAAATCAGCTATTTTTTACTCCCAAAAGCCGAAGTGGCCTATATCAAGTCTACCGCTTCCATGAAAGATGCTATTGAGCAGCTGGAATCGCACCACTACACCGCCATTCCTGTAATTGATCCGGATGGAAAATATGTTGCTACTCTATCCGAAGGTGATCTGTTATGGAAAATGCGTAATACCCCCGGATTGACATTTGATAACATGGATCAGGTGCAGGTGCAGGAGATCAGCAATCGCATCTATAATGAATGCGTGTACATCGAAGCAGAGATGGAGGATATGCTGACACTTGCGGCAGACCAAAACTTTGTACCTGTGGTGGATATAGATCGTGTCTTTCTCGGAATCATTCGTCGTAAAGATATCATTGAGTACTACACACGCAACATATCCGACTAGCATTTGTTTCAGGTAACGGTCAAGTCTCATGCGAAGACGGCTGCATCTGTATAGGTATTACGAAGAAGGCGAGCCAGGCGGGCTCGTTTTTTTTGTGCCGTTTTCCGGAATGTGTTCAGTGTGACGACTCCGATGAGTCAGCGTTAATATCATTCGGACAACAAAAGAGTACTTCTTTAGCCTGTATGACAAACCGAGTACCCTTTTGTTTTATACATCCAACATCCTATTGTAAGGTCTTTAAGTTAGTACGAAGTACCACTCCAGGAATGCACTGAAATCTGCCCATTGCGGCTTGCTCTCACCATTCAGGAAAAGCTCGATTGACTCCCCTAATTCAACCAGCACAACCTCGCCCGTCTGGCGATTATAGAAAAACCCACCTTCTCCTTCAAAGCTGTCCAGGGGAATGTAAGCCTCAGGCAGTCCGAGTGTGAGCTGCGATATATGCATATCCTGAAGGTATACCGTATTTTCGATGACCCAGCAGATCTGATACAATTCCTGGTTTCGACTGTAAAACGTTGGCCCATCCTCAGCATGCAGGTAGAACTGTGCAAAATCCGAGTTCAGATCAACATCCAGTTTGCGCAGCGCTTCCTCGTACTCAGCCGGGACATCTTCATGCCACCAGCCGTTCAAGCGGCAGTGTTCAATGACTTTAGTGGATAACATCACAAGCCCCCTAATTCATGTGTACGTCATTACATCATTTATCGTAACTCTATTGAAAGAGTAGCACGATTATAGAGGCCTGCACAAATTAAGAAAATACTTCACGACGGCGAAAGGTCTGATAGGTAAAATATCATTACATCTACAGAATCAGAAGAACGCTTGGGAAGATCATGTTGGTGAAACTTTCCCGCTTCACCTCCGTTTAATTAAAGACTACCCTTAAAGGAGATGACTATGCGTATAAGCTGGAGCCCCGGTTTTCCGGGAAGTATGATCGGTTCTATTGATCTGAGACCCACTGAACCCAATCCAACAAGTCAAATTACAGCACATGTTGACCCGGAACTCATTGTGATCCCCTATATAATCGACCCGGACTTTGGATTACACTTTGATACAATGAAGATGATGACAGGTACATATCAGGAAGAGTTCCACGAGAGCTATGATGTGGAGTTTACTATCGATGTCGATAAAAAAGGGTATATCACGCAGTTTGAGCATACCTTCACGCTTGAGCGTTATTTGAACCTGATCCGGACCCAATCGTACCGGGTAATCCAGACTCTTTGGCGCGGGCGGCCCTTTCACGTGATGACCTATAGTTATATGGAAGAAGTCATCAACCCCGACAATGTTATCTTCCGATGTACGAATGCCGAGGACGTGTTCGTTGTGGCCGAGCTCATTCCTTTTCGTGCGGGTGGGGTTGTAGAGCAGCCGAACCATCGATACCTTCATTTCCGTGCGCTGATCTCAGCCCGAGATGACCTGTACCCCATTGAATATATGTGCAGGCCGGATTTTGACCTGAATCTGGACTGAGCAAAAGCAGCGAAACAGACGATAATATATTAATAGTTAAGATCAACGTAATCAGATTCAAAGTGCAAAAAAACAGCCGGGTGATTTCACCGGGCTGTTTCTTCTTAGATCAACCGCATCCTTGAATCAAGAATTTTGAACAAACTTATCCATAAACTCATCCGTATACAGTACTTCAATGCATCCCGACCAGTTCAGAATGGAGCCGATAAAATCCGGGATGTCCAGCCCCTCCATTTCATACGTATCTGCTGTATTGACCGTGCCCGCTGCATCTTCAATCAAGGTTACGTTGAATCCCTCATGTTCGGCAGTTATTGCCGTAAACAGACAACAATATTCCATATTAAAACCCGTAATGAATACATGCTCAACCTGCTGATCAAGCAGCCATCTTTTCAGTTCACTATTACTGAAGGCACTTGGTTTATTCTTCACCAGAACAGGATATTGTCTGGTATCCACAACAATTTCCAGGTTCTCGGTTTTGCCGCGATAGAGTGAGGACTCTTCCTGATGCTCATCAACATGTTTTATAAACACCACAGGCCAGTTCATCTTCTCAAAGACATGTATGACCGATTCAATCTTTTCCAATGTCGCTGATACATCTCTTAGACTCGTTAATCCGTGCTGCACATCAAGTACAATTAAAGCTTTATTCATCTCTGACTCCTTTCCACATTCTCTTTCACCCGATACTCAACGATCTGGCGGATTAATTCTTCCGGGAGCGGCTCATCTAGCGGAAACTGGACGGACCCCTTCGCTCCTTTGAACCTGGAGAGCTGTTCTTTGAATGCCAGAATACCGCTGGGTGCAGGATAAAATCCGATATGTTTCGTATATGCGGCAAAATGAACCAGATTCCCATGCTGCGCATAGGTAGGCATTTTATAACTGATCTTCTCTTCTACAAGTGGGGCTGCCTCACGAATAAGTTCCCGCATCCGCTGCAATTTCAGCTGCACATCTGCCGAAAAAGAATGGATATATTCATCGACCAGCACCGAATGCTGCCTGTTATAATCCATCTTGCACTCCTTTCGCCGCGCAGGCTGCTCTGTGATTCGCGGCACGTAATAATGGCTCTATTGTACTTCATCTTCATGAAAAGGCAGCAGCTTTTTTCCTGCAGAGTCTATCCAATGCCTGCCTGCAGGTGAGGTAGTCTACAGCGTCATGGCTCGGCCGTTGCGCATCAGATAATCTTCTTTTTCCTTGTAATCCGGCATAATGCTGCCCACCCGCCGCCAGAAGGAGCGGTCATGGTTCATGTGGTGAATATGACACAATTCATGGATGATGACGTAATCGATCACTTCCGGCGGTGCCATGGCGAGGCGGTAATTAAAGGTCAGTTTTTTGTCCCAGCTGCAGCTGCCCCATTTTGTGGGAGAGTCCACAATGTCGATTGACTTGGGCTTCACCTTCAGCTCCTGTTGATAACGTACAATCCGCTGTCCAATCATGCGTTTACACTCGGCAAAATAAAACTTTTTCAGATTTGCCCGCAGCTCCTCTTCGGTATATCCTTCTACCGGGATCAAGTCCTGCAGCGCATAAGTCCTGCCAAAGAGCAGGAATGCCCCCTTTCCCTCTTTTTCATATTCCTTGGCCTGAGGGCCGTCCAGCACCTGCTGCATTCGAGCCGACTTGTGTATAATCTCCTCACCATGCTGTATAACCAGCTGCCGAATCAATTCCTCGCTTGTGCCGTTCGGTGCCTTAATGGTGACCATATAGGGGAGCTCCATTGTTATCGAGGCTTTTTTTCGTTTACCGAATTCAATATGACATGTAATCATTTGTCCCTGGATATTAATCGTAAACATGATGTACTCCATTTCTGCAAATTGAGTTGTTTGCTTGTCCTACAGATTGTAACCCAATATTCAAATGTTGGATATCTGTACAAATTTATTGAATATTTATGCAAAAATATGTAATATTATTCTATTGAAATCATACTGTCTTTAGAAACATTACATTGAAAGGATGAACCATATGTATTCAGAAAAGCACACGCATCGGCACATTGAAGAATTAACACTCAATCACTGGCAGCCTTTATCAACCTCATTTTATGACGGTTGGGTGCTGCGATTTGCCAATGGATATTCGAAACGAGCCAACTCGGTCCAAGCGATCTACTCTTCGTCTCTGGATGTGCACGAAAAAATCCGGGTATGTGAAGAAATGTATAGGTCCAGCCAATTAAATACTGTTTTTAAAATTACACCATTTGTTCAGCCGGGAGAACTGGATCAGCTCCTGCAGGATAAGGGTTACGTCGTTGTAGATCGCACCCTCGTACAGCTTCGAAATCTGGAGGATCTAAACACACCAAAGCCCGTGGACATTCACATTGACGAGCAGCTGACTGATGAATGGCTGCATCATTTTTGCCGTTTGAATTCTGTCAGTGGACAGTTCCGCGAAACGATGACACAGATGCTCTTGAATATTCGTGCACATACCGCATTCATTCGCCTCTCGGTTGATGGCCTCGTAGTGGCCTGTGGACTTGGTGTTGTGGAGCGGCAGATTATCGGACTGCATGATATCATTACAGACCCGGCATACCGCAGCCGCGGCCTGGCAGAACAGATGATTCTGCATCTGCTGCATTGGGGAAAAAGCCAAGGTGCAGTTTCAAGCTATCTGCAAGTGGTGGCAGAAAACGCTCCCGCACGGCGCTTATACGCAAAGCTGGGATATACCGATGCATATTCTTATTGGTATCGCGTTAAAAAATTCACATAATAATGCTCCATCATGCAGCGTAATCGGCACAGCTGGAACGGTCTCTCTGATTTTAAAAAAAGGCCGTTTTATCCTACTCCTATATTAAAAATGTTGATCTACCTTTCCAGTCCATAGGACCAAACACCTGGATCACTATCCTTGACAATAAGTCGTTGTGACCATACACTAGCAATGAATATTAGGTAATTAATAGGAGGTTTGAAAGATTAGAGGTTTGATAACGAGTTTTACCCAGAAAAATAAGAAAGCGGTGTACCATGAAACGACTATTTTTTATGATGTTTGCACTTACCCTGCTGCTCGCCGGCTGCCAGAGTAATGATCAGGAGAGCAGCCCATCCGATAACATATCAGGCGAAACGAAACAGGGATCCAGCATTTTAAGCCTAAAAGAAAAATACGGCACAGCATCCGACAAATCCATCATGCCTATGTACAACGTAGCCCAGAATGAAGAATTTACGTTTAAGTTTAAAGCAGATTTGAGAAATTCAAGCTTGTCTTCAGATGATATTATTTCCGTACATACCGATATCAAAGGACTTAAAGCAAGTAAAGTTTATGCTCTTCCAGAAATAAATGGAGAGAGCGTATCGATTAAACCGCTGGGCTGGGGTGTGTTAAGTTCTGAATCCATGGAAAAAACTTTAGATAGCAGTTGGGGCGGCGCTCCAATCTATTATATTCGTCTGAACTATGATCCGGATGCGGATAAGCTTACTTTACTTGATAAACCCATAATTATACCGTTTACAGTAAAGTCTGAGCTGCCGGTACCTAAACTTAGATACGAGATCGATAAAGACAGACGGTTAGCCCTAGTATGGGACAAAGTTGAAGGGGCAAGCCAATATAAGATATATAAACGCATCGATCGAAGTAGAATTTTCGATCCAAACAATCTCCCTCTTCAAGGTGCGGAAAATGCTTATAGTGAAAGTAATCCTTTGGTTATCGCAACGACAACCGAAACAACCTTTAATGATTTTATGAAAGATGGGCGTGGAGGCCTTGGTATTTATAATGATATCGTTACAACGAAGCAAAATTTCGGCATTCAGGGAGAATACTACGTTACCGCCATCGGGGAAGGTAAAGAATCCAATTTTAGTAATGGAGTTGCCACAGCTCCACTGGCATCGCAATTACCTTCATCAATGAAAGAAGATTTTTATCGAGACAAATTAAAAGACATTAACGAATTACCTCAGAAAATAACGGTAGAGTACAATGATGGCTCTCTGGCCCGTGAAACGCTTGTCTACGATACGGCTAATGTAGAAATCTCACCGTTTAATGAAACAATCATTCCATTTCACGTCAAGGGAACGGCACTTAAAAATTACGTACGTGTAGAAAATGTCACCCAGGAAGATTTGGATAAACTTACCCAGCAGCGTGTGGCGGATTCCAGCAACGGATTCGTTGAGCCTAAAAACAACACGCCTTATGTACCTGCACCAGATGTACCTACCATTATTAACAACAATGACACACCACCAGCAGCCGAAGAAAATAACGACTCATCAGATGCTGCGGTCAAGAACAATAACGATCCAAGTGTATCTTCCAATGAGACAGCCGCTCCAGATGTAGATTCTCAGGAGAACCTTGTCGATGAGCAAAAGTCAAACACTGAGCAGAACGTGGAACAGGGTAACCAGGAGATCGTGCCTGAGCCGGCTGCCGGTGAGGATTTTATTAATGCAGATTCTGCGCTGGAAGAGGTTCTCGCTAAAAACATGATTGCTGCTCAGGACAGCATCTCGCTAAAAGCTTTTCCTGAAGCCCAGAATTTCACCACTCTCTCGGATGTCGTCTTGAAGGTAATGTACCAGAATCCGCTCATTCTTGGCGTAGAAGGATTCGAATACAATTATGGCACGCTTACCCTCTCGGTTCATTACAATGAATCGGCTGGAGATATTCAGAGAAAACAGAATGAAATTATCGCCAAAGCAAAGGAAGTTACTGCTTCAATTATTAAACAGGGCATGAGCGATGATGAGAAGCGCAAAGCCATCTATGATTATCTGAACGACAATGCAAAATATGATGACGCAGCACTGAAAAGTGCAGAGCAGAACAATTTCAAACAAGTGGATGCACAATTCAATGACTCCTTTACCACCTACGGTATTCTCGTCAAGGGTATAGGTGTATGCGCAAGTTATGCATCCGTATATAAGCTGCTCTCGGACTTATCTGGATTGGAAAGCATCGTTGTCACCGGCACCTCCAGCGGTGTACCTCATGCATGGAACAAAGTCAAAATCGGAAATGATTGGTTACACGTGGATGCAACCAATAATCAGACCAACTCCGGCATTCCTTATTTCCTGTATAACGCTAATGATGAGACAGCCGAAAGTCAGAAAACGGTAGCAGATAAAGACTACTGGCTGGACACCGAGCTGGATCAGTTCAAAGGTGAAAGTGATGCTAGTGATTATTATGTGCAGAATGATCTTGAAGTTAATTCGATTAGCGAATACAAGAACAAGGCCGAAACGCATTTGAAAAAAGGGGAGACTTCTGTCATTCTTCGCTTTGCCTCCCCTGTTGACTCCGATGAACTGATGACAGCTGCAGGTGAAGCGCTAACTGCAGTGAACGAAGCCCTGCTGGATCACGCGCAGCTCGCCACCCTGGGAAGCTATGTGATGCTGGAAACAAAGCCGGAAGAGAAATAAAACGTAAAGACGGGATAAAGCAGCGCACTTCTGCTTTATCCCGTCTCTTTATATAACCTGAAGAACGCAAATGCATCGAGAGGACGCGACCTTTCATAACAGGTTCTTACGATTCAATTCCTCATTACGGACTAACCGTACCGCCATTGGCATTCAAGGTCTCTCCGCTCACATAGCTGGATTCCTGACTTGCCAGAAATACGTAAGCCGGAGCCATCTCTACAGGTTGCCCTGCTCGTCCCAGCGGGGTATTGTTACCAAATTCGGCCAGCTTCTCTACAGGCTGTCCACCGACAACCTGCAGCGGTGTCCATACCGGCCCCGGTGCCACAACATTCACACGAATACCTCTGCTGCCAACCTGCTGGGCGAGTGCCTTGCTGAATGTGTTAATTGATGCTTTAGTCGTTGCATAGTCCAACAGAATTGGAGACGGGCTGTATGCCTGAATGGAAGATGTGTTGATGATTGAGCCGCCCGCTTTCATATGTTTGACTGCTGCTTTGTTAAGCCAGAACATGGAATATACATTCGTTTTGAACGTAGCGTCGAATTGTTCTGTCGTTAGATCTTCGATCTGCTCAACAAACTGCTGTTTGCCTGCCACGTTCGCGAGAATATCAATCCCGCCCAGTTCTTTGACCGCAGTTTCAATTAGTTGTTCGCAGTATTTCTCATCCTTCAGATCTCCTGGAACAGCTATTGCTCTTCGGCCAGCTTCCTCAATCAGCTGCACAACTTCCTTAGCATCTGCTTCTTCCTCCGGCAGATAGGAGAGTACAACGTCTGCTCCTTCACGTGCATAAGCAATCGCCGCCGCACGGCCAATCCCGCTATCTGCACCGGTAACAACCGCTTTGCGGCCTGTAAGGCGCCCGCTGCCTTTATACGTTGTTTCACCACAATCGGGAACCGGAGTCATCTCACGCTGCAATCCCGGCTCTTCCTGCTGCTGTTTCCAGTCCGGGTTTGCCTTCGGATATTGTGTCGTTGGATCTTGAATCGAATGCTGATCTTGCGTCGCCATGTTCAATTCCTCCTTGGTTTGTATTTATGTGTTGTGAATTTCATTTGTGTAAAGGTTCACTCTTTCCTTTGTAACCGAGATGCCTGTCCTTTAAACTGCAAAAAAAACACACCTTAAACATATTGGACTCTTCTCAGGTCGCCTCATATGTTCAAGGAGTGCATCACTACCGCCATACACGCGGTATTCCACTCTATGATAACGGACAATTCTTTTTGAATTTTAATTTGCCGTTATTTTTTATTATTTTTGATCGTTTGCTTTCTCGCGACCGCCTATACCAAATACGTAGTAACCAACCACTACAACCCCCATAAACGCCGCACCAACGATCAGCGGCAGCCGTGTATCCGGGTTAAAGGCCATACCGATGATAACCAGGATCAGATACACAATAATGATGTAATTGCTGATCGGGAACCATTTGGACTTGAAGTTATGCTCCGCCAGTTCCTGGCCCCAGCGCTTTCTGAAACGGAACTGACTGAACGCCAGTGCAAACCAAGGCACCATCCCCGGCAGTACACTCGCACTGTAGATGTATAGGAACAGCTTCGAATCAGGCATCAGATAATTCAATATCACGCCAATCAGGAGCAGCGAGATGGTCACCACGATACTGTTGCGGGGAACCCCGCCTTTGGACAGCTTTTTGAAAAAGGCAGGCGCCTGCCCGTTCTCTGCCAGCGTGTACAGCATCCGCCCGGCACTGTAGATCCCGCTGTTGCATCCCGACATTGCCGCTGTCAGCACGACGAAGTTAATAATCCCCGCAGCTGCCACAATACCAACTTTGGCAAAGGTCAGCACGAATGGGCTGCCCGTCTCGCCTACCTCATTCCATGGATACAGCGTAACGATAACAAAAATTGCACCTACGTAGAATATGAGTATCCGCCACACGATATTTTTGATCGCTTTGCGCAGCGTGTACTTCGGGTTTTCGGCTTCCCCAGCCGTAATCCCCACCATCTCTACCCCTTGATAAGCGGCCGTTACGATACACAGCGCAAACAGGAAACCTTTGATTCCTCCGGGAAAGAAGCCCCCATGGTTAATTAGATTGGACAAACCGATTGGCTGCCCGCCATTCCCCCATCCGAAGAAAATAAGACCTGTTCCGATGACAATCATCGCCACGATCGCAGTCACTTTAATCATGGCAAACCAGAATTCAAATTCTCCATAGAACTTGACCGCCGCTAAATTCGCTGCTGCAATGATGAGCACACCCGCAAGCGCCGGCAGCCACTGCGGAATATCCGGAAACCAGTATCCCACGTAAATTCCGATTGCCGTAACTTCTGCCATACCCACCGTAACCCACAGAAACCAGTAACTCCAGGCCGTGAGAAATCCGGCAAGCGGTCCGATATATTTGTGGGCAAATGTCGCAAACGAACCCGTTACCGGTTCCTGGATCAACATCTCTCCCATAATACGCATAACAAAAAAGATAATGATACCAGCCATTAAATAGGCCAGCAGTACGGATGGACCTGCCCATTTGATCGTACTGGCCGATCCCATGAATAACCCCACACCAATTGTACCGCCGAGCGCAATCAGCTCAACATGGCGTGGCTTCAGCCCTCTCGATAGTTCTTTTGATTCCAAACGATTCTCCCCTTTTCTAATAAACAGCTTCCTTTTTTCATCCACTTCAGATCATTCACATTAACGCAATGCAGAATTGCTTCATCAAATTGTACGAGATGTGCCGCAGAAATACAATATGGAATGTGAGGAAGTAAGCAGCCGCCCCGTTACTGGAACTTTTCAGCAGGAATGGCGTATTGTTTTTAATGCGTTTTCGAAAAGCATCCTCAGAACGAATTCAAAAACAGGTTCTCCAGATCTTTGATCTATCCGATGGGGTTGATTGCTCTGATTCACTTACTATTCCTTATGCTGTTGTAAACAAATTTCTCATGGGGAGGTATGCAGTATGCACACCGAAAGAGTCGAATTATTCGTTTCTAATACAGAGATCATCAAGAAACCATTCAAATATCAGCATACGATGATGCAGCGTATAGTCGCTTTACTCTACGCCGCGGAGAATAAAACCGTGGACGTGGAAGCGATCCGTCATAGCAACGAATTGATCAAGCAAAACACCAAACGATTTTCTACATTTAGAGGTTTTTCTTCCTTCAGCATCGCAGCCATGCTTTCTCTGACTAATGATGGGCTGACAAGGCTGCAGCATATGCTTCAAGTTTATGATCTGATGAAAGATATCAAGTTTCGCAATTCCGAATACTTGGTGATGGCGGCCTATCAGATTGCTGCTCAGGCTCCGCCTGAACAATTTCAGCATGCGGTACAGCGGGCCAAAACCTTCTATGACCAGATGAAAACAGAGCATCCGATCCTAACAGGAAGGGACGATTATATTTTCACAGCAATGTTAGCTCTTTCTGACTTGGAACCGGATTCCACAATAGTACGCATGGAACGTTTCTACCAAGACTTGAAATCAACCTTTTCGGCGGGTAACCACTTGCAATCTTTAACGCAGGTACTCGTTATGGGCAGCAATGATCCGGAGGTCAACGCTCGGATCATGACGTTAAGAGATACTTTCCGTGCAAGGAAACTTCGGATGGACAAAACATACACCCTGCCCTCTCTTGGACTTCTGACCCTATTACCTTCTGATCCGGAGAAGCTGACAGATGAGGTAGTGGATACCTATGACTGGTTACGATCCCAGAAGGGGTTCGGCCCTTGGTCCATTCACAAGCAGGAGCTGCTGCTGTTCTCCTCTGCACTGACAATCCTTGAGCATGTAGAGAATCTGCGCAGAGAGGTACTCCCAACAGCCATGTCAACAACGATTACTAACATGATCATCGCCCAGCAAGCTGCTATGACCGCGGCAGCGGCAGCTTCAGCAGCTGCCGCTGCTTCCCAGTCATCCGGTTGACAGATCCGGCAGTATAAGGGACATTGATCGCTGTTATCATGTTCTATATCAAAAACGAGTATGCAGACGACATGTCTGCATACTCGTTTTTTGATTGTTGATTTTTATTTGACGATACCTGTACCCCGAAACTCCTCAATAAAATCATTCAGCCAGTCTGCACCATAATCCAGTGCACCCATATCACTCTCGATAAAGGCCGCATCCAGACCCATCACCCAGAACCGACGGGCAGTAATAAACAGGTCTATCGCCTGCTCATCTGCATCTGAGAAGTTACGAACCGAACGATATCCTTTCATCAGCGCATCCCACAGCCGTTGCTTCTGCTCAGGATCACCTGATTGCCGTTTTCGAACTTTCACTTGAGCCAAGTCATACGCACGCCACCCCGGAGCAGCCCACTCGAAGTCATAATGAGTGAACTGATCCTGCTGCTGAAACACATTGTTGTTTCCATGCATATCACCGTGGCACAAACCATAATCCAGCCCTGTGCTGGAGACGGTCAGAATCTTCTCTTTTAAGACAGAGGCAAATGTCTGCAAAAATGCTGATTCCTCATGATGCTCACTCGTGTACCGAAGGATTCGTTCCAAGGACTCATCGATAAGAAACTTCGTATCCAGTTCGAACCTTGGACGGTTTGTTCTCCATTCCAGTACGGGTTCCAGCTTGATCTGATCCATAGCCTTGTGCAGCTCAGCAGCAGACTGACCAAAAGCATAGCAGGATTCCTCATCCTGCAGATTATTTTCTATCCCCTCAATATAATGAAACATGACAGCTGCCCGCTTTCCTTCCGCTGCGTCCAGCATGATGTAACCGGTCTGATCCTTTGCCGTGATAAAATCTCCAATCTTCGTGTGTTCGCTCGTACCCAATCCTGCTTTAAGCGCAGTCAGCACACTCAATTCATAACGAACATCCGCTTCCGTCACCTCGGTACGATAAATACGCAGTATATATAACCCTGTACTTGTCCGTACACGATAAGTGTCATTCAGTCCTCGCAGCCAAAATATGCATTCTTTCCACGTTCCAATATCGTAATGTTCGTGCAAGGCCCACTCCAGATAAGCCGGACTGAGTACCGAACGTAAAGCCGTTGGTTGATTGAACATATGCAAAATCCTTCCTGTATGATATATCGTCAACACACTTAATATATACCAACGAGGAATTTATTGGAATATAAATTATGGAGCCACTTTAGCTCTAACCACCTTCCACTTCTGCTGCTGTTCAGATTCAACAGCGGTACCCGACAAAACCCCACACTCCCGAAAAGCAAAATGTCTGCAGCCTCTGCATTTCTCTTGATTCAAGTGCTGTAAGGCATAGTTAATAGCTTCCCCGGTATGTTCAAACCGATGAGCAGGATTGATTCGCTCCAGCAAACCCGTTCGTTTCAGCATCTCAAGCGGCTGCTCCTGTATCCCAGATAACAACACAGTTCCGCCCTTTCGTTCAAAATGCTTGATTAAACCAGCCAGATTAGCCTCGCCCGTTGTATCGATAAAAGGAACTTTCCCCATGCGAAGCAGCAGCAATCCGGGACGTTCTGGGAGTGAATCCATCACTGATTTTTCAAACATATCTGCCGCACCAAAAAATAATGGGCCTTCAATCGTATAGAGGCTAATCTGCGGACAATCATGTCCCTCCTGCACCATATGAGCCATAACTTTCTCATGTTTATGATCTGGATCAGGCAGGACTTTGGCGACTTTTAACATCTCGCTCATTCTTTTCACAAACAGAATGACTGCCAGAATCAAGCCAACTTCGACCGCTGTCGTAAGACTTGTAAATACGGTTAGCAAAAATGTCAGAAGAAGCACAAGCGAGTCACCTGTTTTGGTCCGCAGCACATGCGCAAAGGACTTACGCTCACTCATATTCCAGGCCACCAGCATAAGTACCGGCGCCATACTGGCAAGTGGGATGAGGGATGCGTAGGGTGCGAACAGAAGCAGCACAAGCAGTACGACAACACCATGAATTACGCCTGACAAAGGCGATACCGCACCAGACTTAATATTCGTTGCTGTACGTGCAATTGCTCCTGTAGCAGGAATTCCGCCAAACAGCGGCGTAATCAGATTGGCAACCCCCTGCCCGATCAGTTCCCGGTTGCTGTTATGACGGCTTCCTGTCATGCCGTCAGCTACAACAGCGGACAGCAGCGATTCGATACCGCCCAGCATAGCGATGACAAAAGCAGGCTGCAGTAAATGAATCATCCGTTCCCACGTGATCTCCGGCAGGCGGAACCCAGGTAACGTTCCCTGTATCGCCCCAAAGGATGAACCAATTGTAGCCACCTGATCTTTGAAAAAAACGGCAGCGACAATAGTCGATAGAATCAAACCTAACAATGAAGCAGGCACTTTAGGTGCGAACTTTGGCACAAGCAGAAGAACAGCCAGGCATACCCCCGCTGTCAGCAAACTATATATGTTGATCGTGCCGATGTGCATTCCGATCTCTCTCATATTGGAGTAAAAGTCCTCGTGCTTCGTAACACCTGTGAGTCCTAGAACATTCACAATCTGACCGCTAAAAATGAGAACGGCAATCCCTGCGGTAAAACCAATAGTAACTGGTCTTGGTATAAATTTGATTAATGCCCCCAGCTTGAACACGCCCATAATAATCAGCATCAACCCAGCCATCATACCCGCAATCAATAAATTCTCGTAACCATACTGCATTACAATGGCAAAAAGAATCGGAATAAATGCCCCGGTAGGACCTCCAATCTGAAATTTGGAACCGCCTAGCAAAGAAATCAAAATCCCCGCAATAATGGTTGTATACAACCCATATTCCGGCTTGACTCCCGAAGCGATAGCAAAAGCCATGCCAAGTGGAATTGCTATAATCCCGACAATTAGTCCCGATATCAGATCCTTGCGAAAATCAGCCATTCGATAACCCGCGTATCTCCCGGTGCCTTTCATGCTCCATAACCTTCTTTTCTTCATATATTTGAATATTTGAATATATAATGAACACTACTCCTTGATATATGCACTGTCAATCGCAAATATCACAATCCTGTATAATTATTGGAACTCTTATACAAAATCAAAAAACAAGAGACACACGTACAAACTTACGGCTGCTCTTGTTTCTTGTATCAGCTATCTTTGCGCATATCCTCCAGCATCGAGATGGCATCGACCAGATGATTGTCGAAAATTTGTTTGGCTACTGCCAGCAGGTCTTTAATCAGTGGATCACGCAGCGAATAGGTGACCGTCGTACCTTCCTTGATGCCCTGTACCACATTTTTGCTGCGCAGCACAGCCAGCTGCTGGGACACCGCAGAACCTTCCGACCCGAGAATGCTCTGCAGCTCATTGACATTTTTCGCCCCTTCGCTCAGCAGCTCCAGAATGCGGATTCGCATCGGATGTGCCAAAGCTTTGAAGAAGTCCGCTTTAAATTGCTGTACGCTCTGATTCATACGCTTTGCCCCTTCAATCGAACTTGCTAACTTGAACACTATCATAACATAGAACGAGATACAGCTTTCAATTCACACGTTGTGATATGATGAAATCGCTAGTACATCAAACTGTGCAAGGGAGCGGTAAGCATGTCCAAATCCTCAGAATATTCGCCCTCCGGCGTCCCAATCCTTCGTCATAAGGACAAAGGGCGTGAGTGGCAGTCTGCTTCATATGCAGCAGACGAATGGCTGGAGCAGATCGAGCAGCACGCTGACCAATATCTTGGCGAAGCTGAATCCGTGTTTCATGAGCTGCTGTCGGACAAGGTTCATATCGATGTTCATGTCGTTCGCCCAACACCGAATCGCAATTATTACACGTTATACACCACAGGTATGAGTGCCCTGCCTATGAACACACCAGAAGATGCAGAGGACTATGCGTATGCGGAACTGATGATTTGTTTACCGCCTGATTGGCCTCTGTTTGAAGAGAAGCTGGAGGTATCGGATCACTACTGGCCCATACGCTGGTTGAAAACGATGGCTCGCCTGCCGCATGACTATGATACCTGGCTGAGCTGGGGACATACTGTACCAAATGGTGATCCGGCAATTCCTTTTTCAGGCAATACTGACATGTGTGCCTTCATCGTACTTCCGCCGCTTGAGACGGATGAGGATTTTCTGACGCTGGATATGGAGGACGGACAAACCGTGCACTTTTATGCGATTCTTCCCATCTATCTGGATGAGCTTGAGCACAAGCTGGAATATGGTTTAGACGCTCTGCTCGACCGGTTTGAAGAACATCACGTGAATGAAATTTTGGATCTAACCCGGGTCAATA
The DNA here is from genome assembly GCF_040702995.1 of Paenibacillus sp. AN1007. Classification (NCBI taxonomy): domain Bacteria; kingdom Bacillati; phylum Bacillota; class Bacilli; order Caryophanales; family Paenibacillaceae; genus Paenibacillus; species Paenibacillus sp. AN1007. The sequence goes on from NZ_CP159992.1 coordinate 4,860,709, forward strand.
CCTGTGAGGATGCGCGGCATTAATCATTGGACACTCCTCTGTAATCCCTACTGAACACAGCTTGAATACAAATTCATGAAAGAGCTTCAGAAGACATAAAGGAATGCATGAGTTATGCAGTTAACAAAAAGTTACATGAAGTATAAGCGGCCTTAATCCCCCATTCATTCCAGGATTAAGGCCGCTTAACCGATTTTATCTTGAAGTGCTGTCTACCTATTTGTCCAGCTTCATAAATTGTTGGAATTCTTTCTGAGTCATTTTCTTGATCGGTTTAACCTTTTTGGCTGCTGTATTATATCTAAAAAGACTCATTTGATCGGAAGGATACTCACTAATGTAATCGAACGATTTTCCGTTTTTGTGCCAAAGGATAATGCCTGTACTAATATAGTTTGTTGTACGCGGTACATATTCAAAAGTGCCTTTCTCCGCATCGTATATGGCTAGTGAACTCTTCTCCGTATTCCCGTATGAAATCGCGAGCTTGTCCTCCACAGGTGACCAGTTGAATGAAGGGATACTTTCTACACCATTCTTACCTTCCTTTATAAGGCGATCGTTTAAAATCGTGGATTCACCCGTTTTTAGGTTCACAAGAATGACAGCACTACCGGCGCTTTTTGCTGCCTGAACAGCCACCCAATCACCTGAATTTGAATCAACAACACGTATTACTTCATGCCATTTTTCTGCCAAATCATCGGTTTTTATCGTCTGCTTCATCTTCCCTTTAGAAACGACAATAGAACGAATTACTTTGGATTCTGATGCAGGGACATTTTCTTCCTCTACGATGTTTGCGATTAATTTAATATTTTTTCCATTCCAGATTACTTTGTCCTTACTTAACGTTTTTTTAAATTTGGGAACTTCCTGATACACATTGGGTTCTACCGATGCAGCTTTTACAGAAATTAGTGATGTCGTCTTACTACCCTGATCAGCTGATACTTGAGAGACCCCGGACAAAGTTGTGATGATGCCTATGGCTGCTACACTCGACAGGACGGTTTTAGCTGCTTTCATTATACAATCTCTCCTTCAATGAGAGTTTAATTGTGTGCACCGTATTCAAACCAGTCAAAGTCCGCTGCCTGATCGGACTTTTGACCATTGCTGCTGCTGAACATACCGATACAGCAGCCAACAAAGCCGCCAGCGACTTCCGTACTCAGGCTGGTTGTATCCACTTGTCCTGCAGCCAACTGATAATCACTTCCATCTGTGCTGTAGTAGAAGCTGAGCTGCTGTCCTAGCGCTACCAATTTAATGTATACACGCGGAGTTTCTCCATCCAGCACAACTTGGCCAACCTGTGATTCCTCACCACCAAGCCATGTCATCACCCGCAGCACCTGCTGTTCACCTTCACGTGCTCGCTCAATCCGCACATGATACTGATCATTCTGAATGACTACCAAGCCAGCCGTTTCATACTCATGCTGCGGCACAAATTCCATGGCAGCAGCTGCCACATAATCCATATGCCGCTGCCGTACACAGACAAAGCTGGAGTTCTCAAGTTCCTTCAATGTTTGCGGTTTCAGCTTCAAGCGCAGGTAACCTTTACGTTCCGTTAACGAGTACAGGTCCTCCTGAGGATTACGCAGGAACATCCACTGCAGCCCCAACTGTTCACTATCAAAATTTTCACAACGCAGATCCGGTGCCACAGGTGCTGCTGGCAGATTCAACACACCCTGCTCTTCCAGTTTTCCAAGCCCGCGGTTGACCACAGGCCAGCCATCTTCCCATTCCACCGAAGCAATGAATGTCTCACGACCAAGATTACTGAAAGCGCCACCATATGGTCTGGAAGCCAGCATCACCATGAACCATTGACCGTTAGGTGCCTGTACCAAATCAGCGTGTCCTACATTAATAACCGGATAATGCTTGCCCATATGGCGATGCGTAATAATCGGATTATTCGGATTGCCAACGTAACCTTCGGTCAGACTGCTGCTGCGTGCGATGGTTACCGCATGGTTCAGGCCCGTCCCGCCTTCCGCAATCATCAGATAATAATAATCACCAATTTTGTACAGATGCGGCCCTTCCGGCCAGATGACATCCACCATCGCGCCGCGCCATAGAACATAGCTGTCTCCGACCAGCTTCATGCTGCCCAAATCCAGTTCACGCAGCCACACTTCCCAGTTTCCGTTGTAACGCACTCCTTCCGAACAAGGACGCGTTCCGAGATAATACGCCTTTCCGTCTTCATCGAAGAATATCGTTGGATCAATCCCCTCCGCACCATCAATGAAATAAGGATCGGACCATGGGCCAGCCGGGTCTGAGGCTGTCACTACAAAGTTTCCGCCATGCGTTACATTCGTTGTTATCATGTAAAAGAGCCCATCATGATACCGGAGCGTTGGTGCAAAAATACCCTGCGAATGACCTGCTCCTTGCAGATTAAGCTGCGAAGCACGATCCAGCACATTACCGATCTGCTTCCAGTGAACCAGATCACGACTATGAAAGATCGGAACACCCGGGAAATAAGCAAACGTAGACGTAACCAGATAAAAGTCTTCTTCTACCCGGCAGACAGACGGGTCCGGATAGAACCCAGGCATAATCGGATTTCTAAACGTGCATTGCTCGCCTTGATTTACATTGTTCATTCTTTTACCCCTCCAATGGTGAGTCCAGTGACAAAGTATTTTTGCAAGAATGGATACAGTATAACGATGGGCATCGCGGTCACGATGGTGATGGCAGCCCGAATGGATACGGGGGTGACCATATTAGTCACATTTTTATATTGATCCACATTGACGGTTCCCCCTTGTGACGTTGCTGAGGATAACAGCTTCATCAGTTCATACTGCAGGGTGGTCAAATTGCGGTTGCCTGCCGTATAGAGCATGGAGTCAAACCAGGAGTTCCACTGACCGACCGCAATAAACAGCGCGACTGTCGCCAGTACCGGCTTGGACAGCGGAAGCACAATACGCATGAAGATGCGGAAATCGCCCGCTCCGTCCATCTTCGCGGATTCAATCAATCCCTCGGATAATCCCTGAATGTAGGTACGGATGACGATCATGTTGAAAACCCCGATCAGACCGGGAATAATATACACCCAGAAGCTGTTCAGCAGTCCCACTTGTTTGATCAGCATATACCCGGGAATCAACCCGCCGCTGAAATACATCGTTATGACAAAAAGGGTAGTCACAAGTTTGTTAAACATATATTCCTTACGGCTCAGCACGTAAGCCAGCATAGCTGTACAGAAGAGCTGTACCACAGTTCCGATGACCGTTCTGGCTACCGAAATAAATGCGGCTTGCGTCAGATGGGGATTTTGGAACACCGAAACATAGTTTTGCAGCGTCCATTCTCTTGGCCAGAGATAGATTCCCCCGCGAATCGTATCAAGACCGTTGTTGAAAGATACGGCAATGGTGTTTAAAAAAGGATATAACGTAACAACCATAACAAGCAACATAAATATGCCGTTAGTGATCGAAAAAATAGAGTCACCCAAGCTTTGTTTTCCGCTAAATCGTTTCACAGCGCTGCCCCCTTATCATATCAACCGCTCTTCACCAAGAGACTTGGCAATCCCGTTGGCGATAAAGATGAGTATTAAACTGACTACACTTTTGAAGATCCCTGCTGCGGTAGCAAGTGAGTAGTTCCCCAGATTAATCCCGTATTTCAAGACAAAAATATCGATCGTCTCGGATACATCCTGCACCAGTCCGTTCCCCAGCAAATATTGAATCTCAAAGCCTGCATTCAGTACGTTACCCACGTTGATAATCAGCAGGATAATAATGGTTGGTTTGATGCTCGGAAGTGTGACATTCCACATTTTACGGAATCGACCAGCCCCATCGATAGATGCTGCCTCGTATAAGCTCGGATTAATGGAAGCCATAGAAGCCAGATATATAATGGTGCCCCATCCGATCTCCTTCCACATGCTGGACAGCCCCACGATGCCCCAGAAATATTTGGGTTCGGCGAAAAAATTGATCGGTGCATCGATCAGGCCCAGCTTGGTCATCAGTACATTCACAATCCCGTTTTCCGTTGATAGTACATTCGCAACGATACCCGTCACGATGATCCACGACAAAAAGTGTGGAAGATAGGAAACGGTCTGCACCACACGTTTAAATAAAACCATCCGCAGTTCGTTGAGCAGGAGTGCCAGACCAATCGACCCGGCAAATCCCAGAAACAGACTAATGAGACTCATTGCGAGTGTATTGCGAATGACGCGTAAAAAGGTAGGGTCCGTAAATAGCGTTCGAAAATGATCAAGCCCCACCCAATCCTGTTCCATGAAACCAATGCCTGGTCTGTAGTTCTGAAATGCCATCAGCCATCCCCATAAAGGGCCATAGGCAAAAATAGCAATAAACGCAATGAAGGGGAATGACATCCACATCAATTGACGCTGACTTTTCATTCTGGACAAGTTATATCCGATCCAGCTTTTCCCTGAAGGAATATGGCTGGTATTGACTGAAGGCTGCAGCTCCTTTTTGGCCATTTTTTTCTCTCTCCTTGATTACGAGTTTTATCTATATCATCCGAAAGGATGAGTCGAATCCATTCCTGTCCAATAAGCACACCTATCTGTGTTGAATAAGAAAGGCTACAGGATATCCTATAGCCTCTGCCTTACTCCTAACTGTGTCTGTCCTATACTGCTTATCTTTTCTGATAACTTGTCGTATTGCTTATCACACTGCTCAGCCTATGGCTTGTGTCACATTACTTGTCGTATTACTTTATAGGGATGCTTGCTTGTAGTTCTTCTTGACCTGCTTGTTGTCGTACTTCATGCAGATGTTTCCTCTAGTTATCCCCACAGCTCTACACGTCTGCGAACCTCTTCTGTAAGTGCATCCTCATAGGCTTTAATATCTGCACTTTCTTTCAGTGTCGATTGATATTCCTCCCATGTCTTATCGAACTCGGCTGGTGACGTCATGATTACTTTAGGCAGCCACTTCCGCTTCACATCGTCCATCTTCTGTCTGGCGATGGTCTCCGGCTTATTCGGTTCGAAATTGTACGTATAGATCGGGAACCATGGTTCGTTCTCTTCTGCTGGCTCCAGGAAATCCGTAAATTTGGTATATCCATAGGCTTTGAGTACTTTTTTATCGATATCATTCAGTGTTGCGAGATACTCTTCAGGCTGCTCTTTCGGGTCCAGTGCATTTTTACCGTCTGCTGTCATGCCTTCATGGTGCGGGAAGTAAACCAGCGGGCTTCCTGTGTTCGCCAGCACCCAATCCGGATCTTTGGCATTGGCACGCTGCTCCTCGTTACGGGAGAAAACGCCTTTGTCATCCACCTGATAATCTACATCTTTCTGTCCCCATGTTCTCAGCACTTCAATCTCCGGATCGAGCAGGTCATTAATGTATTGAAGTGCTCCCTCCACATCTTTACAGCTCTTCGTGATGGCAAGTCCGCCGTTGACGTTCAGGATTGGCTTATGCTGATACCGTCCTTTTACGTCCTCGGACAAGGTAATGGACAGCGGTACATACGTTCTTTCATACAGCTTTTGTTTGACAAGAGAAGCCTCGGCGTCAAGGAACTGCCATCCCTGATCGACCATACCGAGTACGCGTCCAGTCGAAATTTTGGAGATGTACTGATCGTAATTGGCAGTGAACGTCTCGTTGTCAACCAGCCCTTTATTGTAGACTTCATTGATCTTTTTAAAATAAGCCTTGGCTTCCGGAATCGTATTATAGTTCTTCGCCGTTAATGTGGCTTTGTCGATAATAGCAGCTCCCTCGTTCGGATAGCCTGCCAGGAACAGCGGCGGGTTCTCCAGTGCGAAGTAACGCCAGTCGTAAGAAATAATCTCGAAACCGATGGTTGGCTGACCATTAATCGTTGGATTCGCGGCTTTGTACTTTTCGATCAAGTCAAAGTACTGATCCAGTGTTTTGATCGTAGGGTAATTGGCCCACTCCAGCACCGCTTTCTGAATCCAGAATGCTTCTCCATCATGGGATACCTTCATGGACTCACCCTGTAAATTTCCAAACTGAGGAATAAAGTAGATGTGACCATCCGTTGAATTTTTCATCTTCTTCCAATTGTCACCCAGATAGTTTTTGATATTTGGATATTTGTCGATATAGTCCTCAAGCGGTACAAGGGCGCCGGCAGATACCAGCTGCTGTGTACCATCACTGCCATCAATAAAGTCCGGATATTCCCCGCCTGCAATCATGACACCAATCCGTTCTTTGGCGGTCTGACCCGTGAGCCAGTCCATCGTGACCCGCACTCCGGTCTTTTCTTCAATCGCCTTTAAAACACGGTTGTCGTCAGGCGCAAGCTTGCCAGGTACAGCAAAAAATGCGGAAAACTGCTTCAAGTCTTTGCCGTCTGCTGTCTTTTCTTCTGTCTTGGATGAACCCGGCGAACACCCGGCGAGCACTACCGTAAGCATCAAAGTCAGTAATACGAACTGCCTGAATCTTTTTCTGACATCCTTTTTCATCATGACCCCTCCAGCGAAATATGTTGAGAGACAAGCCTTGGAAAGCGCTTTCCAAATGCTGACTTAAAATTATCATTGTTACCTGCGCTCCTCAACGGGACAAACTATAGGCCTCATCCCAATAATTCCAGATATGCAAAAAAACCTGCTCCCCTCTACGGAGAACAGGATGAAGAATCCGAAGTATACACCGCTTGTGCCCTTTTTCGATACTGTGCTGGCGTCTCTCCCCTGACTTTCTCGAAGCGGTTAATAAAATAATCGGAATCCCGATATCCGACCATTGCTGCAATCTCATACACCCTGTAATCGGTTCTACGCAGCAGCCGGGCAGCCTCTTCAATTCGGATCTGATTCAGGTAATCACTGAAACTTACCCCATAGTGCTTTTTGAAAATCTGTCCCAGATAGGCACTGTTCATGTAAAAATGCTCTCCGAGCAGTTTCAGGCTGATATTTTCCGTATAGTGCTCATGAATATAAGCTTCAACCCGGGCAAGTACCCCCATCGCATTCCATTTCTGCTGCTCTTTCAGCTTATCGGCACATTTGTATGAGAACTCGCATAGATTTTCGATATTTTCTTCCATGGACAGCATGGCATAGTTCTCCTGCAAAAATGTGGACTGCAACCATTCCTCATCCGGATTCCGCTGCGCATGATCACTGTTAACCAGGCCGAGCAGGGTGTACGCCAAATAATGAAGATGAATGCCCACAATGCCCGGCTCAATCCGCTGTTCCAGAAAAAATTGAAAAATAGCCTGCGCATGACTGTGTATATCCCCGATTCGCTGTTCCTCAATGGCTTGAATCAGTCCATCAAAGAGCTGCTTTTCCCGCCCTGCAGGCTGATTATTAAAAACAGTTGTATCCATATGCTCATAATAGTAGATCGGACCATATGCACTGAAAAAGCGCAAACTTTTGATCCTGCTGCAGGAATAGTAGGATTCATGCAGTTCCTCCAGCCTGCTTACCTCCTTGCCAGCATAGATCGCAACAGCCGCACTCTGTATGCCGCTCAGCTCCGCATAAAGCCGAGTAACGTATTGTTCCAAAGATAATGCCTCCTGCTTCAGCAGCAGGTCAGTGACTATATGCAGTATTCTATTTTTCTCGCCGGTAAAGGATTTCAGGACAGTTCCTGCATGATTCTGGTTCATACTCGCTTCCACGTGCAGACACCAGTCAGCCTGCTGCTCTCGTCCAGACTCCGTTTCAATCATCAAACATCGGAACTTCGCTGCATCCCCGTATTGAGTTCGCACATGGGCAAGAGTCTCCTCGTCAGCTGATCCAAGCAGGATCGACTGCACATGCTGGACCATAACAATCTGTTCCTGCTTTTCCTGATGTCTCTTTTCTTCCGTCCTCTCCAAAAAGGAGGCTCTGAATGCCTCCAGCACCTGCAGCAGCTCGTCTTTGACAATCGGTTTAAGTATATAATCGTTCACCTGATACTTAATCGCTTGTTTGGCGTACTCAAACTCATAGAATCCACTGAGCAGCACCATCTTCATCTCGCCGCCATACTGTTCATATATAATTTTGGCAAGCTGCATACCATCCATTTCCGGCATTTTAATGTCGGATATGACAAGGTCAGGCTGCACTTTCCGAATACATTCGAGTGCCTGCACCCCGTTTGAAGCCTGACCGCAAATCTGAAATCCAAGTGCGTTCCAATCGATCAGCAAAAGAAGTCCTTGGCGAATAAATGGCTCATCGTCCACAATCAGCACGTTGATCATATCCTCGCTCCTTATCCCTGAGATGCTTGTACAAGCGGAATCTGTATCCGAATTGTAGTCCCCTTGTACCTTTCACTGACAATGTCCACCTGCACACGTTCATCAAAATACATGCGAAGCCGAATATAAGCATTCATAACCCCGATACTGCTCAGCTCACTGAGCCGCTCCAGACTAGGATCAAGCATCATATTGCGAAGCACATCCAGCTTGTCCTCTTCCATGCCAACCCCGGTATCCTGAATCATGATATGCAGTTGGTCATTCTGTTTCTGAAACCTGACTTCCACGACACCATCATTCAAGCTTCCCTCGATGCCATGAATGCAAGCATTCTCTACAAATGTTAATACCGTCAGTTTTGGAATTTTCATCTCCAAAATGCCAGTATCTGCAGCGTCAATAACGAACTGCAGCTTCTCCCCAAAACGGTATTGCTGGATCACCAGATAACTCTCAACAAAGCGAATTTCATCCTGAATGCTGACAAGATCATTGCCCCAATTAATCGTCTGCCTCAGCAGCAGCGCGAGCTTCTGAATAATGTCCGAGGTTTCGTGTTCTTCCTTGATCAAACTGCGCATGCGGATCGTTTCAAGGGTGTTAAACATAAAGTGCGGATTGACCTGGCTCTGCAGCGCCTTTAATTCAGCTTGTTTCTTGGAGATTTCCAGCGCCTGCCGTTCGACCTGTCCTTTAAATACAATTTCAATCAGATTCCTGATTTTGATCACCATCATGTTGTAGCTGTGGGTCAGGCTTCCGATCTCATCCCTGCCAGCCGCTTCTGCGATTACTTCAAATTTCTCCTGTTTAACTTGATCCAGATGTTTGGCAATACGGCCTACTCGGTGAACAAGTGACCTGGAAATGAGCCAGATGAGCAGCGTTGGTACGAGCAGATTAACAATAATCAGCAGCATCAGATTAAATCTGGAATCAACGATCTCTGTGAGAAAATCCAGTTTCTCCCCGCGCACGATAATCTGCCAATTTTCTGATACGACAGGAATGGATACCACCGATTCTCCAGTATCCCTCTCCATGTCGGACATCAGGTAAAACGGCTTCCGTGCTTGATTCATCTGTGCGTCATTCGAGAAAATAATCCGGTCGTTTGAAACGATGTATATTTTCCCGCCAGCTCCTTCGTTTTTGAAGGACTTGTTGATGAAGGCATAATCGAGGTCTACCTTTAATACCTTCTCCACCTGCTGTTTTCCGAAATAATTCAGCTTGCGAATAATGCTGACCTTCCGCCCGCCTTGACTTTGCGACATCTCAGCCTGCTGCTTGTCAAAGTACGAATAGATCATCATCTGCTCATCCGTATTCATCAGCGCCTGATACCATTCACTCTTTCGGATCTCATCATTTAGCTTGATGAAATTACCGCCATTCACGAACGTATCATTGTCTACGTAGAAGGTTACCTGGTTCACCTGCTGGTAGCTGTAATAATAACGGACCAGATTGTTGCCGCTCAGCATATCATAATATGCAAAATAATAGTCTTCCTGATTGCGGTACTTGGATTCCATAAACCGGTTCATTGTGGCATCCGTGTATAAAAAATTGGATACGTACAAACTATTGTCCAGACTGTTCCGCAGATTAAAACGAATCCGCTGCTGCATTTCGTTAATCCGGCTCTGCTCTTTTGCTTCGATCTGTCCCTTGATACTTTGATAAAATACGGCATTCGTGGCTAGTACGGGTATCAGCACACAAAAAATAAACAATATGTACAGCTTCGTTCTAAGACTCCAATCATCCAGTAACTGAATACGCTTACACTCCATCCTGCGTTTCATGTCCGTTGTTGTCTCCCCCACCCGTGTCATCCATTAACACCATTATAACGAGCCATGGCGATAATGGAATACACGTTTCGGGTTAACATCTTACATATTTGCGCTTGAAACCAAGCTGATTACGATCCACTGCTTTTTGAATATTGTCGGAAGCACTTAACTGCTTGCTTTTCGGCTTGTCCAAGCCTACCTCAACCGGGCCCACTCTTTTGGCCGTTTGCACCGCCAGATCATGCAGCGGAACATAAGATATCGCGACATTGTAGATAAATAGATTCATCGCTATTTTGGCCCGTTCCGGAGCAGTGTGAATCGTTTGTGCTGCCTGCTCAAGCATCTGTTTAATTTTATCTTCCTCAAACTCGGTATCCTTGCGGCTGCCGAGCAGCCAGCAGTAACAGCTCCACCCGCCGGACATTCGCAGTTCCTCTCCACTGGCTATCCACTGATCCGCAACCTCTTGTGCAATATCTGTCTCTGCCAGAGTTACAGCGACCACATAATCGGACAGCATATAGAAATAAGCCGCATCCATCCAGCGATCAAAGTCGGCCTGGGTCATGGCTTTGGGGTCAGCTATAATGCCTGCAAAATACATGGCATCATAGTTGCCTGTTGCATACAGCTGCTCAGCCAGCGGCTGATTTTTCTTGATCTGCTTCGCCATCGGTTTCATTGCTCCTGTCGCAACACCAAACAGCGGTTCATGTGCACCATTAGACAAATAGATTTTTTTAGTACGTTCCTTGCCCAGAGCCTCCAGCTCCTGCATAACCTCGTTGATATTCATATGAGCAGCTCCTTGCTTTCCTAGTTTTTTCCTTCCTCTCCGTTAAAGTGTAAACTGAATCCGTTTAGTCTCATAGTTATTAAAAGCAGCTTTCGCTATACATAGCTTCAAGTTTTGACATAACTTTTCATTAGTCTAGCACATAAGGGCGTGTGTCCATACATGCAGCATATCATCCTTAAATCAAAATGTGTTGGCGCCACAAAAAGCCCAAAGGCCTATAACAAGCTGCAGACCTTGAGCTTTTTTGCGGCAAACTAATCATTTTCACGTCGATTCCATGAAGTACAACCTTGCCAATATTGATCTCACACCGATGCCTGCGCCCCAATTCGGGTGATAATCGTATCAAATGGAGCGATATGCAGCGTCTGCATACCGTGATCTGTTTCAATCGTGGTCGTCTGCGCTTCATCGCTGTTGTTGATGACAACCAGCTTGCCGCTCTCGGGATAATACGCACACTCGGTAACCATATTATCCGTAATATACTTGGTATTGTGCAGCTCATTACCGCCAAAGTGGACCAGATTCAGCAGCAGCCTGGCATTCGCCCAGTTGAACTCGAACGAGGACAGATAGATCCCATGCCCCTTACCAAACGCATGAACAGACAACGCAATATCTCCTCCTGTCTTCTGCAGTACCTCGGCCGTTCCATCCGTCAGATACAGCTGCGGATTGCCTGTCACTGCCGCACCTTCCGGTATAAGATCATGCCGATCCTGAACGTCATACGCCCATTTTCCATGCACCACACGCGCACCGGTGTCCTCATCAACCCCGAGCACATGAGCCATTCGGAAAAAGGTATCGTACCCTTCCACCGCAGACGGCTGGTTGATGCCAATGAACGTGCCTCCGTCGTGCACCCAACGGGTGAGCTGATCTACACATGCCGTGTCTCGCCATTGTTCTCCGCCACTCCACGCAGAACCCGCACGGCCCGCATTAATGACCACATCCACCTCACTGAGCACGCCCTGACGTATATCCTCAAAATCAATAAACCGAACGTTTACCGGCAGCCCGGATAATGCTTCATTCACATGAATGAGATCATGCATATAGGTCTCATGGAAATGTCCTGACAGCGTCCACGATCTCAACCTGCCCCAGCTGTGCAGTACAGCTACCCTGGTTTGAAGCTGAACGGGTTTACCTGCCTGATGCAGCTCCTTGATCTCCCTGAACTCGTCCGCGACCTTCTCGATATATTCCACGAAATCAGGATACGGCTCCACCAAATGCAGATATCCACCCAGTCCAATCCGGTCAATCTTCTCGCGCAGCAATGCACGCCGAATGTTGATCCAGTAGTTTTTGGCATCCAGCGTCGGATTTCCTCCCTCTTTAAAAGTTGGTAATCCGCCCAGACCCACAGGGAACAGGTACGGGTGAAGACGAATCTCGTGTGTGTCCACCTTGATCCCCGAGCACATTCTGACCTCATACCCGGAGAAAACACATTTGATCATGCCATCGAAGCCAAACTCTTCAAAACGATCGTTGTACGGCTCCATGCCTACCCAGCTGTCATCATAGAAGACATAGGCAAGTTTGCCATGCTTATGTACGATATCAATCAGTTTTTGGCCGAATTCAATGACAAAATCGTTGATGAACGCCATCCAATCCAGCTTTCGCTGCCCCGCAGGCATATGGCTGACCTGATATTTGCCTCCATTCACAAAATCTTCAGCTGTGAGTAAATAGCCATATTTTTCGGCAAAAAGATCTAGCCCTTTTGAACTTACCGTGAAATCATATGAACCCCAGTCGGAGAACAGATGACGGTTCCGCTCATCACTACCCCATATCCAGGCAAAATTATAGAAAAGCGAGGTAAACCGGACAACCGTTGTTTCCGGATGCGCAGCGCACCACCGTTCCATCCAATCCAGCAGATACGTCTGTGTATCCGTATAAATGGGATCGATCTGCATCAGGTGTTCCTTGTCCCAGTTGTTGGTCGTGTGGTTATACATGGAGATTTCTTCCCATATACGATAAACCATGAAACTTACCGTGTATTTATGCCAGGCCGCAATGCCGGTTATGACCACGTGGCCGGATTCCCTTTCGTAATTCCACTGGCTTCTCGGCACTTCCTGTCCCGTCGTTCGGTCATATACCTGCCAATACTTTAACGCTTCCTTCGAATCGTTGACCTTGAATTGTTCGGCAAAAAAATCTTCCATCAGATAGAAGGAGATATAATCCTGCACGGCCACCTTCGGCTGTGTAATCAGAAAGCACTGCTGCAGCTTATCTTGGTTTCCCGACGCCCATTCATTATGATCCCGAATGATGCAGATGGTCGAATAAATGCCGTATCCGGCTTGAATAATCTCATCCGACAATCTCGTCCCGTCACTGTCACGAATCACATCGGCTCCCCATCGCTGGGCCAGCTCCAGCGTCAGCGCTTCATAACCGGATTCTCCCGGTAACGTGAAAGAGCCTTTGGTCGATTTCGGCAATGTGTTCACTCTCCTTGTCGCAGCAGATCGGATAGAAATGCCAGTGCCAGTCCCTGACCCCAACCTTGAATCCAATCCTTCGGAATGTTACGGTAACCGTCGCGGTCCTTCATTACAGCCGTTCCACCGGATACACCCAGCACACGCCCATCTTCGCTAATATGGTTCAAAATGCCGCTCAGCGCTTTTTGCACATATTTCGTATGCAGCGGATTGCCATTATTGATCATCGCAGCGGCAATGCCGCAGGATGCAGAGACTTCCTCATATGATTCCGGATCATCCAGTACGGTACGCCACAAGCCCTCTTCCGTCTGCAGCAGCTTGAGAGCCGCAAGCTGATCTCGCAGGGAACACTCAACGTCCATACACTGCGGATACAGATACCATTCTCTAAGCTGCGGTTTTACCTGCGACATCGTATAGGCTCCCCATGCATTCGCACGTCCCCAGTAAAAACCCGACATATGATCCTTGTTCACATTGTTATAGCCGTGGTACCACAGGCCTGTGCCGGGGTCCTGCAGGTATTTGATATGCCAGTAATACTGATTCAGGGCATCCTGAATCATCGCTTCATCCTTCAGCTTGCTGCCTACCCGGAGCAGGAAGAAGGCTGCCATAAACAGCGTATCCGCCCAAGCCTGTTCGGGAAAATCATTCGCGGTGGATACGGTATGCTGCGAGCACCCGATCGCCGAAGCGGAGCGCATGATTTTGCAAATAATCCACCTTACTCATCACGATATCCCAATATTTCTGATTCCCGGTCTCTTCATATAACGTAATCAGCACATGCCCCATCGCACATGTATTCACCGTCCAGCTCGGAAGCCCCAGTTCAATATATTCATCTGCCCATTGTACCAGTCTGTCCAGAACCTCCTGATCACCTGTTGTTTGGTAGGCTCTCGATACACCGTAATAGGCCACACCGCAGGGCCAATCCCACGTCAAATCCATATCCAGCGTTTTTCTCGTTACATGGTGAATCACATTTAGAAGCTGTTCCCGGTCATATTTCAACTGCAGCATTTTGTATTATTCCCCTCTCCTGCGCACACTCCTCCAATTGATCCCGAGAAGCGACTGTCCTGTGATGTAAACGCTTTACTTATTTCATTGTACGCAGTAAAATAGTCTGCATCTAAGCATATTCGTAACAAAACTGCGCAATTTCGATCATTTATAATCAGACGAATGGGAGCAGCCGGACATGCCCAAACCTAAGAAACCTGTCATTGAATACCGTCATTACAGCCTGCCCATCGATTTTCCCGTACTGCTGCTCAGCGGGGAACGCTGGAAAATATCCGATATCAAGAGTGAGCATCTGCATTTCCATAATCATATGGAGATCGGCATTTGTTACTCCGATGGAGGGGTGATGGAGATTAAAGGGGAATGCGTTCCATTCCGGGCAGGAGACGTGACATTTCTTCCCCGCTATCTGCCGCATACCACTTACAGTTCACCTAATAACGCAAGCAGGTGGGCTTATCTCTTTTTTTCACCAGAAGAGCTGTTCCAGCATGCTTTAAAGATGCCTCACGGTAATATGGAGCCGAATCTCCGGACCATTCGAGCAGACCGCTGTGTGCTGCATAAAGATCAATATCCGAAAGTCTATACGCTGGCATCTTCCATTGTGGAAGAAATACAGCAGCAGTCCCCTTTCTACCGGGAAAGCGCGTATGGGCTGTTAATGTCACTCTACATCGAGCTGCTGCGTATTCATGCCGGCGATGAGCTCGGCTCTAATCCGGAGAGGAAGCCAGAACAGGCACGGGAACAGGAGATGCAGGGCCGTCAACCTGACCTCGTCATCTCACCTGCCCTGGAGTTCATTACGAGAAGTTACATGATGCCTGTGACGATTGACGAGCTTGCAGAGCTATGTCACCTGAGCACCACTCATTTCCGCCGTAAATTCCATGAGATTATGGGGACGACACCGCTTGATTTTCTTAACAGCACAAGGGTCGAAGAGGCCTGCAAACGATTAAAAAGTACCGATGCCTCCGTGCTGTCGATCTCCGAGCAGGTTGGCTTCCGCTCCATCTCCAGCTTTAACCGCTGTTTCGCCAGGTTAATGGGCGAGTCACCGAAAGCATGGCGAACAGGAACGCATGTGGAAGCCCCCTCCGCCAAAGCGTCTATATTGGCATTTACAGGCTGGGTTTGACCTCCGACATTCAATACAATAAACAAAAAATAAACAAAGAAAATTGTCGAAATTCAATTGCAGCCCCCAGGGATATCCGCTACAATGCCGATAGACTACTAGAGATGATTGGCGATCTCCCAAAGGAGCAGCTTAGCGTGTTATTACGAATTTTGAGTGCTGTGCTTACAGTGATGCTTGCTGCGGCGCTGCTGGTTCTGTCCACGATCAGAGAGCCGCAGGCTGCCGCACTCCATGCACGCCAGGGTATTCTCGATCTCGCAACCTGGAACCCGAAGCTGATGGATCGCATCAGGCTGGATGGGGAGTGGGAATTTTATTGGAAAAAGGCCCCCTTACCTCAAACGATAGATCAGAAACAGCATGATATCCACGTCACTCCCGATGCCTATGCCGAAGTTCCGGGTACTTGGGGCCCGGTTCAGATAGGGAACGAACGACTGCCTTCGTACGGCTTTGCTTCATATCGGCTTGTGCTGCGCAATACACCGATTGAGGGCACACTCGCCATCAAAAAAAGCAATATCCGTTTCGCCAGCGAAATTTACGTCAACGGCATCAAGCTGCTGCAGGACGGACAAGCCGTGGAAAAAACAGCCGGTTACAAGGCAGGTAATTCTCCACAAATCGGTTTTTTCCCTTATGATGGCGGCGATATTGAAATATTGGTCCGGGTGGCGAATTACGACTATCCTAACGCCGGCATTTCCGGACCGCTCTTTTTTGGCGAACAGGCGGCGATGCTCAAAAGCCATCAGAGCCACACAGCCATTGAACTGGCCGCAATGGCTGTTCTGGCTGTAATAGCCGTCATTTTTCTCGTCAGCTACTTGGGGTCGGCCTTGTATCGAAGCCGAGATGATTCTCTGCTGCTGCTCGGCCTAATCTGTCTACTGTATGCCCTGTATAATGGCATGATCAGTGAACGTGTTCTGACCGAAACAGGAATTCATTTTTCATTTAGTACGCTGTATAAATTAAAGGATTTTTGCTCTGTTGCCTGTCTTGGCCTGCTCATATTTTATTTCCACCGTTTCCGGGCAGGCATGATCTCCGCAGGAATAACCTCTACAGCGTTGTTTGTTTTTGGAGCATATATCTGCCTGCTCGCACTCTTTCCCATCTCCGTCTACGTGTTAACGGCACCTATTGTCATCGGGCTGTATACGTTAATTCTGCTATGGCTGCTTGTACAGTGTGCTGTGCGGTTTGTAATTAGCGAGAAGGGAGAACGACTATCCGGCTTTCTATGGTACGCAGCCATGCTCTGCATTACGCTGTACTGTCTGGACATTAACCTGTTCTCCGTTTCGCTTAAGGAAAACGTGAATATCGGACAGGTGTGCATCGTTCTGTTCAGTATCTTGATGCTCTTTCTCGTTGTGCTTCGATTCTTCGAGGCTTATCTTACCGTCCAATCCCTTAAGGACCAGCTTCTTTTACTCGATCAAGTGAAGGATGACTTTCTCTCCAATACTTCGCATGAATTAAAGACACCGCTCAATGCCATCGTCAATATTAGTGAAAGCCTGCTCAAAGGTTCGGAAGGCCGGTTAACAGAGGAACAAGCTCAAAATCTGGCGGTTGTAACAAGCAGCGGCAGAAGGCTGACATATCTGGTGGATGAACTGCTGGACTACTCCAAAATGAAACATGGAGATATTCCGCTGCACCGCTCGGCTGCCGATCTGTCCGCCTATGCTGAATCGGTGATGCGTATGCACTCATTCCTGCTGGGCACGAAAAACGTAGAGCTGATCAACAGTATCCCGGCGGATTTCCCGCTGATTTATGCGGACGGGAACCGACTCGTGCAGATCCTGCATAATCTGGTCGGTAATGCCGTCAAATTTACCGACCACGGTTCTGTTCGCATTAGTGCCTCGATTGTGCACGGCAAAGCTGAAGTGCGCGCTGCAGACACAGGCCGCGGCATCAGCCCGGACAAGCTGGAGCACATCTTCCTGCCATTCGAGCAGGAAGAGGGTACGGGACCCAGGGCTGCCGGGGGGACAGGGCTTGGTCTGAGCATTACCCGCAAGCTTGTTGAGCTGCACGGTGGAACGATTCACGCTGAATCGGTGCTTGGTCAAGGATCTGTGTTCGTTCTAACTTTCCCGCTTGCCGAAGCTAAAAAAGTGAAACGTTCCAACGTTCCACCTCTGAACCTGCCTCCGGCGGTTTCAGGTCATCGTGCACTGAGATACGAGGAACCTGTCATTATGCCGGGCCTAAAAAATGAATGGATTCTCGTCGTTGATGATGATGCAGCTAATCTGCAGACGATCATAAGTCTGCTGAAACTGGAAGGTTACAGTTATGCCGTCACTTCACAATCCGGCTCGGTATTGGGTCTGCTGGACCGGCTCCCTGCCGTTCATCTGATCATAGCGGATATCATGATGCCAGGCATGTCCGGTTACGAATTGCTTGATCGTATTCGGGAACGCTTCTCCCCTTCCGAACTGCCCGTGCTCATGCTGACCGCGGGCAATAAAGCCCATCAGTTAAAATTGGCACTTGAGAAGGGAGCTAATGATTTCGTAGCCAAACCCTTCGAATCGGAGGAACTACTGGCTAGAATCGGCGGCCTGACCCGAATGAAGACGTCTGTTCAGGCGGCACGAAATGCCGAGATTTCCTTTTTGCGATCCCAGATTAACCCGCACTTTCTGTATAACGCCTTGAATGCGATTGCCGAATTGTGTGTTGATGCACCGAATCAGGCGGAACAATTAATCCTGCAGCTGTCCAGTTATCTGCGGGGAAGCGTGCACTTCAAACATCTGGATTCCAAAACAAGTCTGGTCAACGAGCTCGAGATGATTGAAGCTTATGCAGCCATTGAACGCGCGCGATTCGGATCAAGGCTGGAGGTCATCATCGACGTGGACGCCGATGTAGACCGCAGCATGGACATTCCGCCGCTCATCCTGCAGCCGCTCATCGAGAATGCCATTCGGCATGGTCTGATGTCCCGTGTGGACGGCGGACGGGTGATGCTGTCTATTCGTAAGGTGAATGAAATGGAAATCAGATTTACCATTGAGGACAACGGCATCGGAATAACAAAGCAGCGAATGAAGGACATCCTGCAGGCTGCCGATGGCAGCACCGGTGTCGGTCTATGGAATATTTCCAGCAGGCTGAAGCTGCTGTATAACAGGGATATTCAGTTGGAAAGCCATGATGGTGAAGGAACACGTATTACGTTTGACCTTCCCATTCAGTACTACAGCAATAAGGGTAACGGGGGTTACAGTACATGATGAGAGTAATCATCGTAGACGATGAAGACCTGTCGCTCAAGCGGCTGAAGCGTATTTTGACTGAAAGTGGAAAAATAGAGGTGTGCGAAGTATTCCAGGACCCCGAGAAGGCTTGTGAATACGCTGCGAATAACAGCTTTGATGCTGCCTTTCTTGATATTACGATGCCGCGGATCTCAGGGATGCAGCTGATTGGCGAATTGCGCAGACATCATGCTTCCCTTCCGATCGTGCTTGTAACAGGATATGAAGAGTATGCCGTACAGGCTTTTGAAAAAGAGGTCATCGACTATGTGATCAAACCCGTGACCGCCGAGCGTGTAAGCCGCAGCATACAGCGTTTGCAGGAGCGGCTTCGCGACACCATCATCTTGTCAGAGCCCGTTTCCCCGCCCCCTCGCCTGACGGTGCGGCTGTTCGGTGAATTTATGGTGTTTGCCGGAGAGGATACGGGTAGTCCTATCAAACTGCGAACACCCAAAACGGAGGAACTGCTCGCATTCCTCTTATATGCCAAGTCGACAAGCCGCGATGCACTGGCCGATACGTTATGGAAAGACCTAAGTCCGCAGAAGGCGTGGACGAACATCAATTCAACGCTGTATTATGTTAGACGTGCGATTGGAGACAACACCGATATTCCCATTATCCTCAAAGATCGAAACGGGATTCGTGTAGATCGCAGCGTAATGGATTGTGATCTGTATGAGTTCGAAACCTTATGCCGTAAAATTCGTCAAACCTCAACCTATCAGCCTGAAATGTTTGAACGAATCGATACCCTTTATCGTGGAGAGCTTCTGAAAGGGCGGCACTATGAATGGGCTTTGGCGTGGTCAAGACAGCTGGAGATGGATTTTATTACAACGATGGAAACCGCCGCCCAGTATCATCTCCAGCAAAATCAACCGCTCCGTGCCCTGCACTATTTTGATCGGGTCCTGCAGATTGACTCTATTCGGGAAGATATTCACCGTGAAGTAATTCTTCTCTATCTTTCGCTGGGCCGGAGGGCGGAAGCCCAGTGGCAGTATCAGCTTCTGGAGGAACTGCTCCATGAGGAGCTTGGTTCGCACCCATCGCCTGATCTCAAGCAGCTGCTTCGGCAATCATAGCCTAAATAAAAACAGTAAAGCCCAAGCCTCGCGGTATGACCGCAAGCTTGGGCTTGTTAACGTTTATTTTTGTATCCTCTAACTTACTTGGCTAATCTAACTTAATCAGAGATTCTCTGTGGCAAGTGTAAATCCTTCAATTACAGCGTCCTCGTCCACTTCAATCATGATACAGCGTCTTCCCTGGTAGTTGACTTGTCTCACATATTTGAGATCCTGCGGACTGATGGAGATGGTTGCTACCTTCGTATCAATCTTGATTGATTTGGAAGTGTATTTGGGCATAACACTATTGGCTTTCAGCTCATAGTTTTTGTTGTCCACGATCGTTTCAAATGCTCGTTCCACCTTCTCGGTGGTTAACTCTTCTACACCGCTGGCGGTAAGCAGACGTTCCACGTCTTTATAATCCAGCTTCGGCGGCTCTTCTTCATGCGATTCTTCGTTCACTTCAATGACACGATTGATCTCTTCATACACATGGGCCAAGGTGGTCGCATCCATCTGCTCCCCTGTAATCTCTTTGACGATATCCTCGAAAATGGCCCGCTCCTCCAGTGCCGTTACAGAACGTTCACCATTCAGCACATTTTCTACAAAATGAGGATCGGGGAAATTCGATTTTCCCGTGCAGTACAGCACACGGTTCACGTCCGAATAATTATCCGTCACACTTGGATACAGGAATCCCTGCTCCGGCGTGCTTAATTTGATGATCGGATCAACGATGATGTTGTACTTGAATTCCCGCTCTACATAGTCAAATAACAGCGTCTTCCGCTGCTTCTCCGTGGAATTCACACTGCACAGGATGAAGGGATGAGCAAATACCTCGTTTTTCTCACTCTCTTCGGCTTCATCGTTTCTGGCTTTTGTCGGCAAATAATACTGCCCCTTAATAAACGTAACAACCATATCCCGCTCATACTTGGCATCGGCCATCATGCGGTCGACAAGCAGCAGCATGAGATCCTGCCACTCATCTGGGTCTCCAGTGACGAGCGCCTGATGAAGCATCACCTGTGCCGGTTCCTCCGCCTCTTCTTGGAATTTCAGTTCGAACAGCTTCTGATCGAGTTCTCCTGTCAGCAGTTTTTTGAAATTACCCATGTATAATTCCTGCTTCTCTCGATCCACCAGCTCAAAAGGATGGCGTTCCCAGTGATAAACTTCATTCGTTTCTTTTGTAATATAGACATTCAGAATGTCGTAAATGTTCAGCAGATCATGATCCAGCTTGAATTGTTTGCGAATGTGCGCGACTTCTTTTTTATTCATGATTCGTTAGACAACTCCTCAAGTAAATTGGCTTTACAAGTATAAACGATAAAAAAAAGCTTCGCCAGAAGGAGGTTTGTTGTTCATGGTTTTGTGCATGATACAGCCCTGCAAAATAGCAAAAAACACGATTCGATATTTCAATTGATTCAGTTCAATTAATTCTCATCTGGCTTCCTTCATTTCATATATTCAAACAACATTTGTCCATATCGAAGCAACGTCAAGCTATGGCTGAAATGCCCTTGATCAGTTAAGTTCATGATAGTTATTATCCGCATTCTCAGCAGAGATAAGATGGAAGTTTGGCATTTTCAAAAAAACAGGACAAGGAAGGAAGCGAGCCAAATCATGAGCGCTAATACAAATGCAATGATGGGATTTGCCCCCGCGTTGGGCTGGAATTCATGGAATACGTTTACGTGGGACATCAATGAGCAGTTGATTCGGGATGTGGCCGATGTGTTTGTAAAGGAAGGATATCGAGACGCTGGGTACGAGTACATTGTGATTGACGATTGCTGGAGCCTCAAGGAGCGGGATGCAGACGGAAATCTGGTCGTAGATCCTGCCAAATTCCCGAGTGGAATGAAGGCGCTTGCAGATTATATCCACGACAAAGGCCTGAAGTTTGGCATGTACTCCTGTGTCGGTACACACACCTGTGCAGGTTATCCGGGCAGTTTCGAGCATGAGTTTCAGGATGCTGCGCTGTTCGCCGAGTGGGGCGTGGATTATTTAAAATATGACTACTGCTTCAAGCCGCGCCACATCTCGGGCGAGCTGCTGTACAAACGCATGAGCCTTGCTCTCAAAAACTGCGGGCGCGACATCCTGTTCTCTGCCTGCAACTGGGGTGAGGACAATGTATACGAATGGATTCGCGAATCGGGTGCACATATGTACCGCTCCACCGGAGATATACGCGACAACTGGGATTCGGTCAAAGAACTGGCCCTTTCACAGCTTGGAAAACAAAGCTATACCGGCTCCTTCTGCCACAATGACATGGATATGCTTATTGTAGGCATGTACGGCGGAAGCAACAGCGACTTTATCGGCAGCATTGGCGGCTGCAATGATATCGAATACAAAACCCATTTCTCCCTCTGGTCCATGATGGGTTCACCCCTGATGATCGGATGTGATGTGCGCAAAGCCAATGAGACAACCAAAGATATTTTGCTGAATCCCGATCTGCTAGCTATTAATCAGGACCCGGAGGCACGCGGGGCTTACCGCATCAAACCCGAGCCGCAATGGTTTCATACCGATGACGTATTCATGCTGGTGAAGGTACTTACGGACGGTGATCTGGCGATTGGTTTCTTCAACCTGAGCGACAGCCAGCGGGAGTTGTCCTTGCAATTCTGGGATATGGGCCTGCCCTATGCATCTGGTTACTCTTTGTCCCTCTATGACTGCTGGGAGCACAAGGAACTCGGTGTATTCCGCGAGCGTTATGCACCCGTAGTGGCAGCTCATGATTGTCTCGTTGTGCGAGCCAAGCTGGTGAAATAAATGGCACAAAGCCGGCTGTGCACCACCTGTCAGGTTCCGCTTTCTTCCGACGATGTGGGCATTTATCTGAAATTAGTCTCACGCACTGCCCAGCAATTTGTCTGCATTGATTGTCTAGGTGTTAAGCTGCACTGCGGACGGGAGCCGATCGAGAAGCTGATTCGTTATTTTCGCGAGTCCGGAAACTGTGCCCTTTTTCGTTAATCCTCAATTGTAGTTCATCTTACAGGTTAGCGTACCGCTCAGTGATGTATGGATGTTGAGCTGTTTTCTCCTAACGTGCTGCTCTTTTTTTGGTGCAGCATCATGTAGGCTGATGGCGTATATGATGCTGCCTTTTTGAATACTCTGGAAAAATAAAGCGGATCCTTATATCCTACCGAATATGCTATGGATTGAATGGACAATTGGGATGATTTCAGCAGCTCGCAGGCACGCCGAATCCGGCATGCTGTTATATATG
The DNA here is from genome assembly GCF_040702995.1 of Paenibacillus sp. AN1007. Taxonomy (NCBI): domain Bacteria; kingdom Bacillati; phylum Bacillota; class Bacilli; order Caryophanales; family Paenibacillaceae; genus Paenibacillus; species Paenibacillus sp. AN1007. The sequence continues at coordinate 4,883,886 of NZ_CP159992.1, forward strand.
CGGACACCGATATACCTGTGGCTTCTTTGAACCTGCGGAACAGGTAGCTTCGTTCCAGATTCACGACCTGTACAACCTCCGCAACCGTTAAGGAAGATTTCCAGTAGTTCTGCTCAATATAGGTTCTTGCCAGCCACACATCATCCCTAACTTCCTCCTTCTTCCCGCTGGGAAAGAATTCTATGTAATAGGACAGCAGCTGCTGCAGACGAGCGTCCGCTCTCAACACTTCACTTGGTGATGCACCCGAATTCCAGGCCCGATGAAACCAAGGCTCCATAGACTCGGGCGCAGCTGGCAGGACAGGATGCTGAACCGATAACTGTGTCAACGCTATGAGGTGCCGGGCATCTCTGCCGTTGAATTCCATCCATACGTACTCCCACGGGTCCGATGAGTCAGGATAGTAATAGATTTCTTGCTGCGGAAAAATGATAAAACTCTCTCCGGCACCCAGCCGGAACCGCTGACCTCCGGTTTCCAGTGTACCCTGCCCTTGAATGATGTAGTGCAGCGCATAGACGTCACGCACACCCGGTCCCCACTGATGAAGATTAACCGGTTTGCGATCGCCGCTGATAAAATATATCTGGCTCGCTCTGCTCCCTTCTCTCCATAATGAGTCCACTTCCAGCACCTCCATTCCTTTTACCAGTCATTATATATCATTTAGATGAAGTCAGAGATTTTTAATTTAGATGCTGGAAACAACGCTTCAAGATGCTTATGATAGAGACAGAGGGAAAATCACCCCGCACACTTGTAAGCGCAACCATACATCTTGGATCGACATGAATAATAATGTTCAATTCAGAGAGGAGAATGTGTGTTGCTTAGAACAGTTACGGTAGAGAATGGTCAAGTTCAGGGGCTGCCTGCCGCAGACCCGCGTATTACAAGTTTTAAAGGTATTCCGTTCGCCGCGCCCCCGGTAGGCCGAAATCGCTGGCGTGCTCCGCAGCCGGCATCTGACTGGGATGGTGTGCTTCAGGCTTTTGATTTTGCTCCCACCTCTATGCAGGCCCCCACGGTGATCGACGATAACAACATTTATACCCGAGAGTGGGCGGTCGATCCGGACCTGCCGATGAATGAGGACTGCCTCTACCTAAACGTGTGGACACCCGCCAAACGTACGGATGAGAAGCTGCCTGTGTTTGTCTGGTATTTCGGCGGCGGCCTTCAAGTGGGTCACACGGCCGAAATGGAATTTGATGGTGAGCGTATTGCTCGCAGGGGAATCGTCGTCGTTACCGTCAATTACCGTCTGAATGCATTTGGTTTCCTGTGCCATCCCGAGATCAGTGCGGAGTCTCCACAAGCCCCTGCAAACTTTGGACATCTGGATCAGCAGGCAGGCACGCAGTGGGTGAAGCGCAACATTGCTGCATTTGGCGGTGACCCGGATCAGATTACAATCGGCGGACAATCTGCCGGCGGCGGCAGTGTACTCAGCCAAATGACTTCCCCGCAGAACAAAAACCTGTTCCAGCGAGCCGTCATTATGAGCGGCATCGCAACCGAACTGTATCCAAATGTGCATGTCCCTGCTGTCCGCAGCACACTGCGGGATGCCGAACAGAAAGGCGTTGATTTTTTCCGTTTTCTAGGAGTATCCTCCCTGGATGAAGCCAGACAGCTGGATGCGATCACGCTGCGGGATAAAATACTGGAATACAAAAGCTTCTGGGGAACGGTCATTGATAACCAGTTCTGCGTAGGCGATCCATTCACCCGGTTTATGCAGCATAAGCGCGAACTCGTTCCCGTCATGCTGGGACACACCTCTTCCGAATTCTGGACCCGGCCTGCTGTCAGCAGTATGGAGGAATTGAAACAGATGGCGGCTGAACTTTTTGGCGAGGATGCTCCTGCCTTTTTGCAGCACTGTGAAGCCGATAACGGCGATCTGGATCATACACTGCAGCGGGCTTCTGTCCGCATGATTGAACATGCGATTCAGCTTGTGATCCGCTCGAATAGCGGTCATCCGTCCGAGACGCCGCTCTATTATTATAACTTCGACGCAGAGATTCCAGGCTGGGATCAGCCAGGCACATTCCACTCCGTCGATCTGTGGTTCTTTTTTGAAACACTCGCGAAATGCTGGCGTCCTTTCACGGGCAAACACTATGATCTCGCACGCCAGATGTGCAATTATTTGTCTAATTTCATCACGACAGGTGACCCGAATGGTCTGGATTCCACCGGCAAACCGCTGCCTTACTGGATTCCGAGCAGTACCGAACAGCCGTATCGTATGGAATTTGGTGATCTGGCCCAGCTGCAGCGCGAAGAACCTGGACCTGTGCTCGAATTGGCGATTAAGCAGCATTTTAAGAAGCAGAATGAACCTGTGGTTTAATACGTGAAGCATTTTCTCCTCTGGATAGGCTGTGCGGTGGCGCATGGCCCTCTTCTTTCTGAGCTGATTATCTTAGTGGAGACATTACTTTTGTTAGGCCATTTGCACACTAAATTTACAGAAAAATCACATATCAATAGACTATCCTTATTCTACCATGGTAAAATTAATCAACTTACTCCACTTTAGATAGAGGTATAACATATGATTATTTCGCATAACTTAGCGGCTGCTAGTGCACATAGGAAAACTCAAGAAAACGCCCGTAATAACTCCAGCCACCTACAGAAACTATCTTCTGGGCAGAGAATTGATCGTGCGTCTGATGATGCAGCAGGACTAGCAATATCCGAGAAAATGAGGTCACAGATTCGCGGACTTGACCAAGCAAATCGAAATATACAAGATGGGATTTCTCTTGTTCAAACAGCAGAAGGCGGACTGCAGGAAATTTCAGCTATTTTACAAAGACAGAGAGAACTGATTGTCCAGGGTCTAAATGATACATACACCAATAATGATCGTCTGAAGATTGAAAGTGAGATTCAAGAGCTTACGGATGAAATAAACCATATTTCCCAAAGCACAAGCTATAACACGATAAACTTGTTGGCAAGAGATGATTATAAAATACTGGCGGATCGTTCAAGTTCCAGTACAAACACTTTCCTTAGTGAGCCGCCCACAATTACAACCGTACAGAAAACTGTAGTTTATGCAGCCTCTGGGACACCACCCGAAGCAAGACACCTGACCAGCAATTCTAATACGTCATCTACAACTCAGACGTATACAAACACAAATGTAATTACTCCGATAACCTCGCAGGATTCGGGACAAGGTTACAACGAATATAATGTGGATACGTATACAACAACTAAAACAGATACAGAGCGTTCAGTATATGAAACGTTAGCGCCTACAACCGATCCGCAATATTCAGCACCAGACTATTGGTATGCTTCGGGAATCAACCCAACTTGGTTTGGCCCCAAAACATTAGGTCATGTTTATGGCACGATGAGTGAGATTGTACAAGTGGATGGCATGATGCGACCAGTGGAGTATACATCTAGAAGCAATACCGGTACAGTTCCGGCTTGGGATCATATGTGGTTTCCAGATAGCGATGTATCGATAAAAAGAATCCGGACTATACTTCCAGATAATTCGATGCAAATCGAATATATAATAAATAACGGAAATTCAACGGATACGAATGTAAAGCTAAGCAACCTAGTTAACCCGCCTGATCATTCAGTGATGACAGATGCAAATGGGCTGCTTATCCCCAATGGTGTAACATCCATTAATTCGCCATCTGGGAATACAACATATACGATGACAGGAACGGAAGCAAATGCTAGTATTACGTTCGATAATTCTCTCGGATCTCTATCACCAACCCAACTTGCAATTCATAATCCCGCAGGGGGACAACCTACAATTAATTTTGATTGGGATGTTAGCCTCCCTTCTCAATCAAGTTTAACACTTGCTTTCAAATACGGTCCTTTCTCATTAAATTTGGATGTATTTGAACGTACAAACGAAACAGAAGTGTCTACACGCCTAGAAACAACTTTAAATGTCAAGATCAAAGACATAGACTATATCACACCGAAACTCACGGTCCAAGCCGGAGCTAATCAAGGGCAGCATATGGATATCCCTTTATTCAACGTGCAGGCTGATGCGTTAGGTATTACAACGATGGGCTTGTTACTACCATCTATTCAAGAACAAGCATTATCTCGTGTAGACAAAGCCATCTCCAAAATTTCCAATATTCGTGGAATATACGGTTCAATCCAGAATCGAATGGCACATGCATTAAACAATACAAGTAATGCTGCAGAGAATTTGAGTAATGCAGAATCTCGAATTAGAGACGCAGACATGGCCAAAGAAATGTTAGAGTACACAAAATCAAATATTTTATCGCAGGCTGCACAAGCCATGCTCACACAATCGAATCAAAGCCCTCAATCCGTTCTACAATTGCTCCACCAGTGAATAAAATTTAAGGGTGTCCCACAAGCCATTTATATAGCTTGTGGGACACCCCTTTTTGATCTTGGCTGCTTTCTAGTATACTCTTCGATGCTTAAATACTCAGTGAAACGTTAATCCCACTCAAAAGCTCCAGTATACAATTGATAATACGTACCTTTCGCCGCCAGCAGCTGTTTGTGGTCACCACGTTCCTTGATCTTGCCGTGCTCCAGCACCATAATGGCGTCGGAATTTCGTACAGTTGATAAGCGATGGGCGATCACAAACACGGTTCGACCCTGCATCAGATTATCCATCCCCTTCTGAACTAATGCTTCTGTACGTGTATCGATGGATGATGTTGCTTCATCCAGAATCATGACAGGCGGATTGGCAATTGCCGCTCGGGCAATCGCCAGCAGTTGACTCTGCCCCTGTGACAGTCCGCTGCCGCTGCCATCAAGCCGGGTCTCATACCCGTCAGGCAGCCGTTCGATAAAACTCGCCGCATACGACAGCTTCGCCGCCTGGATCACCTCATCGTCACTCGCCTCCAGCCTTCCATATCGAATGTTCTCAGCGACCGTACCCGAGAACAGATGGGTATCCTGCAGCACAATGCCCAACGAACGCCGCAAATCCGTTTTTCGAATACGCTGAATATTAATGCCGTCATAGATGATCTCGCCTTCTGTAATATCATAAAAACGATTGAGCAGGTTGGCGACAGTAGTCTTGCCCGCACCCGTTGCACCTACAAACGCAAGCTTCTGCCCAGGCATGGCATACAACGTCATATTCTGGAGCACTTGTTTCTTTCCGTCATACGTAAAACTGACACCCTTAAACTCCACTTTGCCTTTCAGAACAACGCTTGTGCCATTCTCCAGTTTCCAGACCCATCCGGACAGATACTGATTTTTTTCCAACGTCACGCGGCCTTTATCTGCCTCAGGCTGTTCATCCATCATGTTAAATATCCGCTGAGCCCCTGCAACAGCTACGACAAACATGCTGACCTGCGAGGAGATTTCGGCAATCGGCATCGTGAAATTACGGGATAAACTCAGAAAAGCTGCGATAATTCCCAGACTCAGACCGGCGTTCCAGCCTGAGATCGCCATAGCTCCGCCCGCAATAGCCACAAGCACATAGATTAATGTGGACAGATTCTCATTGATTGGCATGAGGATATTCGAATATTTGTTAGCTGTCGCCGAGTCGTCAAATAATCTATTATTCAGGTGGGCAAATTGTTCCATCGCTTTTTGCTCGCGACCGAATATCTGCACCACTTTCTGCCCATGAATAATCTCCTCGATATATCCATCCACCACACCGATCGATTCCTGCTGCTTGAAGAAGTGCTCGGTTGCCTTAGTACCCACGACTTTGGTAACCCAGAGCATGGCAAGTGCACCTAGCACAACCACAATCGTTAATGGTACATCCAGATACAGCATCGTACCAAGAACGACTACAACCGTCACGACAGTGGACAACAGCTGGGGCAATCCATCCGTCAGCATCATGTTCAGCGTATCCACATCGTTCGTGTAATGACTCATAATATCCCCGTGAGCTTTACGGTCAAAATATTTAATCGGAAGCTTCTGCATGTGATCGAATAAGCGGTCACGAATCCTCTTCATAATCTGCTGTGAGACGGTAATCATCAGCCTTTTCGTGACAAACGTACTGATGACTCCAGCAGCATAGATCACAGCCAGAATAATTAAAGCCTGTAACAAGGCATCAAACACTGGATTCTGATTTCCGAGCAATGGCGTAATAAAGTCATCAATCAGCAATCGCAGAAAGGCCGCTGAAGCAACAGAGACGGCAGAACTCACCAGCACCAGGATCAGCGCTAGTGTCGTTCTGAATTTGTAATATTTAAAGTAGGTTAGCAGACGTTTTATCGTCCGGCCATATTGAATGTTATCCATCTAGTGCTTCACCGCCTTTCGTCTGTGTATAATAAGCCTCTTGATAAATTGTATTTCTGCCCAGCAGTTCCTGATGGGTTCCGATATCTACCATCCTGCCTTCATCCAGAATGACAATCTGATCGGCATCTTCCACAGATGCAATACGCTGGGCAATAATAATTTTGGTTGTATCCGGTATGCTTTCCTTGAAGACGTTGCGGATTAACGCGTCGGTCCGTGTATCTACGGCACTGGTGGAATCATCCAGAATCAGAATCTTCGGTTTTTTGAGTAAAGCTCTGGCAATACATAGCCTCTGCTTCTGACCTCCCGAAACGTTCGTACCGCCTTGTGCCAAATGAGTGTCATATCCATCCGGAAACGTGGAAATAAACTCATGTGCCTGTGCTGCTTTGCACGCTTCAATCAACTCTTCATCGGCAGCATGTTCATTGCCCCAACGCAGATTCTCCTTAATCGTGCCTTCAAACAGGACGTTTTTTTGCAATACCATCGCAACCTGACTGCGAAGCAAACTTAGATCGTACTCCTTCACATTGACTCCACTGACAAGCACTTCGCCCTCACTGGCATCATACAGACGTGGAATCAGCTGCACCAAGGTGGATTTTGCACTGCCCGCAGCTCCAATAATGCCAATCGTCTGTCCCGAAGCCATTCTCAGATTGATGCCAGACAGGGCATAATTCTCGGCTTTGCCTGAGTAACGGAAGGACACATTGCGGAATTCGATTTCCCCGTTGTGCAGCTCTGTAACGGGTGACTCCGGACTGGTAATGTCCGGCTGTTCACTTAACAGTTCATTAATCCGTCCCGCCGAAGCACGAGCAATGGCAACCATAATGACAACGATGCCCAAGGTCATCAAACTCATTAGAATTTGCATGGAATACGCGAATAAACTCGTAAGCTCCCCGGTGGTCATGTTTCCGCCCACAACCAGTTTCGCGCCAATCCATGAGATCATCAGCATCACGGCATACATGACAATTTGCATCAGTGGAAGTTCATACGACAGAATGCGTTCTGCCTTAGCCATCTGTGCAAATATTCGCTGGGATACGGCCTGAAACTTGGATACCTCACGCTCTTCTCGTACATACGATTTCACGACCCGAATGCCGCGTACATTTTCCTGCACAACTTTATTGAGATCATCGTAACTGTCAAAGGCACGCTCAAATACCGGAAAAGAATACTTCATGATGATGACCATGCCAATGGCCAGCACAGGGATCACAATCATGAACCAAGAAGCAATGGATGGGCTGATGCGATACGTCATAATCGTTGCAAAAATCATCATCACCGGACTGCGGAAGGCAATGCGGATAATCATCAGAAATGCATTTTGCACGTGCGTAATATCTGTCGTCAGCCTGGTAACGATCCCTGAGGTTGAGAATTTATCCATATTGGAGTACGACAGATGCTGCACATGACGGAACAAGTCATAACGCAGATTTTTGCCAAACCCCGACATTGCAATCGCAGAATGCTTACCCGCCAGTGCTCCAAAGACCAGAGACACCAGGGCAAACAACACCAGAATCAAGCCGTACTTGGTCACCTGATCCATCTGACCCCCAGTGATCCCCTGGTCGATCAATTCAGCCATAAACAGCGGAATAATGACTTCCATGGCCACTTCGCCAAGTAAAAACAAGGGCGTCAGCCATGTATTCTTTTTATATTCGCGTACACTTTGCAGTAATTTTCTTACCATAAGCATTCTCCTCATCTAAAATAAACACGCTGATCTGCCATCTAGAAGTAGATCGACGCTCAGAACAGCTGTATTATAAACTGTATAGCAACTATACAGTCAATCCACTTTTTTAAAATCTGGAGGTGCTTATGCATCCGAATGAAATGCTGTCCATTAGTGCTTTTTCCAAGCTGTCCGAGGTTTCACGCAAAACCCTCATTTACTACGACCGCATCGGTCTGTTCAAACCTGCCTATGTAGCGGATAACGGTTATCGATATTACAGTCACAGCCAGTTTGAAACGATCGGCGTTATTCATATTTTCAAAGAGCTCGGCATGTCCCTGGAGGAAATTCAGCAGCATCTCGGTGAGCGTTCACCGGAAACCACCCTTCAACTGCTGCGTAAACAGGAGGAAAATCTGCAGCTGCAGATTGCCAAACTGACTCAGGCCAAACAAATGATTATGCAGCGTGCGCAAAATATAGAGCAATCCATGCATCTGGACACCAGCCAAATGCATGTCATCTGGCAGCCTAAAACCCCCTTGCTGCTGAGCCGACATATCTATTCATCCAAACAAGAGTTTTCAGAAGAGCTCTGGGAGGACTTTCGGGTACGTCTGGACAAGGAACATGCACCGCTCGGTTATCCCGGCGGCATCATCATTCCCAAAGCTGATCTGCTAAGAAAGGATGGAGACATGATCTCCCATATGTACAGCTATATGACTACCCAGCATCATGAACAGGCATATATGCCGGAGGGATTCTATCTGGTGTCTTATGCAAGAGCTGACTACGGAGATACCAAGAAGTTTTTCCCACAAATCTTTGATTATATCGAGAAGAAACAGTACGTCATTAAAGGTGATGCTTACGAGGATTACATGCAGGATGAGATTGTACTGCAGCATGCGGAGGATTATCTGGTTCGGGTTATGGTGCATATTGAGGAACCCGGTGACAAAGAAGATATAACCTGATAACTTAGCTTAATTTAAATCAAAATCAACTTTATTTAAATCAAAAAGGAACCATTCGCAGCCTGCCGAATCGTTCCTTTTTATTTCGTTTACACCCTTAACAAACCTCGGAAACCTCTTGCAGCGTAGTAGGACTCCGCACCGTTATGGTACATAAACACGGTATCGTAACGGCGGTCGCAAAAAACAGCTCCACCCCGCTGCCTAATATTTTCAGGGGTAATCACCCAACTGGATGTTTTAAGATCAAAGTTCCCCAGCTGCTGCAGTTCACGATACTGGGTCTCATCCAAAAGCTCAATGCCCATCTCGATGCACATTTGAACAGCGCTATGCTTAGGTTTGTTCTCTTTGCGTGCATCCAGTGCAGCCTGATCATAACACACACTGCGACGGCCTTTAGGGCTCTCTGCTGAACAGTCGACAAAGATATATTCACCTGTCTCCCTGTCAAGCTCGACGACATCCGGTTCGCCGCCTGTTTTCTCCATCTCGTGGAGCGACCACAGTTTATCGGGGTGCGCTTCGAGTTTGGCCTCAATGTTAACCCATTCCAGATCGGGATGGCGACTCATATTCTTCTCAAAACGGGTCTTTAATGCCTTGAACAATTCATCACGCTGTTCCGGTGACAGATCTTTTTCATTTTCAATGGAGTTCATGGTCATCCTCATTCTCCCCCGGTTCATTAGCATATAGTGGTGCAGCGCACTTATTCTATTCGATTGTATTGAAAATAAAGGCGGAAAACAACCTGTCCCATTCACAGGTTGTTCACCTCGGCATCCAGCTGCCGGGCCAGTCTCGATATGCTGTATAATTTCGTTATTCCCGTACCCCCTACACACGCAGTCTGAAATCCGGTTGGAAGGTGATCGCCAGCAATCGGCAGCTGTTCAAGCTCTATATCTGCCGTATCCAGCAGATATACCCGCTTGGCAATTCGCAGTATCTCATCCAGCAGTACAATTAACAAGGTGATCGGAATGACTTTCCATACATCCGTAATAATTGCCGTTTGATACGTATCATCTTCACAGAAATTGACGAACCCTGCTTTGTAACTGGTGTGAACGTCTGGTTTCGCTGCACGGATCATCTCGGCGTTACGCTGATTGCAGGCAAATACATCTGTAATGTTCAGCCTGCTTACGAACTCCGGAGTTAAATACCCCACGGCTAATCGCCTGCCTCCTTCATGTAATTCAAATAAGGCTGGATCAAGATCATCATAATTTTGCGTTAGATATCGATCCGCGGCATTAAACTGTCCAAGCAGCATTTCAAAAATAAAGTTTTTATTCACATAGGACAGCTCCACCGGAAGCTCCTGATGCAGCTTCACAAAGTGAAGATGATTCTTTCGGCTTGTCATCTCTACCGGATTAAACTGCTCATGTGGCAGATGCAGCGCACGGAGTGAAGGGTCTGCCCGGAAATGCAATCCTGCCTTCCAGAGGCGATAACCCAATTCCAGATCCTCGTGCCCCCAGCCGTGGAAAGATTCATCGAATCCGCCCACCTGTCTCAGCAGACGGGTTTCCACAGAGACCATGCTTGTCCAAAACATCGTCCATGGAGCAGCACTGCGATCCAGATCATTTTCATAAAAATCAAACTGTGTTTGTCTGGAATCGGGGTAAGCCTTCAGCATGGGATTCCGCAAGCATGCCTCCGGATGCTCCGAGGAGGCTATGGATTGCAAGTATTTCGCAAGCGGATGCTGGTCATCCTTTTGATTCATGCCATGAACCGTGCCGAGTCCAATCGTATGTTCGTGACAACGATGAAATTGAATGACATTAAGAATAAGATCCGCGCCGATCAATACACCGGTATCCAAGTATACACATATCTCATGTTTAGCCAGATGCAGTCCCATATTTCTCGCCGTTCCTGCCCGAAACCCCAGATCCTTCTGGTAGCAGTATCGCAGATCCAAATCAGCTTCAAAGGAACAGGCGACATCCTTGGTATCATCACTTGAACCATCATCACATACAATGACCTCAAATAAAGATGTGTCTGCCTCCTGATGCTTCAGGCATACTAGCGTTCTTTCCAACAATTCGGAGTGATTATATGTAGGAATAATGACGGTGACACCCTTGGTCATCTAACATGCCTCCTTCCTGAACTTGAGCGATCCCATGGTCTATACAGGTGACGAGTTTCATGGTCGTATTCATCACGTCCATAATGCTGTATTCGATGTCTCTGCCCATCTTTTTCAAGGCAGCAATGACTGCAAGCAGAGGCATGATCTCCGTCTTCGGGCTGACGCAGTAACACACATGCGATGTTCTCAACGCTTCCATGAACAGGTGAAAGATTAATTCTGGTCTGTACATCGTCCACACAGGAGTAATAATACAGCCATCAAAAGAGGATGCTTCAAACGGCATGCAGCTGCCGGCAAGTCTGTAAACCTTTTTTCCAGGAACGTTCATCAGATCTTGCTTCAATTCCTTCGGCTCTCGGGGATCAATCAGTGTGCTCACCTGAGATAAGGCAAACAGCCTCGCATCATACCCTACCAATAAAAAGTGGGTTCCATAGGTTGAAGTGACCGTCTGCATAACGGCTTGAAATGTATAGTCCTGGTCTGACCAATCGCGCTGTCCCTTGTTAACTGCTGCGGCTGCATCTTTCTTCCAATCATGCATCTTCAGGAGAAACAGCTCAATCTCGATGGAAGGGTATTTTCGCATGAACATTCTGGCATTGGCCGCCTGATTGCGCATTCGTTCTGCCTCGTCCACCTCATGCGGTACATGTACTGCCCAGGCTGACCGGCTTAACGTTAATGCATACCCAGATTGCACAAGTCTGTAGCCAACTTCTATGTCTTCCATTCCCCAACCGCTGAATCTGTGATCAAATCCGCCTGCACGCTGTAACGCTGTTCGGGAAACAGAGATGTTACCTGACCAGAATACGGCCCAAGGCCACGGCAGCTGCATCAGTTGATCCATCACCGGCTCATAATATTTCTCCCGCTCATCGGGTATGCGCCCAGATTCATGCTCGAACCAGCTCATAAAAGCTTCAAGCTCCAGCTCTCCCTCATAATGCAGCTCTTCCCGATGCATCCCCTTCTTCCCGTAGATGTAGCCGATCACCATGTCGTGTCCAGCACGCTGCATCGCTACATGTTCACCAACAAACCCCGCACATACAATCGTATCTGCATCTAGAAAAATAACAACATCCCCGGTAGAGTCACGTATAGCTCTATTACGTTTGTCCGACACGGTCGTATGTGCAGGGGTATCCATGTAATGAATACACAGCTTGTCTTCAAAAGCATCTCTGAACTGTTCAAAAGGAATGGATCCCCCCTGATCAATCAGGTAAACGGAGAAGTCCGAATAATGCTGCCCGGCCAGCGCCTGCAGCGTCAGATGCAGCACGTCCGGTTTGCCGTACACCGGGATGATGACGGTCACGTTCATAACGGCTTCTCCGCAAGGTGAAGCGAAAAGCTTTCCAGAATACAAGAGGTCAGATGATCCAGTGCCGCCCCATCATAAGCATACGTTCTAAGCTGTGTCACACCACGCAAAATCTCACCGGCATAAGCAGCGATCAAACCCTGATCCATGTCGGATTCCTCCAGCCAGCGGATGTAACCTCTCTCCCCCATCTGCCGTGCATATACAATATTGCTGCGATTCACCTCTTCCCGCCGGGGAACAGCGATAGCTGGGATACCCAGCGAAGCCAATTCCCATAACGTCGTATGCCCCCCCCTGCACACCACCAGCGAGCTGTCTCTCACTTCATCCATAAAAGAGCTTGGGTCGGCGATAAACTGCGTCGTTTCATCTCCCAGCCGCTGCAGTGATTTCGTCAATGTACCGCTGTACACCAGCTTGATATGATCGGTTTCCCCTTTTAAGTCTGCTATCGCTCTTTTGAAAAAAGGAACGTCCACAATCGTCGCCGAGCCTGACGTGATGACAATCTTCTTCTCTCTGGCCGCTGTCCGTTCAGGCACTTCGACCACCGGGCCTACAAAGTGCAGCTTCTCCCAAATCGAGTCCGATGTCGGGAACATCCAGTGCTCCTGCTGATCGACAATCGCAATTTGGTCCGCCATTTGCAGATAACCCAGCGTCTCCTGTTCGTCTTCCAGCCAGTTCGTAATGAAGCAGGTTGGAATACCCAGACTTTGGGCGAGGGGAAGTACAAGCAGTTCCTCATCTACCACGATGCCATCGGGCTGCGTGCGGCTGATGAGGTCCAGCAGTTTCCGTGTTCTTTCGGCACTGCTGCCAGCCGAAGGCAGTTCCAGATCAATCAGATCACCTGAATATACCCTCTGTAAATAGTGAAGTCCGGAGGAATAGGACGCAATAATGACCTTGTGATTCAACTGCATGAGCCGTTTGGCGACCAGCAGATCGCGCTTTGCATGTCCAAATCCGTTTCCACGTGATACGATAAGTACCTTCATCGATATTTCCCCTTTCCAGGTTTTCGGATCTCACCCGACAGAAGCAGCCGCTCCCTGTTTGCGCAGCAGAGCAACCTGTGCACCGTACATTTCACGGAATACCCCATCTTCCTCAAGCAGCCGCAAAGGCGCGCCTTCCTGAACAATGTGCCCATCAGCCATCACATACACCCTGTCACAATGCATTACGGTGCTGACCCGGTGTGCAATCAGCAGTGCTGCTCTGCCCTCCGCTGCGAACTGCTTGACACTCCGAACAACACTTTCTTCCATGACCGGGTCCATCGCAGCCGTAGGTTCATCCAGGATCAGCATCTTCCGGGTATTCGCCATCGCCCGGGCAACCGCCACGCGCTGCCACTGTCCACCCGATAACTCGGTTCCATCTGTATATCCTGCACCCAGCCGTTTATCTCCGCTCCGCTCGGTGATATCCTGTACAAGCCGCTGTGCAGCAGTACTCCACTCTCGATCAAGTCCAACATTCTGCTGCACACTCAGCGGGAATCTGGCGAAATCAGCATAGGCAGCGGAAACCGCTCCCAGCCTGTCCGTATGCAGACTGCGTTTTCCGTCGACCCAAATCTCACCTTCGGCGGGCTCAAGCAGACCGCAGATCAGATTGCACAGTGTTGTTTTTCCAGCCCCATTCTCTCCCACCAGCCCGACAAGCTCACCGGATCGAAAATACATATTTACATCGGTCAATACAGGCTTGCTGTGATTCGGATAGGAAAATCCAACTCCATTCAGTTCAATTTCTTTGTCCGCTTCCTTGGCAGAGGTCTCGACTTGATCTGCTGTTTCTGCAGCCAAAAAACGAGAGAGATTGGATGCGGTGAGTAATTCACTAGTAAACATGCGCAGCTCCAGCACGAATGCATTGGCTTTGCCAAGCAATTCATCAATCAGTTGAAAGGCGATGATTAAACCGCCTATTGAAGAACTGGCCGTCAGAATCGATACCATGTAAGCCACAGAGATGAGCAGAAGCTGACCGATCTGCATCAGTCCTGATGTCTTTTGGGAGGTTAGTAGAAAAGATTGATTGGTCTTGCTGATGTCCGTAAATGTATTTTTCCACAGACTCACGATATAAGGGGAATATCCAAACAGCTTGCGTTCCCTGCCCAGTTGAAAATCCATAACGGTGCTGCGGTAATAATTTTCACGGATACGATGACCCGACAGCTGATTCTCCACGTTAAACATCTGACGACCCAGCTTATATTGTTTGAATACAACAAAAGCAAAGGTTACCATCATCACCAGACACCCAATTTTCGTGACAAACCACAACGCTGTACCCAAGCTGATTAAGGTTACTGCGGCACTCAAAACATCCAGGGCCAATGTGAGAACGCGATGTCCACGATCCAGACCGTTCGCTGCCTTCTCTGCTGATTCGGAAAAGGACGCATCAAGAAGTTTCTGATAAGGTACTTTATTATATTGATCGATATACAGCTCTTTGGCAGCTCGGCCCATGTGAACACGAAGTCCCTCCAGTGCAATACCGTATAACGAATCCATCACTTTCTCACCGATGGTTGCTGCCGCGAACCAGGCCATCAGCAGAATCATACGATCGAGATCTACTCCGGAAATGACCTGCTGCACAGCATAACCGAATAAAAAAATGCGAACGGCGGGCAGTATCCCTTTGAACAGCGTCACGGACAGAGCGAACGCAATCCATGGTAATAACTTTCGTTTGTTCTTTACCTTGGTCAACCACATTACGCCACGTCCCCTCCTTCCTCTTCCTTCATCGTCTCCATAAAAGAAGAAGAGGCTTTCCACATCGCTTGATAAGGTTCGCTTGTCTGAAGCAGTCCGTCATGTGTTCCATAGTCCCGGATTTCCCCCTGATCCATTAGAAGAACCGTATCCGCAAAAGCACAACCCACCAGACGGTGAACAACAAACAATACGGTGTACCCCTCTAATCGATTAATAATGGACTCCAGAATGCTTAGTTCGTTACTCGGGTCAAGTTTTGACGTTGGTTCATCCATAATAATGACCGAGCCCGCCCGATATATAGCCCGGAACATACTTCTGGCTAAGGCCAGTCGCTGCCACTGCCCTTCTGACAGGTCCGATCCTCCGACTTCCGGCCACAGCTCCGTTTGCAGTCCCTGCGGCAGCGTGTTTACAAATTGGGCATTAGTAAGCTTTAATGCTTCCATCATGTCCTCCGTATGCTCCTTGCGAGTGATATCACCCAGATACACGTTCTCAGCAGCGGAGAGTTTATACCGTCCGTAGTCTTGCAAACAGAAGCCGCCTGTATCCTCCGACACTACGGAACCATGGTCAGGCTTCAACAAGCCCGAAAGCATCAGCATTAAGGTGCTTTTACCTGAACCATTAGCACCAACGATGGCCACCTTGGCTCCGCGTTCAATATCAAAGCTGATATTTTTCAGCACCTCATGTTCTCCGTCATAACTGAACGTTAGTTGTCGAACAGAAATGGCACAGGTAGAATGGATATCATTATTTGGGCGGCCTATTGTGCCTGTATCCATACCCGCATCTGAAGTTGTATTTGTACTTCCAGCAGCGGCTGTGTTTGCAGCTGTCTCTGTAGCCGGGTTTGCTGCTGTTTCCGAATGTTCCTCTGCGGGCTGCTGTATCAATTCCGCCAAAAACATTTTCCGCCCCAACCAGTGCTTACCCTGGCTGAGAACCAGGCCCAGCAGCTGTTCCAGATGCAGCCCCCCAATAAGCAGTGCTGCGACTTCTCCAGGATGCAGTGTACCCTGCCAAAGTTTCCATAACCCTACCAGCAATACAATGGTTGTTACGACCCCGCTGCCAAGTTGACCTGCCAGTCTGTAAAATCCGGTCTTGATCATTTGCCTCATCGTTAAGCGTGCGATTCGAATCTGCTCGGTCAGCCACTTCCCTTTCACCCAACCGGATATACCAAAAACACGCATTTCTTTGGCAGATTTAAACGTGGTCAGCATATCCAGAAACGTTCCTTCAAGCCTCGTTGTCTCCGAGATGCTTTCCAGAAAACCTGATTCAGCAGCTGCTGCCTTTTTCATGAGCCATACATTAAGCACCGTACCAGCCAGTATCAGCAAAGGCGCCCACCATGCCACCACCAACAGAATCCATGTCAGGGAAATTCCCGTTATAATGACCTGGAGTAGTGCCGACAGCCCATCCAGTCCACCATGGTAGATCGAGCTGACCGATTCCGAAGTGCTTGAAATCCGGTTTCGCGTCGACGCACGGAGCAGCTCATTTTCTGTTCTACGATTTACATTGTCAAACAGGCGGATAGACAGATTGTGATAGACGTGGTCCTTTACTTTTCTAAGAAAATAGGGCTGTATCACGTTGAGCAAAATCGCAATCGTGCCAGCCCCAGCAATAATACCTATGTAAGCTAACGATGAGTTGCGGTCGCCGTTAGCCAGTTGATTCACTGAATGCTTGATTGCCCATACCATGAAACCAGGCCACACACCGAGTGCAAGAATAAGGGCTAACAATACCCAGATCGCCCGATCCCCTGCCCGAACAATCATCCATATCTGGACCAATCCGGCATGTAAACGGCTCATAATATTCTCCTTCCCGAGGCAGAGTCTACGAAAGCGATCGCTGTATGAATCTGTGACAATACGGAAGTCTCAATGTAATATCCTGATTCAGCACGCGCGGAAGGACACAGCAAAACGAACTTCCAAGAGGATTCCGCATCATGGTCAATGAGCAGACAAAGTGTATCCGTGGTATCGAACTGCTTTTGACCCGTCATATGCTCATAAGTCACGGCGGCTTCATGATGACTGTGCTGGATATGATGCCTGGAGCAGATCTCTGCAGCACTTTCTGCATTCCAGGGTAAGACCAGAAACGGATATGCCTTCTCCAATCCAGCTTCATCCTCTGACTCGGCAATATCATAATAATCGGCAATCCATCTGGTGTTTGCCAAAAGATTGTACTGGTCGCTTATGGATACACGAACTTTCTTCTGGATCGTATGTACGACCGTCATAGGAACATCATGACGAACCTCTTCCAGATGCGGAGGCGGCCAGTGCGCATTCAGATTACGGACATATTGAATCAGATGACTACCAAACCCCATCTTGCCATCATATTGCGAGAGTGCCCACTGATAGACTAATTTGTCCTCTTCATGGAAAACCAGATCAAAATTCGTGCTAAAAAAGTGATCCACTTCCATTAAAATGATCGCCGAAACCAGATTAATCAGATATGGTTTCAAACCTTCCTTCACTTCTCCATATTCGCCTTCGTGAGCAAGCAGCCATTCTTTAACGAGATAATGAATGCCGCCTCGTGCGAAGAAAGAAACAGTCAGGTTAAAGTCATCCCACAGATGAAGCGGTGGTACGCCGAAGGCCAAATGTACGGATGTCGTTGCTGCTTTGCTTAGGCTGGCTCCGAATCTTCCGATCTGCGGAGGAGGCATAGTTGATAGCGGATAAAGCTTCAGTTCAACAACCTCGGCAATGTCAAAATTATGGATTAAAGGTGCCAGATACTCTCGAATCTTCTCGCATTGTGAAGCCAGATGATTTTCATATTCAGCCATAACCTCATCCGCCTTGGTATCCGCAGATGCAATTAATATACGTTTGACCAATTTAACTTCCGGCTCACTCTGGATAGCCAGCATATCTTTCAGCAGCAAACTGCCCCAATATCGATAGACATTAGAACGAAGACCGCGATTACGAATAAGATTCAAGAGCGCAGGCGGATAGTTTCGTTCCTTAGGAACAGTCCACAACTTATCTTGTCTCAGCTCATTAATGGCTCTGCACAGCTCCAATAACAGCGGATACTGCCCAACTCGTACACGAAGTGTCGGCATCGTATTCCGGCTCCCCTTCCTCCCTGATACTACATGTCAACGCAAGTCTCTTCCGCCTTGCGCTGACATATGCAGGTGATGATGGCGTGACTACGTGAGAAAGAACAAACGATTCTCTTCAATGCTGCTTCTCCATTGCTTCGGCACGGCGCTTTCCGGAAAAATAGCTGCCACAGGGCAAGCCAGATCACACAGGCCGCAATCGGTACATACCGATGGATTAATATAATATTGCTTCGCATCTGGAGAAGTCTGAATGGCTTCTTCAGGGCAAGCCACGATACATTTAGCCAAAAGTTCTCCTTCGCATGTGGCGGTTATTACCCATGACATACGGTTGTCCCCCTCATATGAAAACCTATAATCGCTGCAATGCTTAATTCTGCATGCAGGTTATTCCAATATTCGACTGCTGTTCGAGCTACGATGTCCACATCACTCATGCCAATAATACCGGCAGATTCATCCGTGTCCCTCGCCACCTCGTAACCGGCAAAGATCACCACCCTGCCAGCAGCATGCGGCAGCTGAGATAGATGTTGTCTTGCACCTTCATGAATGACAACGGATGTCCATCCCTTCTCCCGCATATGCTTTAGCTGGGTGAGCGGATTTTTCGCGATGACGACATCTACTCCAAAGGCACGAGACAACACTTCACCATATGAACTACCCATGGCATCAGGATGGACAACAATCTTTATTTCAGATGATGAACCACGGGAATCAGTTAGGGTCGATGAATGCTGAACAGGCTTTTGCTCCGGGTTTTGATTGAGCATCGGATCGTCCGTTATATCCAATCGTCCCAAAATATCATTCCGCCGTACAGGAGGATCAGACATGTGATTGCGATCACCTGCAGTTACGACGAAGTCATGTCCAAGGCTGATGATGCGATGAGCGAGAAAACCATTCATCTGGTCACGAACCAGCACAACATCGCCCACTTTGATTTCATCCAGTAAAGGATTCACAGCAATGCGCTGCCCCTGAACAAGAAGAGGATGCATGCAGTGGCCCTCAATCACGATGGGGATGGACTTGCCTTGCTGCAATGCACGAATCAGGAAATCCTGTCTGCGGGTACTTTGCATTCGTTCAGAACTCCTATTTTGGATAGTGCCGTTACAAAATCCCGAATGTCGTCCTCAACATGGTCTCCATCCCCAATATTGAATTTCAGCTTGATCTGCTGAGACATCTCATCAAGAGATTGTGCAGAATCTGCGAGCATATTCCACACTGCTTTACTTACATCATCCTCTAATACGAATACCTCACCAGCATCCGAAAGAATGAATATCCCCTCTACATTTTCATCAAAAAATACATCATCGGCTATTTGAAACCACTGGCTCATTCGGTTTACCTCCTGCCATTTTGAAATAAGCAACCATTTTTCTACGAATACCACGCCGGATCCCCGAACAATCATGGGGGGTGGTTCCGTCAATGTCACCTGTAGCTCCCCAATGGAATGCACGGCACCCCCCACCGCAGGATTCCCTGAACGTACATTTCATGCACTCTGGCAGCGTGTGCACCGTCCTGTTCCGCGAGCGTTCAAATACCTCCGACGTCTCCCATATTTCCCGAAGTGACTTCTCTCGAATTGATCCAGCGTGAAACATCGGAGAATGCATCAGCTTGCAGGGGAAAACGTTGCCCTTCGCATCAATTGAAAACTCACTCGTACCATGGCCGCAATGCCGTCTGCGCTCATACTGCCTCACGTTCAGAGCCTGGCAGTCTTCATGGGCATCTCCCATCTCGATATCCAGCATCCGATCCGCAATGCGGCGGCGTTCGCCAAAGCTCAGTCCCTGCATGCGGTCATCCCCGCGGCCAAGCGTCGCTAGCGGTACAATATTCAAACGTACCGCGCGCTCCGTGGCAAACTGCAGCATCGGCTCAACCGAATCCCGATTATGCTTGGTCACCGTTTGGTTGATTTTCAATTTAATTCCGGCTTCCAGAAGAAGATCTATCGATTTACGTGCCCGTTCCCACGTATTTTTACCACGGTTGGCTTCATGCTCTTCTTTATCGAGTGAGTCAAAGCTGATCGTAAACAAATCCACCAGCTTGGCAATTTCATTAACCTTTTCACGGCTGTTAATCAACGTACCATTGCTGATTACGTTAACTTTTAATCCAATTTCTTTACTATAGGCCATGAGCTCCATGATATCCTTACGGATAAATGCTTCACCACCCGTAAACACGATGGTACTACTGCCAAGTTCCTTGATCTGTCTGATCATGTCTTTGGCTTCTTCTGTGTTCATATCCCCATTCATCGAGCGCTCCGGGCTGCTGTCCGCGTAACAATAAATACAGCTCAGATTACATTTGTAGGTCGTTACAAAATATACCGCAGCAGGCGGGACCTTACCCATTCCCTGCTTCTGCATGACATCCAGCATGTGGTACTCAGCGGGTCTTTCTCCTTGGTAGGCTACACGATACATCAGCATTTTTCGTGCAACCTGCTTCACCTGCTGCGGGTTTAAGCCTGAATCAATCAATTCAGCTGCCGATTTTCCGTCATATATCAATTCCGATGCAATTTCATACTCGCTTGGTGAGTACACAACCCAACAGTTGAGTTGAACGTTATGTACGACATACTGACCGTCCTCGTAGTACACCGCGACATCCGGAATATGCAATCGTTCCTCTATTTGCATGAACAAGCCTCCCGTAATCAAGATAAGAGGCCGATAAACAGGCCTCTTTGTGTGTTCATGAACAATAAATGATTAGCAAGATCCATAACCGGCGCCCACTGAAAATGCGCAGCCACAGCCGCAGCCTGCTGCAACAGCAATCGCTGCAGATTCCAATTTGCGGAAGGTTGGTTTTTTATAATTCGTCATGTTTTCTCACCTCCTCTCATATAACAACGTATAGTAAGCGCTTGCATTATGAATAATCATAATTCACTGAAAGAGGCAGCAGATATCGAAAACAAAAAGCTGAGAATCGAATCTTTGAAGGAATGAGGTGGAGGCTTGTCCCAGCACCCAAGTTATACATTCAAGTCTGGTTAAAAAAGAAAGGAGGGTCTAAAAAGGCTGTTCTATGAAGTGAAGTGAATATGAAGTGTGGTTAAATCCAAAGTTGAAAATTCAGGATGGTTTCGGTCTAATTCGTCGAAGAGATTGCAGATGTACTTTCCACTAGTTATAATGCATTTTATTGCACTAAATTGAATTTTTTTCTAGAATACTTCCATTTATTTGCTGTGTCAACTGTTTTTTTGAATATTCTGTGAACGATTCAATCCTGCTGTACAGATCGAGACACTGCAATGTCCTGAAGCGCCTGTTCAAAACGTACTGCAATGCGTTGAACCGCATAACCTTTAACCGATTCTCTGCAGGTCTCAGGTGCAGGAAGCGTCAGATCCCCCTGCATAACGCCGTTCAAAATAGACGTCAATTGCCCCAGATTCCCGGGTTCATACAGCCAACCATTGCTGTCATTCACAATCTCTCTTGGTCCGTAATTGCAGCTGCTGGAGATCACCGGAATGCCCCTTGAAAGAGCTTCAATCAGAACGAGCCCGAACGGTTCTGTATCGGAAGCCAGAATTAATGAAGCAGCGCTGTGCACAGCATCCCATGGATTTTGCTGCCAGCCATGCCATACAATATGATGCTGCAGCCCCAATTGACAGGACAGTTCTTGTAAAGGTTCATATTGTTCACCATCACCGATGATGTGTAATTCAAAATATTTCTGCTGTAAAGGAGACAGGGCCTTTAAGATATGATCCACATTTTTTACTTTGGCCAGCCTTCCCACAACCAAAAATACAGGGTGAGCCGATCTGCTCACATACGGAATATCATCAAACTTCACAGGATTATAGACCAGCTTGTTCTGTTTCTCAGGAAAAACACAGTGCAGGTCTCTCAGGTTACCTTGACTGATTGCCAGATGGCCGTCCGCCGCCCGTAAATCTTCGAAGAATTGATAGTAAAAGTCCAAGTTGAAATGAAGCCAGCTAACGACAGGCACCTGCATATTTAATCGTGCGACCGCCAGCGATGAAGCCTTAACGCCAATGGCCCCTGTGGAGACGATGATATCTGCTCTCGGAAGTTCTTTAATGACGTTCGCCAAGGCAGCAGAATACATATTGAACAGAATATGCTTTGGAATGAAATCGCTAATTTTCCTAGACAAAGCGATCGTGTTCATTCCCTTTTCCCAGGCTTGATCTTCGGATTCCCCTCTCAGAATCACCGTTATATCATGCTTAGGCTTAAGCTCATGATAAATTAATGACAGGGCTGTCTCCATTCCACCTCGGCCGCTGAGCACAATATCTACGACTAATAGGATGTTCAATACGGGATGCCTCCTTAAGTGCAGATCGTTTAGTAGAAATATTCATGTGTTTCCCCTACCATTTTCCACCAAATACTAACACTTCTCCGCTTTAAAGTAAATTCATTCTTTGCCCTCTAAAAATGATTTGTTTTACATGTTCGATTCAACATGAATCACATGGCAGATTATTCAAACCTCTGATAAACTATCCTATATACATATCCATTGGAGGGAAAAAATGAAAGAGATTATGTTTATGATATCATTCCTGATGTACACGTTTACGACTTTGATGTTCTACACTGGAGGGGAGAGTAACACGTCATCTCCTGCTGCTGTCTTGGAAACTTCTGCTTCTGCCTGGGAAGAGCAGATTAATGAAATTGCAAACAACCAGCAATCCCCTAAGGAAAAAGCTGCCGCTGTAGAAAAGCTGGCTGAGGGATATACCCCGACTGCTGAAGAACTTGAGGAATTCAAAGTACATATTCTCAATGAGTTTCTTAATCTGAAATATCTCGACGATTATTCAAATGACCAATATATGTTAAGCAGCATGTTTCAAGCCATGGCTCTGGAGCATCATGATAACAGCCTGCTCAGAGATTTTGCTGAAGCTTTCTACCACAATACCAAAAATGTATACACTGGAGCGGCCAAGCCGGGAAGTGAAAGTGTGCTGAAGTATGAAGAGCAGATGTTTGATTCTATCAATGCGGGGAACTAAACCATCACCGAACGTTTTTTCATAAAATGTCTTCATCCCAAAAAGCGGTACAGAATAATGTCTGTACCGCTTTCCTGTTATGTTATTCAAGAGTCGTCCAGCTGTCCAGCGCCCGCAGCCGAACCGCTTCATGCTTATGCTGCCTGTAATTTCTTAGACGATTACGGCAATCCTCATTCCATAATAAAACCTCTCCCGCAATTTTCAGCAGGGTCAGCTCCATATAGGAGGAAGGCATATCCGGCCGTACCTGCAGCAAATCTACAATGCGAAGAAGCTGTTCCGGTTTCCAGTCTCCTTTGCTGACCATCACAGTTTGCTGTACCTGGCGATCCACCGATTCCAGGACATGCCCATGGGCATTTACGATATCTATGACTCTTTGCAGTCGATCTACCGCCTGTTCCGGCTGGCCCCAGTCAACCGCAGCCAAATGCAGTCGAGTTAACGCCAGTTTCAAGGTTTCAAATGGCTGAAGGGCCTCAATTATCAATGCATATAATGGTACAAGCCTGCTTCTTACAGACGGAGTTAACGAAACAAGTCGATCAATCAACTCCAGCAAACGCTGGCGATGCGGCAAATCTCTCTCACTGCCTGCATTCCATTCGCTCTGAACCTGTGCATCTGCCAAATGGCGGATCACATGCACGACCTGATCATTGACTTTCCCGTCCACACAAACCGTGACAAGAGCATGCAGCGCTGCTTTCCAGTGTGTACCATGCTGCAGATCAATCAGTGCTTTTACGGCACAATCCGCTATAGTCTCTGCACTCACATGTCCCCACCGAGCCATAGCATGGAAAGCTTCCATCGATACCATCGGATCATAATGACTCGCTATTTCAGTAATCCATTGTAAGTATCGCAAACGCGCTTCCACCGGAAGTTCATCTGGATATTGATTCAGCAGGCTTCGGGCGATGTCCCTGTCAGAAGAGGATGCCATGACACTCATCATCGCCCAGCTTCGCTCATCATCCAGACACTGTCTGGCAGCGTGACCGATGGCAATAATGACGTCCTTATGCCTGTTCGGCTTCTCGTACTCCCGGACGAGTAGTGTCATGCTCTCACTGCTCTTATACGCTCCCAGCAGTCGAACCGCTTCCTTCCTTACCGTGATCTTCAGCTTCTCACGATCCAGAAGTTTCGAGAGCAGTGAAGTGAGCAGCGCAGGGCTTACCCTGCGTGCACACTTCGGAATGGAATACATCGCGACTCGTGCACGGTCCCCATCCAGATGATCTAAGAGCACCGGAAGCGCCTCTTCCGGTTCCTCCGCTAATGAAAAAGCATGCAGCGCTGCCTCAACAATATGTATTTCCGGCTCCTGCAGCATCTTTTCCAGCAGCGGATTCGAGCGGTAATCCGGCATGCCCGCCAAACTTCGCATCGCATTTGCACGTTCATGAAAACTTCGTTTGCCGTCCTGCGCAGCACGCTCAAGCAGCAAAGCCAGCGCCTGCTGCTGACGCGGAAGCCAGCGGTAAAATCCGTCATAGGCTGGCACGAGATAGATCGTTTTACCCGATAAATGCCTACCTTTAATCACTTTGCCGGAGATAAACGGGTCCAGCCACTCCTGACGTTTCAGGTGCAGATGTTTAAACACTTCATAGAACGAAATAAAGGTCGGATCAAGGTCCAGAAGTTTCCTCACACGTGCATCCCTTGTCTTGTATGGTGCTAACCAGTACCGGACCGCTTGAGCAGCCGACTTCTTACCTTGCACCAATTCCTCCAGCAGTTCATGGAGTTTAGGCAAACGATCAATCGCTTTGCCAAATGCATCTGCCATCCGCAGGACGACATAGTCACTCTCCCGTTTATTTGCTTCAATACCCAAGGCATAGATCTCATCAAACAGCGTCTCTAATGCGGTCTGAGGCAGGCTGTCCCAATCCCTGGCAAACAGCATAAATTGTCCGTCACGCATAGCCATTCTCTTAAGCGTTTGCAGTGCAAATTGGAACAGCCGACATTCCGGGTCCTGTGCATGCTCTCGCAGGATAGCAAAAGCAAGCTTCTCCGCTGCCGTTCTCGTTCCGTACGAAGTGTCTCTGGCGTCAATGACACTGTCCAACAGTATAGTCAGATGATCTATGTGCTCTTCCTGGAACATCGGAACAGGACAGTTCGACAATTCGGACATGACCGTAAAGCGTACCGGGTCCTGATCGTTCTTCACCCTTGTCAGGAAGTGTAATGTCTCCTCCATCCCGCGCCGGGATAGAGCCGTGCTCTGAATAAGACGGGAATATGCCAAAGCGCGCTCATCCGCATTGGATACCTGAACCGACTGCTCCAGCGTTTTTCTTGCTTCGGCAATTAGACGACGTGCTGTCATTTCCAGTGTTCTGCCCCGGTCTTCCCGAATTTCACGCAGCATTAGCATCCGGGCCGCTTCCTTGTCGCGCAGCTGATGCGGCAGCACATCGAGCAGAGCCGTGGGGAACATGCGCGTCTTACGTTCCTGTTCCGGGTATGCCGCATCAAACAGCGCTTCACGGATGGATGGCGCAAGGGTATCAAGTACCTTAGCCACTTGATAAGGTGCCTCTGCAAGCATCGTTACCAGTGCGGTCCACTGGGCTGAGGTGAAGTATCTTCTTTTTTTCAACACGCCCGCCGGAATTCCATGGTTCAGCAGATATGCCCTTGTCTTCTCCCGTGTCAGAAGTTCGAATACACGCTCAGGACTCGTCTGGATCAGAATGCCCAATTGATCTTTAATAACAGGGTGAATCAGCTCTTCCGGGCCATACTGCAGCGCAAAGTCCAATAGAGCGGATGGCCTGAACACACCCAGCTTCTCTACCGCTGTACTCATCATGTACCATACACTGGACTTTCCACTGTCCGCAGTCTTGTTCAGGGCATCCTTCAGATACGCGGAGACCAGATCCGGGTAACGGGTCGTGATGATTCGCCAGTTACGAATGGCATATCCCAGCTTCGGAAGCTGCGCACGGACCGTTTCTTCACCGCATATGTACAGCAGTAGAACCGCTTCTTTTGCACCCCAGCGTTGCAACACAATCGGCAACAATCGTTCTGCCCAGTTCTGTCTGTTATATTTCACAATGCTTCGCAGCAGCAGATGACGGCAGTGATACGACATGGACACGATCTCGGATTCAATGGCATAACCCGGATCGGTGACCACATCCGCCAGCATCCCGGCTGCCCGGCCTCTAACGCCGGCTTTGGGATGCTTCAGTGCATGTATAACGACCTGCGCATTCTGTACCGCACCAGCGCCAGTCAACGCCAGATGTGCCTCGTAAGCAGTTCCGCCATCCAGCAGCTCGATCAGCAGCGCAGCATAATTTTCAGGAGCCGGATGATTCCGTCCCAGCCGGGCAATCTCTTTCATTCGGTTCGAATAACCAAGCGAGTCCAATTGCTGTAAAACCAGTTGTTTACTCAGCGGAGTATGATTGTTCTTCATGAAGTCTCTCCCCTCACATTGTGGTTCTTACTTGTACTTCCACTTTATTTTCGTTCTTATTTACACTTCTTACCTCTGCTGCTTCTCTCTTATATAACCCTTCCTAACACCTGGAAGTTTCATCGAACATGCGGGAATGTATTATTTCTGCCTAAATTCCTCGTTTCCCTGGTCCCAATACGACTTCCGATCTTCTTTATTGAAAATAACGGGCAGTTCGATCTGTAAGGTAAAGGTGTCCGCTTGCCGAGATACCTTCAATGTTCCGTTATGCTGGTCTATTATTTTCTGACAGCTGACCAGTCCAATCTCGCTGCTATCCTTCGTTTTATCGACAGGTCTAATCTGGTTCCGAGCTGTCATGATTAAGATTTGCTGTCTGATGCATAACTCGATATCAACTGGATGAGAACGATCCGCATATTTCTTTATATTGGAGAAAATATTATCAAACACCCGGCGAATAGCTACGAGATTCATCTCCAGCAAAAAAGGCTGCTCCGCATGTTTGGGTTGGATGTGAACATCGAACTCTTCCATTACGGCGAGCTGCTCATCCAAGAGTTGATCGATCAACTCCCGCCCATCATAGATCTCAAATTCTACTTCCTCCTCCTCTGACGCAGAGGATACGGTGAAGTACTCGAACAGCTTGTCCGATAAAATTTTGATCTGATAAGCCTTCTCCCGACTATTGTGAATATACTGGTGCAAATCCTCTTGTGTCTTGTATTTGCCCAGTTCAATAATGTCCATGTATCCAAGCAGAATCGTGAGCGGTGTGCGCAAATCATGAGATATTGCCGTAATCAACTCCCGATTCGCAGTTCTCACCCTTTCCTCACTGCCAAGTCGCTCCACAAAAGATTTCCGCATCTCATCAATACTCCATGCCAGCGATGACAACTCATCTTTGCCGGATACCGTGATTCGATAATCCAGATTGCCACCTTCCAGTATTTTAATCTCGCGTTCCAGCTTGCCAATATACGATACTTTCCGATTAACGATCAGCAGGAAAATAATAATAAACGCAATCAAAGCAGCGAACACAGTCAAGACCAGCAGCAGGTTATAGTATTGATATTCGTAGAAACCAACCAAATAAATCTGTACCGTCTTATCCGCAAACTGGACCGCCGTTATTGGTGTTCTGGACGGTAATAACTGAGCTAACAGCTCTTCATTAATGGCAGAATTCACCTCGGTGTTGGAAGCATAAATCAACTTATCCTGTTCAAACATAAACAGCTCCAAATACCGTTCCCCACGAATCCATTCCGTCAGCCTATCTTGATCCTGAGCGGACAAATGCTCGCTGCTTACCATCGTTTGAAATCGTTCGAGCGCATCCCGCTGCCTGTTTTCTATAAAAGTCGACTTGTTTAAATAACTGTCGAGCGCTGTCTCGCCAACCACCTGTAACACGATGAATATACCAACGGCAGCGATCAGGGAGAGAATAATCGCAAGCACCAGCTTGAGCTTCAGTTTCTTTCCGATGAGCAGTTTATTCAATTTTGTACCCCTTCCCCCAAACCGTCTTCACATATTTAGGCTGCTGCGGGTCATCCTCCAGCTTGTTTCTCAGATTACGAATGTGAACCATCACCGTGTTATTGCATGTATAAAAATAAGGCTGCTGCCACACGCTCTCATAGATATTTTCGGCTGAAAACACCTTTCTGCGTTTCGATGCCAGCAGCATCAAAATTTGATATTCAATGTCCGTCAGCGAGATTTCCTTATCGCCGATAAAGACAGATTTGGAATCCTGATGAATCGTCAGATCCTTCACCACAATATGCTCGGACTCTTCGACCTTCTCCTTACCCCGATACACATAATATCTGCGAAGCAGTGCTTTGACTCTTGCTACAAGCTCGGTATACGAGAAGGGTTTGGACAGAAAATCATCGCTCCCGGACGAGAATGCTAATTGTTTATCCGAATCCTGTGTTTTGGCAGTAAGGAACAGGATCGGTGCACTTGTTTTTTCGCGAATCTCCAGACACGCCTTGAGTCCCGACTTGTTAGGCATCATCATATCCAGAATGATAAGATCGGTCTCCTCCGTTACTTTATCAATCGCATCTTGGCCGTCTACAGCTTCAATGACCTCGTAATTCTCACTTTCGAGCAAAATCTTCACGATTTCACGAATTTCACTATTATCATCTGCGATCAAAATCTGCTTGTTGTTATTCATACCAAATCCCTCCGTTCATTTCAGTATAGTCTGCGCGTTTCACCAGAGCCAGCGGACCAGGATCGTCTTAAGAATTCTTCAGAACTTCAGTAGGTATCTCTTCATGATTTCGATTTATAATATTAATAGTCAAAGTCATTACACAAAGGAGTCTTCAGCTATGCCGCAAACTTCAAAACGTATCGTGATGAAAGTACTGCTTGGTCTGATCGCTGTCTTGTCCACGGGTCTACTGATCTATTACGCACCAGCTATTATTAAAATCATGTCGTCAATGGACAATTTCAGAGCCTATATTCATTCAACGGGACACTGGGGCCCGATCATGTTTATTTTATTTCAAATTCTACAGATTGTCGTTGCACCTATTCCCGGAGAGGTCGTACAGATTGCCGGGGGGTATATCTACGGTTCTATAATCGGTTCCTTTTATACAACGGTCGGTCTGATCATAGGATCAGCGATTGCCTTCTATTTCACCCGTTTTATCGGTCGTGATTTTATATCGCGCCTGCTGCAGAAGCAAAATGTGAAATGGATGTCGTTCATGCATGATGAGCGGAAATTTACCGCTTTTCTGTTTATCTTTTTCCTTATCCCTGGTCTGCCCAAAGACATGCTTGTATTTGTCGCTGCGCTAACATCGATCAGTTCGTTACGCTTCTTCACCATCCTGTTGGTTGGTCGTCTGCCCTGGATTATCGCATCAGCCGCGGTAGGTTCCAATTTGCATATGCAGCAGTACACGATCGCCATCGTCATTTCGGTTATCGCTGTAGTTGGATTTATATTCGGATATATCTATAAGGACAAATTAATGAATCTATTTTCCAAAGCAGATAAAACGAATAAGATAGATGAGATTATTGAAATTCATGAGACAATCGGGACAAAGGAAGTCAGCACGCCGATCAAAGCCAAAGCCGCACCGGCTATAGTTAAGCCGAGAGACTTGGCGCCCAAAAAAGGATAATGAATATCACGCGAATCTAATTGGAGGAATCATATATGCAAACGATCGAAACTAATCGATTGATTTTACGTAATTTTACCGCATCGGACGCTGCCGGATTGCTCGAGTATACTGCGAATCCACGAGTGAACTGCTTTATGGATCATCAGATGTCGACACTTGAGGAAGCAGCCGCAGAGGTAGAGAAACGAAGCAAGGATGACTCCCATATCGCCGTCTGCCTGAAAGACAGCAGCGAAATCATTGGAGAGCTGTTCGGTATGACAGAAGGCCATGATCCAGATTCGGATTCCGATTCGGATTCCAATTCGAATCCAGACTCAAAATCAGATTCAGATACGTATAGTATCGGCTGGAATTTTAACGGAAGGTTCGAGGGAAAAGGATATGCCAGTGAGAGTGCTCGTGCTTTCATGGAACACCTCTTTATGGAACAGGGAATTCGGCGAATATACGCTTATGTAGAAGACGATAACTTCCGGTCTCAGAAGCTGTGTGAGAAATTAGGCATGCGCCGGGAAGGACTATTTCTGGAATTTATTTCTTTCGTCAAAAATGAGGACGGCACGCCGAAATACGAGAACACGTATCAATATGCGATATTGAAAAAAGAATGGCTGGCGCAGCAGGCTCATGCGAAATAGCCTGATCAAAATCCATTGATTATGAGAATATAATCCTTGAGCAGATCATCTCGGCGTAAGGAAACTTAGTGCCCTGACAACAAAGAAGCGGCAGCTCTATCCGATGTTTCGGGACAGGCTGCCGCTTCTATATGTTTATCTGTCCAGCAACGCGGCAATCACTTTCTCCGCCATAACCCTGCCTTGTGAAATGCAGTCCGGAACACCGATTCCCCGGTAACCTCCGCCACCAACGTATACTCCCGGCATAACATCTTCCAGCAGCTTCTCAACTTCTCCGATTCGTTCCAGATGTCCGACTTGATACTGGGGCATGGAATGCGGTAAACGATTAATCTCTGTGAAGATGGGCTGTGCCGAAATGCCCATCGTTTCCTGTAATTCACGACGGACTTCAGCAATAATATCGTCATCGGCAAGCTGCTGGCTCATTGAATCACGACCATATTTACCTACATATGCCCGCATAAGAACATGACCTTCGGGGGCTGTATGTGCCCACTTGCTCGACGTCCAAGTGCAGGCAGTGATTTTACGTTCCTCCTTGCGCGGTACGACAAAGCCGGACGCTTGAAGGGAAACACCCACATCCTGTTCACGATAAGCGAGTACAACGTTTATTACAGAAGCATAAGGAATCGAACGCAGGTATTCTGCAATCGAATCATGCTCATGTGACAACATATCCGCTGCTGCATAGGCAGGTGCGGCGATCACAACTGCATCCGCTGCAAGTGAAGAGCCGCTGCTTAAATGGATCTTATATCGGCCTCTATGAGTGTTTGGGGTTGTATCCGTTTTGGTCACTTGAATGACTTCCGTCTTCCTGATCAGCCGCACTGTGGACGTTGAAGCCAGTGCCTGCTCAAGTTGGGTGACCACGCTCTCCAGTCCACCGCTTGCACTTAAAAACATGCTTCTCGAAGCCGTGCCCGCTGGTTGTGATACAGATTTCACAGCTGCGCCGGCTGCAGGCTTGGCTGCTTGCTTCGGTACTCGACTTTTTCTCACCCCAAGCATGCCTACAATCAGGCTGCGATGTTTCTGCTCCGTTTCCTGCAGCATCGGAAAGGTTGCCTGCACACTCAGTCCATCTGCATTACCCGCATAGATGCCTGCCAGAAGCGGCTCGGCAATCTGTTCCAATACTTCATCGCCGAGTCGTCTGCGCAGCAGCTGACCCAGTGATTCATCCTGTGGGCTTGACCGTCGCGGCAAAACAAGATCAGCCGCAGCGCGCACTTTACCCCGCAGTGATAACAGTCGGGTAGTTATAAACGGTTTCCATTTCGTGGGTACTCCGAGCATGAAACCATCCGGGATTGGATGCAGCTTGTTCCGATAGGCGATGTAACTGTGAGATACTCCCGGCCGCGTACCGACGATTTCTTCCCCCATGTCAAGCTCATGCATAAGCTCAATGATAGACGTTTTGCGTGCGAGAAAAGAATCGGGTCCCCGTTCGATCACAAATCCATCCCTTTTACCGGTGTGCACATGCCCGCCGAATCGATCTTTTTTTTCCACTATGACAATATCTGCTGTTACATCGTTTGCCCTGCAAAACTGCTCCACATAATAGGCTGCGCTTAATCCGGTAATACCGCCGCCAGCGATGACGACTTGTTTCCTGTGTTGATTCTCCATGTTACACTTCCCGCCATATAAACTTTATCGCAGCGCTGCCGGAATGTAGGCACATGCCGGATCACCAGCCATATAATCTCCTGTAACTGCATACGCTCTTGCTCTGGAGCCTCCGCACATCGTTTTGTACTCGCACACGCCGCATTTACCCTGCAGCTTCGACTTATCTCTAAGTGTCTGCATCACAGGTGAGTTTCTGTATACATCCATCAGTGATTCATCTTTCACATTACCGCACACCACAGGCAGGAAACCGCTGGGATAGACATCACCCGTATGACTGATAAACACAAATCCGTCCCCATCATTAACCCCTTGCGGTGCGCGTCCCAGCAAATCTTTGTGTTTGGAGAGGGCTGAACCTGCATTTTGATCTGCGTTGTCTTCTGAAAATCGCCCCGTATCTGGCCTTAATTCTACTTCCGAATGACGTCCCAAGTTGAATTCCGAGCTCTGCGCTAACCGCTGCTTTATTTGCTGCTCTGCCGCTGCCCGCTGCTGCATCATTACTCTTCTGTAGTGTGGTGCCTCCGTTGATTTCACGCCGTAAGGCATCTCATGAGCAAGCTGCACCATCCATTTCATAACCTGTTCATGCTCTTCCGGCGTGATCATATCCTTCTCCCGGGCTCTGCCTGTCGGAATGAGGAAAAAAAGACTCCACAGCACAACGCCCATCTCCTTCACCTTGCGGCTGATTGCATCCAGATCTTGAAGGTTATATCTGGATACCGTTGTGTTAATCTGAATTGGAATGTTTGCTTCCTGAAGAAACCGGATTCCCCTCATCGTCAGATCATACGAACCTCTCGTTCCGCGAAAATGATCGTGGATCTCGGCTGTTGACCCGTCCAGGCTGAACGCCCAGCGGGATAAACCCACTTTCTTGGCCTGCATAATTGCCGCTTGAGTGACCTTCGGGGTAGCGCTGGGCGTCATGGACACAGGCAGCCCCTTCTCCCGGATCGCATAGTCCGCCAGTTCAAACAGATCAGGCCGCATTAACGGATCTCCGCCGGTAAAGACAAACAGCGGCTGCTCCTCCAAAGCAGCGATGTCATCAATCAGCCGTTTCCCCTGTTCTGTAGTCAGCTGCCTCGGGTCCGCTCGATACTGGGCTTCGGCACGACAATGCAGACATTTCAGTGCACATGCCCGCGTCACCTCCCAGATCACAATGAAGGGATATCTGCTATAATCACGCGGCTTCATCTGCGGTCTTATCTGCTGCTTTTGGGCTTCGAGCTGCGGCATCATCATCCACTTTCCCCCTATCTACATGCCTAAGTGTAGAGCAGATGTCAGGTCAGGAAAGTGAGAAGAATCACAATGCCGACATAACGATCACAAGTTAACGAATGTGTATCGCTGCGGGAATCTACATCAGTTGAACTCATGATGTCCCCCAGCCCACTCCGATGACAGAATAACCTGGAGAGCAGCAGCATTCCTCCGATTTTTGGATTTCCTTTTTCACATTAAAAAAGCGACCTTTCCCAAATGCTGCTTGGAAAAGATCGCTGTATCAAAGGCTTCACGTATTTATTTAGGGTCTACCCGTTTGAGCGGCATTGTTCAATACCTATGGCAATGATGTTTAAGGTTTATGTCTACGCGTGGATGGGAATCAGCTGCCCCAGTACTGCTTCGCAATCTGCTGACCCTGATGAATCTTCGCCCACTGCTGCGCTTCGCTCAGTTCGTTCCCCCCATCGCAAGAGGCAAATCCGCACTGATGAGACAGCAGCAATCTGTCCTTGTCGATGATTTTGGATGCTTCGTCCAGCAGGCGCACTACGCGTTCTTCATCGTCGAGTGTGCTCGTTTTGGAAGACAGCAGTCCCAGTACAATTTCCGTATCCGGTCTGTCCTTGAACACTTCCAGCGCTTCGATGGAACCTGCGCGGTCATCATCCCACTCCAGGAAGAAGCGGTCATACTTCAACTGCTTCAGGAACAGATTCGCAATCTTCGCATACGACCCGCCACCCATGTTGCGGGAATCATAGTTGCCGCGGCAGTTATGTGTCCACATTTTCAGACCCAGGCTGTGACCGAAGTCAATGACCGTATTGTTAATATCAATAAACTCCGTGGCGAGACCCTGGACTTCCTCTTGATTAATATGCTCCCCGGTAAACGGCGAGTTCGGATTGTCATCTGCAAACAGCTCCCACAAACAGTCGTCCATCTGCAAAATTGTCCCGCCTGCAGCGGCAAACTCCTGTACAAACTCCTTGTAGGCATTCACCAGACCCGCCTTCAGTTCCTGTGTATTCTGATACACCGCATCTTTACCTCCGATGTTGTCCGACCATGACAGCTCACCGAAAATATGGGACGGTGACGGGATGCAGAGTTTAGTCTGCTGGTCACCCGCTTGATCCTGCAGCTGTTTGAACAGTTGAATGAAATGATGATTCCTGCCGCTCAGTGTGCCCGTAATGCGCAGCCCGATGTCTTTGCGTGTTTCATATTTGGAAGTGCCGTCCACATCCCGGAAAAAGTACCCATGATCCGCGATATAACGCTCCACTCCGCCAAAGCCCCAGACAAAGTCGAGATGCCACATGGATTTGGAGAACTCACCGTCCGTGATGACGGACAGATCATTTTCGATTTCTTTTTGGATCACTTGTTCAATCGCCTTGGTCTCACACTGCTGGTATCCTTCAAAGTTCTCATAGAATGGGTACTGGATATCATCTCGGTGTTCAATCTGTGTCTTATATGTCAACAGCTCTTCCGGCCGCAATAAACTTCCCACGATCTGAAACTTGTCTGTCATGTAAATAACCCCCTCGTTGTATATGATTATCATATCACGCTGAGCAGGGTTAGAAGAGATACCAAAATAATATGACTGGTTATAGCTTCAGGCTATATCAAATATGACATTCAGGTTTGTTTTCAACCTACCTTTAAGAACAGTCCTTAACTCTCTATCAAAATGGTCTCACAGTGATTAAATATCGAAAACCGTTCGAAACATTCCCTCACTACGGTTACAAGTTCTTCGGTTAGCTTGATGTCTTTTTCGTACCAGACATGTTTAACAACCAGCCTTTCGAATTTACGTTCCACGGTAATCTCAGCTCTTCCGATAAACCGATCTCCATACAATAAAGGCAGCACATAATAACCGAATTTCCGTTTGAGAGCAGGCGTGTATATTTCCCATTTGTATTCGAAATCAAACAATTCATGAATTAACTTTCTATCCCACAATAAGTTATCGAGCGGGGCAATCAATTCGCAGCGCTTTTGTAACTCCGGATTTTGCAGTACGTGCTCGATAAGTGGTAAGTCTGCAGCCAGACAATATAATGGCTCCTTCATCTGTTCTACCTCGACAGCAGCGATACACTTCTCCAGCATCAGCTCATGAAAAGCTTTGCTGCGCTGCTCCGTTTTTAGTCCCCATATGTTAAGCCAGGCATCGGATGCACGGTTCCACAGTAAACCAACAGCACCGATTCGGCGCAATACTCTCCACTTGTGATGATCCAATTCGGTCAGCAGCGGCTCGGGTGCATGCAGCACATCAGCCCGTATGTGTTTCTCAGCTATATCATAATATTTACGTGTGCCTTTTTTATGATGGATCACGAGTTCACCTGTCGAATACATCTGTTCCAGCACCGAGCGTGCAGCATTGCTGCCACTACTCCAGTGAATGGCTGAACGCCAAGTGAAATCTCCTTCTAGCTGCAGTGCATTTAATTCATTTGAACTGACCGGACCAACCTCCTGTATGTGGGCTCTTACTTGTCTTGTCATTGTCTCCATTTGGGGATAGCTTTCCGCATGCTGCCTGGCGGCTTGTCTGTAACGTTCGAAATAAGGCCAGTCCTGAGCCGGAATTATAGCGAGATTCTTGTCGGGATAATCGATCAGCAATCGGTCCTGATACAGCAGCTCGCTCAGCATATTCTTGCTGAAGCCGCTGATGCGTGACTGCAGTACTAACTCGGCGTTCTTCCCACAGATATCGATCGGATCATATTGAATGCAGCCAACCTGTCTTATGAAATCCATAACTCCTGATTTACCAATGTATCGGTAACCACCTATTAGCCCATGCTTCAACAATATAAACTGTCTGGCTTGATGTTTGGTTAATCGTATCATCAACGTGTCCACCCTTCATAAGCTCAACCACTGCAATCCCCGAATATGTAAAAACACCAACGAAACAAAACGTACGTTCCTATTTCATTTTAACTTCGCTGCCGTATAAAAACAACAAATAGTACAGCATAACAACTGTATTTTGTTCCAATTCAATCTGCATTACTTTCTCAACTTTGGAGCTTTTGAGCACTACAACCTCTTAATAAAAAAACTCCAATTTTAGTTGGAGTTCCATCACAATGGTTAACATGCAAAATTCAAATTTCACACCGTTCTGCGGCGCAGTTCATAGAAATACTGTACGGCAGAATGCTTCATTTTAATCGACTCGGACATGTTCAGAATGCGTTTCTTGCCTACTCGTCTGTCGATGAGCGCCAAAATGTTGAGCAGGATGTCCTTGCTCTCTAGATTGTCCTCGATGGAAGTCGCTAAAAACGCAGTTGCTGTCGCAGTGAAATTGGATTTGCTTAACGCCGTCTGAGCCGCTAACAGCTCTTTGGCATGAGATGTGCTTTTTCGGCCGCGCACCATGATCTCAAGACGTTCCTCGGGGACAGCCCCTTTGGCTTCTTTGCGTATCGCTTCAATCTCTTCTACACTTACGGGAATGATGATATTGGCGTCATTCTTAATCTCCTGATCGGTCTGATACCACCGGATGGGTGTCGTCGTATCCGCCATATTGAGGATATTTTTCTGATCTACAGTCAGGTAACAGCTCCCTGATTTATCAGGAGAATAGCGATAGCTGGTCGCCCGAAAAGCCACTGTTCCTGCCAATGCGGGACTAAGGAAACTTTCCAGCTGCTGCTTTAATTTGCTCCAGGACATATATAACGACCTCCTTTTTCAATTAATTGTAAACAAGCCTTATCTTTATAAGAAAAACATAGCCTTAACGGCTATGTCCTCTATCTAAACGTATATCCCATTTAGCGCTCCTGCTCATCTGCCCCAACTGAACTGTTCTTGGCGAACTCATCAAGCAGTTCGCGTACTTTAGCGGTTGTTTTAGCGTTCATCAAGTTACCTCTCAGCTCACTTGCACCGCGGAATCCGCGAACATAG
Source organism: Paenibacillus sp. AN1007 (assembly GCF_040702995.1). NCBI lineage: Bacteria > Bacillati > Bacillota > Bacilli > Caryophanales > Paenibacillaceae > Paenibacillus > Paenibacillus sp. AN1007. The sequence continues at coordinate 4,921,427 of NZ_CP159992.1, forward strand.
ATTTTGAAAAAGCGGGCCAGCGGACTGAACGAACGAGGTTCCTGTTCCGCATATTGATCATGCAGATCCAGATGCAGCCGCAGCAGGTGAAGGAACTCCTCCGTGGTATGCTCCCGCGGCTCCTTCTCAAAGGCAAACGGATTCTGGAAAATGCCTCGCCCAATCATAATGCCATCTACACCGTACTGCGCTGCCAGCTTCAGACCCATCTCGCGGTCAAGGATATCCCCGTTGATGGTAAGCAGCGTATTCGGAGCGATCTCATCCCGCAGTTTTTTGATCTCGGGAATCAGCTCCCAGTGGGCATCCACCTTGCTCATTTCTTCTCTCGTGCGCAGGTGAATGGATAGATTCACAATGTCCTGCTGCAAAATATGGGTTAACCAGTCCCGCCATTCATCGATCTCGGTGAAACCAAGTCTTGTTTTGACGCTGACCGGCAGGCCCCCGGCTTTCGCTGCCTGAATGATCTCCGCCGCAAGAGCTGGACGGCAGATCAAGCCGCTTCCTTTGCCGTTCTCCGCCACATTGGCTACAGGACATCCCATATTAATGTCGATGCCGCTGAACCCTTCTTTCGCCATCCCCATGCTCATCTCGCGAAAGAACTCCGGCTTGTCTCCCCAAATATGTGCCACAATCGGCTGTTCATCTTCTGTAAAGGTCAATCGTCCGCGCACACTCTTGCTGCCCTCCGGGTGACAGTAACTTTCTGTATTCGCAAACTCGGTAAAGAACACATCCGGTCTGCCCGCCTCACTGACGACATGCCGGAATACAACATCCGTCACATCTTCCATCGGCGCGAGTATAAAAAATGGACGCGGTAATTCACGCCAAAAATTGGTTTGTGTCATTTCTAAAACCTCTCTATGCATACTAGGAAAATTCTTTATCCTGAAATAGTTCATGATCTGCAGAACGATTATATCACACCCTCGAGAGAAGCATCATATTCTTATAAAATCAAACTATAAAAAAGCGGAACAAGGAGTCATTATTCCTCGTTCCGCTATTCTAGTTTTCATACGTTACAGCTTATATTATCCACCCTAAATTCCAACGATCTCCACTTAGATTAGATCTGACTTCTGCAGTAATCTCTGCATGATCGCCGCAATCTCGGCGCGTGTAATCTTACCCTTAGGTACAAGTAATGACTGGCTGCGCCCCTGCACAAGACCGGACTTCACGCTATCTGCTGCACTGGTTCGTGCCCAGGAGGATACAGCAGTCTCATCTTGGAACATCTGAAGTGCTTCATCCACAGTGGATGAGTTCAAACTGTCTTTTAGCCCAGTAATCTTCATTGCTTTGGCCAAAATGACCATTGCCTGTTCTCTAGTAATGGTTTCGTTAGGGTGGAAGGTACCATCCTCAAAACCGTTAATTAGTCTGTATGCATATGCTGTACGAACAGCACCATTGTACCAATCCTCATTGTGCATATCCATAAATGGGGATGCCCCATTCTCCGGACGAAGTCCTAGACCACGGACAACTACTGCGGTGAACTCTGCACGGGTCACGGCTCGGTCAGGACTAAAGCTGCCATTCCCGACGCCTTCCACAATCATCCGAGATCCCATATCATTCACAGCGTCTTTACTCCAATGATTGGTTACGTCCTCAAATTGCATCGGATGCCATACCACTGCATAAGTACTGTTGGTGAGGCTGTTAATTTCAGCCTCATATCTTCCGTTATTTTGACGTACTTTGGTCGGAACATGACGAACTGATCCGTCTGGCTCCACCACAACACCAGTTGTAATTTTATTCGGATCTATGTCATCTGGAATGGCTATCGTTCTCTCAACATAGGCATCAAAACTTTTGATTTCAAGTGATTGGTCACCGTATACAGCTTTAACTGTAAAGTCGAGCGGCTGAGCAGCAAGTGTCAGCTCATTCTGGGCAGCAGCACGCAATACATTTTCCGATTGAACAGATGTTGGTGCTGCGATTTCAATCTGCACCTTGATTCCCTGCAGATCGTTTGAACCTCCAACTTGACCTGCAATCTCCCCGATACGGATCTGTCCGGCGGGAACGGTGTATGAAGCCTGTTCTGTTTGGAATTCCAGTACAGCTTGATATTCTTCCATTGTCCTGATCATTTCACCAGTAAGTTCACCAACAAAGACGTCAAACGCTTGGCGAATAGGAATCGTAACAACCGCGCGCTGCCCCTCAGCGGCCAATCTATCGTTCAGCTTCTGCTGATCCACCACAATCGTTAACGCGGTTTGTTGATTACGCCGGGATGTTATCGCTTGTCCGGCATTCTCCACCTTCCCATTAACCAGAATATCGACGCCAGTCGTCGCTACTGCTGGTGTTGTTGGCGTTGGTGTGACAGGCGTTACTGCTGTAGTCGATGGAGCTTGTGTGACAGGCGAACTGGTTGGCGGAGCAGAAGTTCCTGCAGGCGTAACCACATTAGAAATAGCCGACTCTTTGCTTTTGCCCACACTGTTAATGGCTTTCACCGTAAACGTGTAGCTTGTCCCGTTACTCAACCCTGTCACTGTAATCGGACTGGCACTGCCTTTAACGATCACATTGCCTGGCAGCACAGTCACCTCGTATCCCGTAATCGGACTTCCACCGTTATGTGCTGGTGCTGTAAATCTCACGGTAGCTTGTCCGCTGTCCGGAGTCGCAGTCACATCTGTTGGCACTTCCGGAACGCTGGAAGTAGGCAGATTCACCGCTTGGATGACTTTGAAAGTCACAGGTGTCATATGATCTGCTGCTAATGTGACCACAGCTGTATATGTTCCTGCTGGTAATCCATCTTTGGCATGCAGGGTGAAATGGGTCTGCTCTCCGGCAGCCAGCTCCGTATCTGGCTGTGTAATAACAAAGGCTTCCGAACCATTCCCGCTAAGGGAAACGGATAAATTGACCAGCTTCCCAGAACCTGTATGCTGAATGAAAACGGTGTTTGTTTCCTGAGTACCCGATGCATACCCGAGCATCATGGATTTCAGTGTGCGATCTTCAATCGGAGCAATGGTATACGTTGGAGCTGCTGTTACCGTAAGAACCATGGTCCCTTTTTTGCTGTTATCTACTGTGGAAGTTGCGAGAATGGTATATTCCCCTGGCTCAGCATCGGCCTCTACCGTAACATAACCTGTATCGCTGACCTTCACCTTATTTGCTGTATCGTTACTGCTCCACGTCACCGTTATATCGGCTCCGCCTACGGTGTCTACCGCTGCCGTCAGCTGTCTGCTCTCTCCCTGCATCAGGCTGTCCGCAGCCGGATTAACGATGACGCTGTTCACGGCGGGTGCATACGTCACCTTGATCATGGACACTGCAGCCTTAGTTGGATCGTACACTGAAGCTGCTGTAATCACATAGTCCCCCGGCACGGCATCGGAAGCGACGCTAACGTTTCCGGTGCTGCTCACCGTCACCTTGCTGCTGGAGTCGTTACTTACCCACATCACAGATGGATCGGCTCCGCCCACCGCATTGACAACAGCGGTAAGCTGTTCGCTACTTCCCTGCATGACGGTAGTACTTTCCGGATTAACAGTGATGCTGTGAATGGCGGGTGCATACGTGACTGTTATGGCTGCCCTGCCCGTTTTGCTGCCGTCTTGAATGGATGCAGCTGTCACCGTATAGTCACCCGGTACAGCATCTGCTGCAGCCGCTACCAAGCCTGTATTACTTACTGTAACTTTACCGGTTTGGTCGCTGCTGTTCCACGTTACATCAGTCGTAGCTCCTCCAACTGCCTCAACAACTGCCTCTAACTGCAGGCTATCTCCCTGCACGATGCTTGCTGGATCAGGCGTAACGTTGACACCGTTTACTGCTGGCGCATACGTCACCGTAATTACCGCTGTCCCCACTTTGCTGCTGTCTACCGTCGAAGCTGCCGTAATGGTGTAGTTTCCCGGTACAGCGTCCGCTGCAGCCGTTACGAAGCCTGTATCACTTACTGCAACTTTGTTATCCACGTCACTACTTGCCCATGTTACTGTTGATGCCGCCCCACCTACAGCGTTTACGGTTGAGACCAGTTGTCTGCTCTCTCCCTGCATCATCGTGTCGGTACCGGGACTAATACTGACACTATTAACGGCTGGTGCATACGTCACCGTAATAACCGCCGATTCTCTCTTGCCCGTATCATAAGAGGAAGATGCTGTAATGATATAGTCGCCCGGCCTGGCGTCAGGTGCCGCACTAACCTTCCCCGATGCATCTACCGTTACTTTATTACTGAGATCACCACTGTACCATCTTACCGTATCTGGTGCTCCACCTACTGCTGTTACCGCTGCTGTTAGCTGCGTACTTTCCCCCTGCATCAGGCTAGCAGTACCCGGACTAACGGTTATACTTTGAACCGCTGGTGCATAGGTCACCGTAACGGTTGCTGCAGCTGTTTTCGTGCTGTCATAAGTGGAAGCAGCCGTGATGATGTAATCGCCCGGTGTCGCATCCCGTGCCACGTTAACTAAGCCTGCAGCATTTACTGTAACTTTGTTCGTAGTGTCACTACTGCTCCAATGGACTGTTGTTGGCGCTTCTCCCACCGCGTTAACCACAGCAAATAGCTGTCTGCTTCCCCCTTGCATAGTACTTGTCCTAACCGGGCTCATCGTCACACTGGTAACACTTGGTGGAGGCGGCGGTGTGAATTGGGCCGCCCTTATATTTACGACTTTTCTGTCATTCTCGTCCCACACCGCATACAGTGCTCCATTCATTGCTGTGATAGCAGGGTTCATGGCGGTTTTAGTTCCAAACGCATTCAAACCACCATTTCTTCCATTCTCGGCTAGCACCCATCCATTTCCGTTATATTTTTTTACACGAATTTTGAAAACGGGAACCCCATTTACCCATTCTCCTGAATTTTCGGACCAAATGGCATATAACTCGTTTTTCATACCCGCTAACTGAACCTCGAAAGCACGCATACCGATATTTACATTAATACCATACTCACCATCTCCATCAATATTGGTCCAAGTCGTTCCGTCAAATTTTTTAACACGAATTTGATCATCAGTACTATATTGACCACCGCGGGCTTCCACCCATGCTGCGTACAAATGGTCATCGAAAACACTTAAAGCTGGAGTTATTGCATTATTCCAACTTACTTTATTCAAGCCAACTCCACCGTCAGCCACAGTCCAGTTGGTACCATCATACTTCTTCACCCGCACTATACTAAAACCATTGGCCGCTCTTTCAGACCACATTGCATATAAGTCGTCGCCAAACACAATCATAGCTGGCCCACCTGCTCCAGTGTCTGGGGTGATGTTTAACCCTTCCGTTCCGCCTCCGTCAAGGCTTGTCCAAGTAGTACCATTGTATTTCTTGGCGCGGATCTTGGCTGCCTCGCCCCATATGGCGTATAACTCGCCTTTATATGAAGTCAACTTGGAACTAATAGCATTGACTGAGGGATTTACATTAATTCCTTCCGCACCCTCTCCTTCGGCATTTTTCCAGCTCGTACCGTCATACTTTTTGACCCGAATTTGGCCAATAGAAGAGGTTTTCATCTCTGTCCAAGATAAATACAAAGCGTTATTAGACACAGCGAGAACCGGAGAAACTACATCTTTGTTGACATCAAAATTCAAACCATATATTGGGTGACCTCCGTCAACACTTACCCAGTTCGAGCCATTAAATTTTTTGACTCGGATTTGACCAATGGTAGGCGTACTTTGAATTGTTTCTCGCCATGCCGCATAAATTTCACCCTTCCATTCCACTATGGCAGGCTTTTCGCCTCTCATAGCTGGATTCACGTTAATCCCAGTTTCTCCATACCCATCAATGATCGACCAGCCCGATGCTGCCGATGTGATACTGCCCCCAACCATCAAGGATGGTATAAAAAGAATAATGGCCATGAACAGGTGTGCCATTCTTCGAAAATGTCTGTTGAGTCTCTTCATTAAGGTTTTTACAGGGTCCATTACGCATCTATCCCTCCGTCTTCTCGTTTACTATGTATGATTCATACACTTCTGCTCAGCATAACGGACTTCACCTTAAAAAAACCTTAAAATTCAACTAAATTCGACACACTTCGACCCATATAACCTCCATAACTCCTGATTGTGACGTGCGGCCCTTACACCTAATCCATTCCATCTCATGTTCACAACAAGCCATACCAACAAAAAAAAGGTTCCATCGCAAATGCGATGGAACCCTTGATATAAAATTCCCCCTTAAGACTGCATATCCGGAATACGAAAAGCAACACTCGTCCCACGACCCGGTTCGCTCATAAGTTCCAGTGAAGTACCATACTCAAATCTCAAACGTTTATTGATATTCCGCAAGCCTACACCTTGTTCTACATTCGATTCATTCGGATCCATGAACAGATGGATTCGCTCAGGTGAAATTCCAACTCCGTCGTCGGTTATAGTAAATAACCAGAAACCATCTGCTCTTGATGCTGTCAATTGTACTGTTCCGCCTTCGATCTGTGCTCCAATACCGTGACGAATTGCATTTTCAACTAACGGCTGCAGGAGCAGTGGGGGCATTTTCAGACGATAAGCCTCCTCAGGTATGTCATATTTGAAACATATTCGATCACCGAATCTTGTTTGCTCAATCTCCACATATGTTTGTATAAGTTGGAATTCTTCATCAAATTCGATGCGATCATCCGTATTGCTGAATCGAAAGCTCCCACGTAAGTAATCCGCCAGCGCGATAATCATGTTCCTTGCACGCTCCACATCCGTATAACTGGAAGAAACAATACTATTAAGAACATTATATAAAAAGTGCGGCTTGATCTGCGATTGAAGGAACGCCACCTCCATATGTATGGCTCTTCCCAACGATTCCTTCATGGCAAGCAAACTTCCAATTCGAGCCTTCAGTTCTTCCAGATCAAATGGTTTAGGCAAATAATCATTAGCTCCCACCTGGAAGGCCGCCACTTTATCCTGCGGCTGCAGTGCTGCTGTCACCATGAGCACAGGCAGTTCCAGCAGCGAATACCGCTTGCGAATTTCCAGACATACTTCATATCCAGACATGCCGGGCATCATCAGATCCAGAATGACCAGATCTATTCTCCCCGGCTGGTTGATCTGTTCCAGCGCCTCGTATCCGTCTTTGACCGCGATAACTCGATAATCGAGCGATTGCAGCGCATCGAGTAAAACTTTCAGATTCACATACTGATCATCAACAATTAGTACCGTACGATTACCTTCGGCATTCATAATCCAAGGTGTTGAAAAGGAATATTCCTTTTTCAAAGGCAGATTGTAAGGTTCCGTTGAACGCTGCAGGGCTGGAGTACTCTTCCTAGTTGAATCTGCCATCGGTAAAGTAAACGTAAATGTAGTGCCCACCCCAACCGTAGATATAACTTCAAGCTCCCCTCCCTGCAGATCGATTAGCTGCTTCGCAATCGGCAGCCCCAGCCCGAAACCGCGCTTCTGTGTTCCCTCCATGGATTTAAAAGGCTCATAAATATGCGGCAGATCCTTCGGATCAATACCTGCCCCTGTATCCCTGACCTCCAATTGAAGCGAACCTCCGCATACTTTTCCAGTGACCACAACGGTACCATGATCTGTGTGTTTGACCGCGTTATCAAGAAAATTACTAATGACTTGGCTTAATCTGATTTCATCAGCATACGCGAAAGGGAAGTTCGCTGGTACCTGATTGATAAGCTGAATATCCTTCTCGGCACAAAGATAGGTGTAAAAACGAATCTGCAGCTCTACAATCGAACGTACGTCTACTGGTGCAGGTGCAATTCTGAATTCTCCCTGTTTCAATTTGGATAAGTCCAGAATGTCATAGACAAGCTGAGACAGTTTCCTTGTAACTTCAATCACTAACTGCAGCTTTTCCCGCTGCTCGGCTGTAGCTGGGTTTGCCGCATCATCAAGCATGGATCGTGATATGTTCATCACGCCGTGCAGAGGGGTCTTGAATTCATGCGAGGTACGCGCAAGAAAATCATCCTTTTGTTTATCTGCCTCAAGCAGCTGCTCGGAAAGTTCCTCAATCCTCTGAAAAGCATTGGAAAATCGGAAAGACATCAGCAGTCCAAGGATGAGAAGCACAAGAAACGGCTCGACTGGTGGCAGTGAATAGATGGGTACTCCGAAATATACGTTCATGTTCTGGTTCAAAATCAAAGCGTTTAATGCCATCGCTGCCACGGCAAGATACCAGCTGCCAGCTACCTTATGCAGAACAGCATGAACAAACACATATGTTGCGTACAGCAGAGCCAACGTGACATACAGTGACGTCACAACACGCATCAGTCCGGTCGTAATCTGCACAGCGAAAACCAAATGCAGGAGGAGCAGACATGCGCCTGTAATTAAACCTCCTTTAGTAAGCCATTTGTGACTATACGGGCGAAATGCCGTATACACATACAGGAAAAAGCCTACGCCTACCCCAACTGTCACTACCATTTGGATTCGGAAATAGAGCCAGAATGGGAGTGCTCCGATCACATCAAACAATACCCTCTCACCGCTGACACTTGTAAAAGCCGCGATAAACAAACACACGAACCCAAATACGACAAGGGAAAGATCATTCCTCCGCTGAGAGAATAAACCTATAAAGTAGAGTCCCATGATCAGAAAGGCGGTCATTACCACCCAGTCATGTGCAGTCGCCAGATCCCGTATTCTAGAAATCTGATCCGCCTTACCAAGCTGAATGGATTCACCTATTCCGCTAGCAACCTTAAATTCATGATTAGCAACCTCGATAAGAACATCATTCCAACCCTGTTTTAATGTGAAGTAACTGACATATGGCTTATTGAGTGCTCGATAGTCTTCCTTCAGGTTGGGGTCTCCACTGGAGCCTACAACTTGGCCATTGACGATAAGCCTGTTAGAGATCAGAATGGCGGCCGTTTTGATCCCATATACGATATTGTCATCATCAATCCGTATCCTCAATCGGTAAGTGGCTTCACCTAACGTATCCATCTGCTTAGCCCAGTTACCTGGTACCTGGATCATTGAAGGTACATAATCTCCCCTACGATCTGAGGCAAGAGAGCGGCTGAAAAGCAGCTGATGGGGATAAAACTCCCATTGTCCGTCCAACCGAACGACACCCTTCTCCTCAAATGCCCAATTCGTCAAATCCATCGTTCCATTGACTGCAGTGGGCATCTTTTGTTTATTGACCGTAAAATATGTCAGCAGTAATCCATAGGTGGTAAAAAGAATCGCTATTGTAATAAGCAGCGCAATGATTTTACGACTCATTGAGCTGTGAACTCTGTCTTTCCTTCGTTTGATGAAAAAGTAACATCGTTTCCTCCTCTAATTCTGATCCAAGCTGTACGCGTACAGCCTGTTCCAACTGCAAACATACACGGTACGCCTCGTTCCGATTACCGAGCTCCAGATGGAGTTTGATCAATGACCGGCCGTCGGTCTCGGAGTCGGGAAATATCGTGAGCAGTCGCTGCAAGCTATCCACTGCAAATGAGAGATTTTCTCGGTTACGGTAATAAACACTCCATTTGCGCAACACACGGACATACAAGGATTTGATCTCCAACTGTTTGGCGATTGCCCAGTCGAAATTGCATCCTTCCATATAATCTCCATTGTACATCTCGTTCATCTGATGGTAATGCTTCTCGTTCATATTTCCTTCGCCCAATATTTGGTTCAGTAATGTCTCGAACAGTGACACATCCGTCGTGATATTGTTCAGCTCAGCGGAAAATCCCTGATTTCCTTTGTGAATATGGATCGGGATGTCTTGATCCGTCAGGCTTTTCCGCAGATAAGAGAGACAGGTATACAAATACGATTTGGCTTTGTCGAGATCATACTCCGGCCACAATGCCTCAATAATGAAGCCAGCATTCACACGTTTGCCCTCATGATGAATGAGGAACGCACACAGTTCTCGTTCTTTTTTTGTTTTCCATATAACTTCTATATCGGGCTTGGGCGGCGAGAAGATATGAAACCCACCAAGAGATCGAACAGACGGAACAGGAGCCTTATTGGTCTGCTCTGAATCTTTCTGCTTGGATAGACTTTTTGCTATCCGAGTCACTGTATTCTCTAATCTGGCTAATGTAAAAGGCTTTAGCAAGTAATCGGTAGAATCAATCTCGAATGCTTCCAGCGCATATTCCGCATAGGCAGTCGTGAAAATAATGGGCAGCTCCGGCGAGATGCTTCGGATGCGGCGCGCAGCTTCGGTCCCCTTCATACCAGGCATCTGGATATCTAGGAACACGGCATCGACCACTGTTTCGCTTAGAGCATCGATGGCTTGAAAAGGATTGAGATATGTTCCGGCAATTTCGACATCTCCTACCTGCTTAAGCAATATTTCAAGCAAATTCAAAGCATCTGCTTCATCATCAATTAAAATGACACGTATCATTGGCTGTTGACTCCTTTTCAGTTCAAACTAAAGGCTGGCGGCTTCAAGTCAATGTTACATTCGTTATGATTCATATATTTATCGGGCGGGTGCCTCCGTCTCATTAGATTCTTTTTCATTTTCTACGATTACGATCTAAGCTCTTCATACAAACTAGTCTTTGCTGTTCCTCTGAATTACGCACACTATTGTAGAACTGAAGAAGCTGCTCTACAATGAAGCTCGGCAGGCTCTTAACCTGCAAATTAAAATTGGAGGAGGCCTGAAGAGGATGGAAATTTCATTGGATATGATCAAAGACAAGGTTGAATGTCTGCAGGCGTATGATTTTCAGGAATTGGAACGAGCAATTGAGGAACGAATCAATATAAACAAAGCATTAGTATTACGAGTGAAACAGGTTCAGCACCAAGTCACATTTGACCCTATTCGTAATAAAATGCTGTACAGTGCGGCTGTACATTTTGCGGTCGAGTAAGAATTGAACCAGGTATCGCTTACTGAAGCAAACTCAAACAGCGCGCACCGGTGTATATCGGATGCGCGCTGACTGCACAGCTTATTCTGATTGAAAACCCGTAGTTTTAAAATGCTGTTTACTCTGCTGTTATTGCTGATTCGGTTAATAACGGAGAATACATCATCAAGGCATTGTTCTCAATGATGAATTCATCATTAATCTGTTCACCTTCCTGATTGTAAACCCGCCGATGAAGCACATTTCTCCTGACGTAACCTCCCCAATGCTGCTGCTCAATACGGTGCTGTTTCTCATATATTTCATAAGAGTACTGTACTTTCTCGTTCGCCCGCCATTCTCCCTGCAGTACATGATTCTTTAATTCCAGATGAAGCTGGTAACAGGTTGTCGTTGGATTCGAGATCATCAGATCCAGATAGTTATAAGCACACGTGGCTCCGCTTCCAAACGGCTGTGTACGGTTCGAATCAGGGAATACATCATAACTGTGCCGATGACGTTCAACTACGGCAAGTGGTGTGTGCAGCGTCATCCAGTAAATTAGATTCGAAAGCTGACAGAGTCCTCCGCCAACCCCAGGTTTAAAGCCGCCATAAAATAATATCATCCCCGGAAGATAACCTTTGCGCGCTGTAGTTTTGCCGATCAGCTTCCAATAAGACATCGTTTCACCAGGCTGAAGGAGCAGTCCATTCAGACATTCAATTGCAATTGACAGATTGATTTCTTTGTTATGCTGAAGCCACATATCCACGTCCTTCAACTTTCGAAGGGTAGGTGTTTCATGATGGAATATAACATGCGGAAACTTTTCCTGCGAGAAGGACTTAGCAAATGATGTACCGTCAATTAACCATTTCGCATACCTTCGCCAAGTATAGTATGTTTTTCCCAACATCAACCGCAGCTTGGATCTCGGAATGGGTTTTCTCATGGCATCATCGACCCTTCCTTCGTGTTTTGTTTTTTTTAAATATCATCTATTGTCTTATAGGACGTTCTTCCCTTCACTCTGGTTACGGTCATCTTCCCGATCGCTCTGCTTAAATAACGAAAAGACCCAAATTCAGCAGAACTGGGTCTATCACAAATGATTACTTTTCCAACTTACAGCCTCCCGTAATTCCGAAGCACCGATAACGTAAAGATCGTATGATACGGCTGCCAATGCTTCAAGCCATGCTCATCGCTCCAGCCGCCATCTTCACGCTGCGAAGACACCAGATCATCCAGAAATTCGTTCAGCATATCCTTAGACATCGCCTGAGCGACCCGGGTATCCGGTGAACTGGCAAATTGGAAAAGGGTAAAGTAGTTTTTCTCCGTCGTGTTCTGAGCACATTTTATAATATTGTCGATTGTCGCTTCTATAAAAGGTCTATTCTCAGGAGTATCTTCGAGATTGAGATAGTAGTCATGGGCATGGTATGCCATAAAGAGCCAATCATTGGCCTGAATGTGCCCCAGCGTCAGGTTAGATTTTGCCCAGATCGATGTCGATGCAGCTAAGGAAGCGGAGCAAATCCCCTGTTTGATCAAATTACCTGTAATTGAATCGGGTGCGGACTGCCCGCCACTACTCCACCACGGAGCATGAGGGTACTTATGTAAGGAGTCAGGATTCTTCAAAGAGCCGTCTTCATTTCGATTGCTTTCAACCCAGTCTACCGTACCGATCAACACCTCTGTCAGCGCCAGATTCATATCCCTGCCCATGGTCAGAAGAAACTCCAGCGCGAGCGGATGTGAATCCGGACATTTAATATCATGCTCCAAACCATGTCCCCACCCGCCGTCTGCATTTTTGTAACAGAGCAGGCACTGATACAGTCGTTCAATCGAGCCACCATCAAAAAGATAACTAAATAACGCTTGCTCCCAGAGTAAACCGTTAGCATATACAAAATCCCTTGCCTTATCTAATGATACTGGCATAGTACAGCCTCCATTCTGTCTCATTCTGCATCTTACTTACACCTTCGGTTTCAACTGTTTAATTACAGCCACGATCAATATGATCATGCCTACGCCAAATCCAGATATGGATAACGGAGCGAATAAAAATCGCATCAATTCACCCTGCAGCACAAAGCTAGCAAGCATGACAACCATACAGATTACCGTGAATACACCCACTGTCAGAGTGCCCGTGAAATCATGCAGTGAATGATTTTCCTCACGAGCAATCGTAATTTTATTGTCCTTCAGAATAGGCAGTTCCAACAACTTCGGAATGTAGTCTGTAATCTGCTCTTTGACCTTTGTTATACGCTCTTTGACCACTTGTCCTTTATCCATATGAGCTGCGTAAGATTGACTGGCTGCAGATAAAGAGTACGTATCATCTACAGATGACAGTGTCCCATCCAACGTAATGATGGCTCTGAATGCTCCGGCAATCGTAGGTTTTAACGAAAGCCCCATCTCCGTGATCATGGACATCATTCGTTTCATCATGACACTTGTCGGATCTGGTGAGAAAGATGCTTCAGACAAAAGTCGGCTCAGACGCTGTTCAATCAACTTTTCATCCAGTAAATGCCCATCCTCACAAACTCGTGTCAAACCATGCGCCATCTCTTTCGTATCTCGATTGCTGTATCCCATCAGGAAGCTTAACATCCCACCTCGTTCTTCATCCGTTAAGTAACCCACCGAACCGAAGTCGATCAGCGCAACCTCTCCATCAGCGGTCAGCATCAGATTTCCGGGGTGCGGGTCTGCATGAAAGATACCTATCACTAGAATCTGATCCAAGAATGCGTGCATGATCCTCTCGGAAACATCACTTGTCACCGCTTTCGTGAAGCTGGTTCCTTTGATGTATTCCATGGTTAAGATCTGTTTTGTCGAACACTCCGAATAGATTTCGGGGACACGGATACGAATGTTGTGTTCTTCAAATGCTTTTCGGATCAGATTCGTATTCAAGGCTTCAATATCAAAATCCGTTTCCTCGATCAAATTCTGTTTGAACCCTTCAGCAAGCTGAATTAATCCCAGTCTTTGGATTTTGACAGAACGCTCGGATAGCCATGATACAAACTGGATTAAAATATCCAAATCAACCGTCATTTTCTGCTTCACATCAGGTCTTAAGATTTTGACAACAACCTTCTCTCCCGTCAACTTCAGCTTCGCCAGATGAACTTGTCCAATCGAAGCCGCTGCGATGGGTTCCATGCCAAAGGATTCATAAGTTTCATCCATATTTCCGATTTTGTTGTCGATAATCGCTTTCAGCTCATGTGGGCTTAGCGGTTTCACCTGATCATGTAAACTGGAGAAGGCCTGGATGTAGTTTGCAGGTAACATGTCCTTTTTGGTCGATAACACTTGGGCAAACTTCACAAATACACCACCCATGTTATCCAGTACTTCAGCAATAACATATGGCAGTTTGGCATGATCCTGCTGGATCAAATGAGCCAACCCTTTGCGTGAAATAATCCAGAACATATGCATCATCCGCCGCCACGCGCGAGCTTTATTCAAGATGTACAGGAACGGATTGGCCGCCTGCAATATTTTAAAATTAAACAGGTTAAGAAGCATATAGGCATAACACGCGATGAATATAACAAGCAGCGGATAATAGATAAACATGACTCTAAGAATCTCGGCATCTGGTGGCGCTGTCTTTTGATTAAAGTAGGTAAAAGAAAGGACGAGCGTTACCACCGATGTACTGAATAATATCGCCAAGCTCAGCTTCAACTGGCTGCTTTTGAACGTGCTGATATTCCCGATGATAAAGTAAACCAGAAACGCTGCCACCAAAATACTGCTCAGATAAAATTGTTCCAACACCTGAAGCAGCATGCTCACCACAAGAGCACTGGCGAACGAGATCAGCACTTTATGTTTCCTGTTGAAGAACGATGTCAGCAGCATGAATAGAACGAAACACACAAGCAATGTAACAACAAAGAACATCTTACATCCCACCTGTTATGTAATGGTATTGTGTGAACGCGTAAGTGATTTGAATACAGTGGAAAAGTACCATACATGAATGCGGGTTCACGTCATTCTTGAAATATTTCTTGAAATATTTCTTGAAATAATTCCTGAACACCTGCACAGCTTGTATACCTCTAACCCGTTCTCCCTCAATATAACACACTAAACTTGGACTTGGGATGATGATCAAAGAAAGGGCAAACGATATCTCACTTAAGGCAGCGTCCAGGAGATATTTCTCTTTTCTCCAGCAATTATACACTTCCCCATAAAGGCTAAATGTTTTATTTTGACAAATGTATTATGTTACAGTAAACTGTACACAATACAGTAAACTGTAACATGAACAGTTTAATGTCATAGGAGGTGTATCATGAATAGTTATACAGCTAAACAAGTTGCTGAAATTCTCCAGCAGGATGATCCTCGCATGAATCTGCGAACCGTGAGGTACTACACCCAAATCGGAATGGTACCTCCGCTTGAATTAGTGGGCAACAAAAGAGTTTACACGGATAACCATCTTCATCATTTTCGTGCAATCATCACTCTATCCAGAACAGGTGAGACTCTGTCTTCCATTCAGGAAACCTTAAAGAAACTTTCGATGGATGACATCGAGAAAATTAGCCAGCAAATTACGTTATATGAACCAAGCCGCATTATTGAAAACGAAACACTCAAGATTACAGATGATGTTATTATCACGATTAGTCCTCGAATATCTGCGGAGGTCAAACAAAGAGTCATCGAATCTGTATCGCAAGCACTAAGGGGTGAACATTTGTAATGGTTGATATTCAGTTAGCAAAGTCCAAGATGGAAAACGAAGAAGGCATGAATCATCTATGGATACAGCTCCATCCGGAAGACTTACTCCAAATATCTGAAATCAAAATCCAGCTGCCAAAAGGGATTTATCGCTCCAAGAATCTGAATGGTCTGATTGAAAATGAGCAAGGACACATTATCACGGATGCCTCAGGTCAAGACATGATCATAGAAATTTTTACGCAAGATGCGATTCCATGTGGTGAAATGACCATCGTAGTAAGCTTGCTGACCTCCGAGGCAGCCGTACATCAAGACATCTCGATTCAAGTCGTCCCTGAAGAAGAAATGGATACAGCCGAGATTAATCAGCACGTTGTTGAACGAGTCAAAGCCTTAAGCAATACCTCTCCTACCCAAGATGATGACGAAGATGACAGTAATTTTGTTTACATTCAGCCAAAGATACTGGAACAAAGGATTTCTCGTCTTGAAAAGAATTATCGAATTGACTATGGATACTAAAGGGGGTATCACTATGAATCTGATTCCATACGTTGTCGAACAATCCTCCCGCGGGGAACGCACCTACGATATATACTCCAGGCTGCTGCAGGACCGGATCTTGTTTGTATCTGGAGAAATCACAGACGCGCTTGCGAACAGCGTTATTGCACAGCTGCTCTATTTGGATGCCATGGATTCGGAAAAGGACATTCATATGTACATCAATTCACCGGGCGGTTCCATTACAGCAGGTATGGGCATCTATGATGCCATGCATTTGGTTAAGGCCGATGTATCTACACTATGTGTTGGCATGGCTGCATCTATGGGTGCTTTTTTACTATCTAATGGTGCAAAAGGTAAACGATTCGCGCTTCCACACAGCGAAATTATGATTCATCAACCGCTTGGCGGAGCACAAGGTCAAGCCTCAGATATTGCTATTAGTGCTAAACGCATTATTCGATTACGGGATAACATCAACAATATCCTATCTGGGCAGACTGGTCAGCCCTTGGAGAACATTGAACGAGATACGGACAGAGACAACTTTATGAATGCGCATGAAGCCAGAGATTATGGTTTGATTGACAGGGTACTCGATGCTGCACAGTAAAGAAAGAATGGACAGATGGTAATTCTCCACCACTTTAATTACAGTCGTTACCGCTCTTACAGACGATCAAGAAATTACATAAATGTACGATACGAATAAAGAACTGACCAGCATTGGCAGTTCTTTTCTTATGTTATTCGTTATTAATTACTCTTGATGTTAAGTGAAGGGTTTTAGAACTTTCCACCGAATAATATATGGTAGAAATGTAAGTTTGATTCGACTTAACAACAAGACAAGGAGAACATATCATGCAGGATTTGAAATTTACGAAAAATTATAAAAATAATGACACACTTCGGAACAGTTTTTTTGAACTCGCTGCGAGTACATTTGATATCCATTTTGAAAATTGGTATCGACATGGTTGCTGGGGCGAAGGATACACCCCTTTCTCGTTTGCAGATGGAGATCAGATTGTTGCTAATGCATCCGTGAATATCCTAGAACTGGTCATCCACGGAGAGAAGAAAAATGCAATCCAAATTGGCACGGTGATGACACATCCCGACTACCGCAAGAAAGGACTATCCACGCATTTAATGAACAAAATTCTGGAGGAATACGAGAACAAGTACGATGTCATGTACCTTTTTGCCAATGAATCCGTGCTTGATTTCTACCCTAAGTTTGGGTTCAAACCCTTAGAAGAACACCTGTTTTCAATGGATTTCCACAGTACAGCTAACCCATCAAAATCTGCGAACCTGCGGAGACTGGATGTAACTGACGCAGATGATTTACACCTTATTCAACAATTTGCATCACAAAGATTGCCTGTTTCCAAGCGGTTTGCAACCAATCATACTCCTGGCATATTCATGTTTTATTGTTTGAATGTGTTTAATAATGATATTTATTATTTGGAAAACGAAAAGGTCATTGTCATTTATCAGAAAGAAGACAGTAATATCGACCTCTTCGATGTTGTCAGCTTAAACGAAATCAATATGAAAGATATTTTGAATACGATCTCTGATGAAACTACGGAGAAAGTAACGTTTCATTTCACCCCGGATGAGAACAAAGATATCGATTTAAAAAGCACAATGACCAATGAAGGTCTTTTTGTAAAAAACCATGGTGATCATATCTATCCTGTACGTGTTAAACATCCAGTTACATCTATCGCGTAAAGGTAGATAGGCTGAGCAGCATGAACTGTTATTACACATAGAGTCAGGACTGGAATGGTGAATCGTTGCTGATTCTTAGGAGCAGCATTTTATACACGAATAGGGAGCAGGGATAGTACAATGTAGTACAGTTCCAGCTCCTTTTTGATGTGTCTTGAATACCACTGGAATCAGGCGATGTGCCCTCTAGCTCTTTCTAATGTCCCAAGCTTAGTTTCTGTTCTTTCCTGACTCGGACCGATCTGAGCCATAAGCCGAATCCAACGAATAAAACCGTTGTAATAATACCAGTTGTCGGACTAAGCCACAATTCCCCTGTTTTGGTTAGTGTAATGATTCCGGTTACCGATAACAGCAAGGTAGGGACCCCATCTTCCACAGCGTGCATGAATACACACGGCCATACTGATTTCGTAAGACGATAAATTTCGACGTACATGATCGACCATGCGACCATCAACACACAACCTATCAAGAGAAAGCTCGTTCTCGTGGTTGTCTCAAAATAAGTATTAGGAAGGAAAACCATATAATAAGGAGCATGCCATAGAGCCCATACAAGGCCAGACACGAGATAAAGCGACCCATCATTAAACTTCAACTCAATCAGTTTGGGAGTTAAATATCCACGCCAAGCAAACTCTTCAAAAATATTCTTTATAAAGCTGCCCGCAGTGGAAACACCGATAAGGGTTAGAAGCGTATTGATCTCAATATCAGAGACATGGGCGCTGTCCAAAAGAAATGCAAGACCAACAACGATGACTGCCATAACAGGATAGATCGCAATAGCTGCAGCATACCATTTCATATTCCCTTTAAAATTGAACCTCACGCCAATATCCTTCCAATCCCGACTTACTATTCGCAGCACGAGCATCGTGAGCATCGGCAATACCAGCCACAACCCCATGCCTAACGAATTTCCTTCCGGTTGTTCCGGCATCTTCATATCTACCCATACACCAATCCAACCGCTTGCCAACACCACCACGATGAATAAAAGCAGACTGAGCTTTCTTCTTCCTGCTGATATGTTAACCCCGATCCCCTCCCATCTATGATTGTTCGATTCTACGCCTCGCTGTGCTGATGACATCTTCAGCTGCACTATTCATGAGCTGAATCATCCGTTCCTCCGTGTAATCCTCTGGCAGCAAATCGTTCGCAGCCATCACACTTATCCCAACCTGAAACGTCTTCATCTTGAGTAGAATGGTCATCAGTTCATCATCCGATAATCCGCTCAGATCAGGGTCCGTTCTCATCATGTGTATGAAATGTCTTGTTTCTTCCTCATTATGCTTCGCTTGATCATTTTTCTGCATAACAATATCCCGAAACAACATAGGATACTCTCTGGCAAAACGAATGCTGGCCACCCCAATATCCTGAAACGGATGCCCGGATTTTTGCTCCAGCAGAATCTGTCTGCTCACTTCAAAGGTTTTCTCATATACACCTTCAAGCAGCTCACCAATTTCCTTGAAATTTACATAGATTGGGGCGATCGAGCCTCCCAGCTTCTCCGCCACCTTGCGGATTGTAATGGAATTAACCCCCTCTACCCTCGCAATTTCGAACGCTGCATCAATAATTTGATCTTTAGTAAACTTCTTTTTGGGTGCCATGTGTGTTGTCTCCTCCTGGAGTGAAAGGTCCAATACAATACATTTCACTTGATATAGATCATATGATATATATTCTACCACTTATGTGTCAACCTATTTTTGAGAAAAATCCCCAATAAAAAGAAGCTTATCTCTCCAAGTATGAATGACTTGAGAAATAAACTTCTGTTGGTGTTAAACCCATTGGCCGAAACGATCCATTATGGATTGGAATCTGCTGTACGTGAGAGAAAGTCTGTACAATATCTGGATAATGGGCACTCGGTCGAATGAGGTTTTCTGGCAGTACATATTGCTCCGGCAAGATCCAGTACTGCCAAATTAGCTTCCCTTGTTCGTTCCATGCCTTCAAAATGACTCCTGATTTTTTGTGCTAACTCTCTGTCCATCCGAGGCCTGGTTTTGGTTGAAGTATAACCAAAGTACCTTGTAAAGAGGCGAATCACATTGGTATCAATGGGGACGACAGGCTGATCAAAAGCATAACAAAGCACGGCATTCGCAATATAATCTCCGACTCCAGGAAGCTTTCTTAACTCGATGTAATTATTCGGCACTTGACCATGATGCTCACTGCAGATAATTTCAGCTGTTCTGATTAATCTTGCTGCACGATACTTCAGCCCGATCGGAGCAATGATTGCCTCTACGGTTTCCATATTTGCATTGGCAAGTTCTCTTATATCACCATACTCACGCAGCATTCGATCATAAACTTCTTCCACTTTGCGTACATGGGTCTGCTGAAGCAAAAACTCTGCAAGTAATATCCGGTAGGGATCTGTGGTATTCCGCCAAGGAAAATCATGCCGCCCGTTCTCTGAATACCACGCCAGCAGTTCTTTCCAAAAAAACGAGTTTTCTGTCATGTTTATCACCATATCTATTTTTTCTTCTTCTCTTATCTCTTAACTCTTGTCTATTCTCTTATCTATTCTTACCCGTGCATCGCACTTCATCCTCACTAAAAAAACGTATTAAAATAAAAGCAGGGTTAGAGAATCTTTGAAAGATTCTCTAACCCTGCTGATTTTTAGCATCTAACGAATACAGATATATATTTTTCTGCAGTACCTTATTTATGTACTTTGCTATTAACGAACATTACGATACGAGAAGACATAAGTAGAGATGGCTATTAACAATACGGCCCAAGCAAATTGCATGCCCAACCCCGACCATTTTTCTAGAAAAGCAGTAGACTCAGGTAACGAAAAAAGGTTCATTACAGCAAGGGTGGGTAAAAATTTTGCTGATTGAGAAATTGAAAAAAACATGTGGCTCAGTCCCAACATCAGAGGGAGCATTATAGCTAGTGGTACGATAAGCGATTTTGTAATTACAGATAGAGCAGAGGTTATTAAGGCCATTTGGACCCAACTAAGTATACTTAGAGGTAAACTTTCAGCCATCATCATTCCATAGGCTGACGACCATTCCATATCAAATTGAATGAACAGCACAAGAGAACAAATAATACTCGCAGCGATCCCTGCAATTACGGTAATTAGTGCATTATTGATAAATTTCACACCTATTAATTTTAGTCTTGATGGTTGTGTGAGAAGTGTTGTTCTTAACGCAGAGTTCGAGTATTCTTGTCCGAAATAGGCTGCACTGGCGACTATAACACCTGGATGACCTAAATAGAGGGCTTGTAAACAAAGTGAGAAAATTTCCTTTTCACCCACGGACGTTGATGTATCCAATGTTAATAGGTAAATGAGCGGAACAGCTGCTGCCCCGAATATACCCAGAATACACCAGCCAAATGAAAAAAATTTAGTCTTTTCACTAAGCATCGCAGCATACATCAATATCTCCCCCCTACATCATTACGAATAAAGGTGTAACAAGAAACGGACAAAGCTGCAATTGCCCATACGAGAAGTACAACAACGCCTTTTAAAGGATCATGCTCAAAAGGATCTGTTGGTGTTGCAAAGAGAAGATTACCGGCTGCCACCGGAAGGTACATTCCCCAATCCCACTTTTGAGCTAGATATAAGCCTAAATTATAAATTTGTGGAACCAAAAAAGCTAAGGGCACTATTGCATTTTTAAAGACCATGCCTAATCCAAATGAAAGGATCGTAAGTAAAATCCAATCCAGGACCGAGTAACCAATAAACTGCCAAGCTGTAGAACTTAAAGAAATTGGAGGTAGTCCCTGTCCCCCTAATGTGAAATGTGTAATGGAGATGGTTAAATATATAGCTGTACTTGAAATAATTACGCCGCAGACTACAACTGCGAGTGCTTTCGCACAGAATATCTTGATCCGACTGCTCTGAACAAGTAAGGTTGTACGCAGTTGATGATGTAAATATTCACTGCCCCCAATCATTCCTCCAAATATCACCATTGGCAGTACGCCAAAAGGAACTAATTCAAACCCAAAGTAATCCAAAGGGGGCAGGGCATTTAATAGACCAGATTGAGTCTCTGGCGTAGCTTCTAAACCGATCTTAAGGTAACCTCTCGCTGTTATGAATGCAAGTAAGGGTTGAACAACGATAGCAGCAGCACAAATAACCCACCACAATTTCATTGAGGTAATCTTGTTTAGCTCAAATCTTACGCTTCTAAAAAAAGAGTCCATCATCATGCCCCGCTCTCAGTAAGAGAAAAAAATACATCTTCCAGTGATTCCAAGTCCTTCATTACATCTTTGATCTCACCAGTAGTTATGATTTCCCCTTGGTTAATAATAACGACATCGTCCGCCACAGCTTCCACTTCGGAAAGAATATGCGAAGACAGCAGCACGGTCTTTCCCATTTCTGATTGCTGACGAATAAATTTTCTAAACCAGCGAATTCCTGTCGGATCGAGCCCGTTGGTTGGTTCATCCAATACAAGAAATTGTGGATCTCCCAAAAGCGCGGCCGCAAGTCCAAGCCGCTGCCCCTCACCTAATGATAAGGTTCCAAGTCTCGCTTTATGTTTATCTGATAAACCAACGATATCCAGTACCTCTGACACACGATCAATAGAAATGTTATTGCTTTGTGCTATAATTCTCAGATGAGTATGTACCTTTCTAGAAGGCGCTCCCCCTACCCCATCAAAAGCAGCTCCTACCACTTTCAATGGCGTATCATATGCTGTATACTTTCGCCCACCAAAAGTTGCTGTTCCTGTTGAATGATCAAGTCCTAATAAAATACGAAGTGTTGAGCTTTTTCCCGCACCATTTGGCCCAAGAAAAGCTGTAATTCTTCCTTCTTTTGCTTCAAAGGACACATCGTTCAATATTTGCTTTTGTCCATGTTGTTTAGACAACTTTGATATGAGAATACTTTTTTCTTCACTAACCAAATAAAATACCTCCTTAGAGTAAAATTCTTTGCAAAAATCAACGCGCTCTAACAGTAAAGATCAAACCGCTGATGAATGATGACGCGTTCCCAAGATAAAGTTCTACTAGATTCTGCAATGATGATATATAACTTTTAAGGATATTTATCCAATTTAAAACTAATATTTACCTCCTATATAACATTATAACATTTCGCCAATTGTGTTAAAACTACCTGACTGGAGACTAAAGATCCCCATATTTCTAATTTCTATTATTCTACGATCTCCTTCAAAACAATTCTCTAATTGCCTGTATATGAAATAAAAACAGCAGCGTTCAAGAATTTTCATAGAATCTTGAATACTGCTGCTTATTTATAGATGTCGCTTCCATTGGTTAATCTTGAATTTGCCTACAGCTCTAAAAAAGCCAGCTACTTTGTATATCGCGATTTGGTGAATCCGTGCGCAGCATAGTCTGGACCGTGAAACAATCGAACAAACGGAGATATTTTTCTTTCTGTCTCCCCCTTGTAAAGCAGAACTACTTTTTCCTTTGCCCGGGATAAAGCGACATACAATATCTTTTTCTCATCGTTGTATATAGCATCTTCATCAGAGATAAAGTTATTTGACCACTTATCGTTTTCTGAGCGTCGAAGCAAGTCATCGATCTTAGACTTTTGAGGATAATGGGAAGAATCAAAATGCAGTATAAAAACAAAATCAAACTCAAGTCCTTTTACTGCAAAAGCATCTGTGAAAAAGACAGGCTTCCGCTGCTGGGAATAATTAAATTTCTTACCGTAACTCTCAACACCAACAACATCAAATTCTCGCTTCAATAACATATGCGTCTTGCAATTTTTTGTTTTCCACATATCTCCGTCATATCTGTGAATAACAGCGATGGAACAGTCCTCTCTTTGTTGACGGAGAGCATGAATTTCTCTGATTAGGTAGCGATTTAGATTATCCGTTGTTTGGTAATATCGAATCTCTGGTTTTGGACCTTCACGCACAAATAGAAGATCATCCTCACGGTCATTCTCCGTATCCAGAAAAGAGATTGATCTTGCCAATTTCATAGTCTGCTTAGTTGATCGGTAATTAATTTTCAGCCTGTGGGTACGTCTTCCTTCGACCTCAATGCCAAGATCCTTAAAAGCAAAGGGTGTCCGTTTATAAATACGTTGTTTTAAATCACCTGACAGCGCTAAACTTTTTTTCGCAAGAAGCACTAAACTTTTTAACTGCATCGGTTGCAAATCTTGGAACTCATCAATGAATATGTGGTCGTATTTTAGTGCGTCAGGAAGCATTTCAATATGCCTTAATAAGATGAGCGCGTAGTCTTCCGGATCATAATTCTTCCCATACGTCTGTTCTCGATACCGATGATAGGCAGTAAACATTTGAAAGACGGTATAGCGCTGTTCTTTAGTTAAACGGGGATTAATCCCCCTCCCTGCACGCTCACAGTCTAAGTAGAGTTCCTCCGTTACATATCCATTTGCTTTCATCCATAGAAACTCTTCCAGCATAAATCCATCAAAATGTGAAGTATACAAACTTCTATCTCTAGGAAGGCAGCTGTACTCTGGGGTTTTAACATATTTCTCCGTAAAACCCTTGCATCGGCGCTGAGCAAGGTCATCTAATTTATCAAGATTGTGCGTAGACATTTGCAGCTCTCCGACTTCTATGAGCCCAGATTCTTTAAGGAGTCTGCTAACCATGAAATGATAAGTATAGAAATGGACCGTATGTACATCTTTTAACTCCCGGAAAATGGGTGACTGCATGCATCGCTTATTGGCATCCTGCATCAGCGTGGGATTAAAGGAGACGTATAAAATACGTGATGGTGCAGGTTCAGCCAGAACTTTAAACATCCTCCCCAGGAGAGTAATACTTTTCCCACTTCCTGCCGAACCGCTAATTAAAAGGTGTTTCTCCTGTGTTTGTACGACAGCAAGCTGCTCTGGACTCAGTTGTATTCCATCCAACAGAGTACCGTTCTTAATGAATTCGTTCCAGTGGTACTCATTCTGAAGCTGCTCATCCTTTTTGCTATGTCTATCGACCCATGCCTCAGCCAGCTGATTCCAAAAGAAAGGAAGCATTAAACTATTCACCCCCCTTATACTTTCGCATGATTATATAAACTGCTGTCCATTTCATCTATAAAACGTGATGGCTTACCGTAGTATGCCATGTAAAGAATCGATTTGGCCCGTGTCATGGAAACATACAGAAGTCTCCGCTCTACAGCCAATTCCTCCTCATCCGGTTCATCATGTCCCTTATCCAAAAAAGGAACGCTGTTCTCACTAACACGTATAATAAACACCGCATCAAACTCAAGTCCTTTCGCTGAGTGAAAAGACATTAATTTCACACCAGCGTTAAGCACGCTGGCCCCTTCCTTCTTGACCTGAACGCAGTCAACTCCCTTATCATTCAACACCCGCTCATATCGGTTGAAGGGAGCCATCTGTCTACTCAGAAGACCTATGCTCCATTTCGGATATACCTTCCGAAGATGAGCTATTGTGTTGGTCACAAATACTTCCTCTTCCATATAGCCCAAGCATTGTATAATCTCGGCCTTTGGCCCCTGACGGCTTGGCATTTCTGGCGGGACAAATTCATCATCTTTGTTTTTACACAGCGGATCATGCTGCTGAAGACTTGCAGCCAGCCTCATAATTTGTTCAGTGGAGCGCTGCGAATCAGTTAATATTTTGGTTCGGCCGCCAGTAATGTTAATACCAATTTCACGCCACGAAAAAGAAGTCTTATAAATCTTTTGACCTTTATCTGCAGCTATAATGATCCGTTTTCCTGCACAGTTTTTAAGAAGTTGGAGCTGTACTTGCTGCAGATCTTGTGCCTCATCTATAAGGATATTGTCAAACTTTTGAGATTGCGGCACTCCCTGCTGCTTAAGCAAAAGAGCATAATCGTCATAGTCACATAACATCTCTTGTTTAAGTTTATTTTGATACAGTTCGAACAAGTCAAATATTTTATCACGATCACTGCGGTCCACTTTAACTTTAGTTCCTCTACCATTTCGTTCAACTCTCATATAGCTCTCTCGTGTAAGTATTCCCATGCCTTTGATCCACTTTATTTCATCTTGTAGAAATTCTTCAAACCGGGTTTCTCTAAAAAAGCGATGGGTACTATTCATTTTCAGTTCCTGTCTACAGGTAAGAATTAACTTTGTCAATTGTTTTCCAGAGAGGACACGTGGTACCCTACCGTTTCTAGAAAGTGCACCGTAAGCCCATGAATGGAATGTTTTCACTTTAAGTCGGTCTGATTTTAACAGAGATGCAAGCTCTGCTGCATATCGCGCGAGAGTCTGATTATATGTAATGAGAGCAATACTCTGATCTGGATGCTTCGTTATAATTTTATGAGCCTGCTTTAGCAGCACCGTTGTTTTTCCACTGCCCGCTATTCCCCGGATCAACAGCTGATCACCTTCATAATCGACTGCTTCCTGCTGTTTTTTGGTTAAAATAATATCCTGCATAGCTTTCATCTCCGTATTATATAAAGTCGTCATCATCGTCGTAGTCTTGAGAGATAAGAAATAGCACTTCATCTCTTGCATTACGAATTGTATCTGATGTCCCCTTAATCTCGAGCTCCTGCAATACCAATGTCGCAGACTCTGCGGCAGACTGTTCGATTAATTTCTGCTGTTCTGCAGACATTTGTTGGACCCAACGGAAGGCAACCTGCTGCCATAGGTCGTTGTTTATTTTCATTTAAAGGACCTCATTTTGTCGTCGGCTGGATAATACCCTTCAATGCATACAGGCAGGTGAGGACAGAAGCGGCACAGTTCGGACGGATTGGCTCGAAGCTGCATTAATTTTTCATCCTGAATAGGTTTCGCAAGTGTTTCGTCTATGACGTTGGCTTGAAAAGCCTTGTTCGCTGGCTCCAATAAATTTTTGTCATCCACAGGGTAACTCGGCACCAGAAGCTGAAATAATCGCCGACCCCGAACATAGTTCCTGCTCTCATAACGATCATAGCCCTTCGAAAAGGTATTGCGATATTTCTGTGCTTCTTCGGCCAAGTATCTTTTCCTCACTTCAGGCCAGTGTGGAAATATAGCTGATAACTGAGCATTAATCTCCTGAGTAGAAGCATCTGACAGCGCATATGATGCTTTCAACAGGTTTTGGTATAAAATCTGCTGATGAAATTCATTGCGATACGAAGCGAATGGCTGCACCACAAAACTGTAATAAAAACGTCTTGGACACAATGCAAACTCAGCAGCGGCATCAGCCGGGAATGATTTGAGGTGCTGAAACACAGCTTCCAGATTTCCCTTAGCGCAGCCTGCTGGCTCCAAATCCTGAGTCTGGAACAAAGCGCTTCGCTTCTCAGGCGAGAGACCTAATACCATAATGTATACGGATTCCTCCAGCTTTTTACTCTCTTTATTGCGAATCCAGGATAGGCGTACTGGCTGCTTGGCGAAAGCAAGAACGTTATAAAACAGATATCTGGCCGAAGAAGAAGATACGTCTTCACGGATAAAAAGCATCTCCAGCTCCCTACTTTGCAATCCATGTACTGTCTGACGTGTAAGCGGCCAAGGCATACTATTCACTGCATATGGCAAGCTCTCCTCATCCAAATTACAAAGATGAATCTCTCTGTCCATAAATGCGACGGCATCGACGTCCTCAAACTTACTGATCGGTAACGTCATTTCTTCTAATTCATTATTGAATTCACCACCGAGATACAGCGCTACCGCTTGGGCTACATCATCAATGTAATAAGACTCATCATCAATAAAATCTAGTTTCAGTCTTTTTCGGAGCTGTTCCAGCAGTTCTCGCTCTTCCTCGGCCAATGTTTCTGGGTCCGGTCCTGCAGCTAGCAGCTGTGCTATTTGCTCAAAATGCTCGTGAAGCCGAATTTCCTTTCTTCCAAAGAGAAGTTCTGCTTGGGTAAACAGCTTCTCCATAAACTGAAGCAGAAGCACAATATCTGTATGTTTGACCTTAAAAAACGAAAAGCGAAGCATTGGATTTCCCATCATTCTGTGAAACCGACTGCCGGAATTTTCGAATGCATCCGCTGCATTTAATTTCACTTCTTTTAGTAATTCTGCCTGTCTCCGCCATTCTTTTAACGTGCTGCAGGATGAAAAGTAAGGGAGAACATCTTCAAGCATAATTGTGAAATTCCTTGCATTTTTCTCTTCAATCTGCAACCATCCAGACGAAAAACATTCAAACAGCCCCTTTTCATTCAGGACCAGCTCTCTCTTCTGATCATCCCACATTTGATGGAGATGAAATAAATACTGTCCTATAGGATATGCAAGAAAATGTCGATCTGGATAGCTTTCTGGATAATAATCTTTCAAGCGTTTGTTCAAGTTTTCATGCTCGGGTGAATAGTAGGTTTCTCTCTCAGAATGATCTTCATAATGAGATAAAAATGTCTGAAAATCCTCAAACTGAATAACCCGCGGTCCAAAATGTGCATCCGCTGATTTGCGTGTCTCCTCTTCATAGGCTGAAGCAAAAACATCGCCCCAACTCATCTCTGAAACGACTATCGATTGCTGGATTTGCCACTGTTCAACCGGGACCCATTGGGATAGAAAGCGTTCGACCGATCTGAATGAATTTGGATATCGCGTATCGTAGAGATTAAGAAATACTAGGCGAATGCCCGCATTTTGAAACAAAGACATTACACGATACTGAAGCGGTGTAATGAAATAAAAACCATGAAGCACAATTTCTGTGATTTTTTCAGGAAGTCGGCTCACATCAATCAAACATTCACTCAGCGCCTCTCTTAAACGTTTCTCTATATTATGAGCTGAGCCTAGCCTAGAACGGATGCGCTGAAAGTCGGAGTCACTTGACTCCATAAGACCCCATACACTTTGAAAAAGCTGCTCTTCCCGACTCGTCGGCTTGAGTTCAACTGGTGTAGTTCCTATTTCAGCCAGTGTCCGCATCGTCTGAAGTACATCAATTTGATTGTGTCTGAAAGCTCGGCAAAGTTCTCTACCCCATGTATTCTCCTGACCGCGCATCAACTTCGTCAATTTAGTAAACTGTTTCATCTTAACAGCAGGCGAAGACCATGAACCTAAAAGTTTAGAAAACAGCATCCCCGCTGATACAATCGGCGCATGGATATATTCCGCAGGCTTACCCTGGTAATATTTAGTTACTCCCTTTCGTAAGCTGTTCGTTGCGCATAGATGGAGGCTGTTTACAAAAGGAGTAAACGCTGAGGTTTCTGACAAACGGGCTGGATTGGTATACGTTATGACTACGTTTTTCATTATTTTTTATCTCCCTGCATACCTAACAACTTGCTCCAGTTATCCTGGTTGCTGTATTTTTTATTCTGCACTATCCATAGCCGCTCTTCACTGCGAGTCATAGCTACATATAAAAGCCGTGCTTCTTCCCGCTCCACTTCAACGGTTTCTCCAGAATTAAGTTCAGCATAAAACTCGCTTGAGAAAATCTTTTCATTTTCTTTAATATTCCAACCAGCAGTCCAACTTCCGCTGCGACGGTCCAACAGAAGTTCACTACGTCCATATCGAAAAACTTGTTCAGTAAACGGTAGGATCACAGTATGGAATTCTAGTCCTTTGGATTTATGAACAGTAATGATTCGAACCCTATTGCCTTTTTCCTCCTCATCAAGCTCAGGCTCATCTTCCTCTCGATTAACCGCTATATTCATATGAAGCCAAGTATGTAGAGAATATAGTGACAAAAAATCAGTACTAAACTGCTGATGAAGCAGTTCCAGCAAGTGATTAAGGTTTTTCTGATACTGCATTGCGCGCGTTTCCGACTCTTTTTTATTTTCCGGATTCTCAGGCCTCTGAGCTTCCAACAGATTTAACTGTTCCTGCATAAATCGCATCGCTGGATTTGATACATCCAGAATACGCCTTATAACTGAAAGTACTGGTTGAATACGAAGATTTTCCTGTATATTCTTCCAGCCACTAAAAGGCTCTATATGCTCGAGGAACTCCATGAGCTCAGCTTCATTTCCATCAAAGGGGATTAACGAGCTCCAATGAACGTTCGTCTTAGAATACGGCGAATTCAATAAATTGACTAAAGCCGATGGACTTTTCACAAACAGCAGCGCATCAATCAAATAAGCAAAATCCTGTATAGCGGAACTCGTAAAAAATGTACCACCAATTTCCAAATGGGTATTCAGCCCTGCATCATCACACCATGCTTTCAGTCTTCCTGCCTGTGCATTGGTCCGAACCAACACTGCAATTTTATCTTCACCCGAGAGTTTGACCGTTTCTTGCGCCCTTCGTATTAGATCGATCGTGTACTGTCTCTGGTTCTCATCATAGCGTTTATAATTAACCTGATAAATCTCTACAGCAGCTTCAGTGCTCTCCCGCATGCCTACAAGTCGGTCGCTACTGCGGTAAGTTAAGTACTCAGCCCCACCCCATGCTGAAAACAAACGGTCCATATCGTTAAGAATGCTTACAGCCGACCGATAATTTTTCCGCAGGGAAAAAGCGTGCAGCGCTTCACTCTGCTCTGCCATTAATCTTCTCAAATTATCGAATGCCGTGTAATCTGCCCCTCTGAATCGGTAAATACTTTGCTTGATATCTCCAACCACAAAAAGCTTCAACTTTAAGGCCTTAACCAGCCGTGCCGCCAATCTAATCTGAGCATCATCTGTATCTTGAAACTCATCAATAAATAAATAAGAAATCTGCTTAGCAGTATTTATAAATGCTTCTTCCCGCCGGCTTACCAGTTCAACCTGTCTGGTCAAATCGCTGAGTGAGACTGCATTTGCCTCCGTTTTAAGCTGATGAAATTCATCTTCGCAATTTGCAAATAAGTCGATAAATAGATCGTGCAGATCCGCACTGTCCCCTTTTGCTTCTCCCCAGACAATACGCGCAGTTTCCTCACGGGTAAGCCCCTTTCGTTCCATTTCCATCCAAAAGGCATCTGTAATACTGATCATTCTATGTAGAGGAATTTCCTTGAATTTCTCCTTTATCGTATGTTGGTCCAGCCATTGGCTGGCTTTAGCATCAATCTGTCTTTCAATTATTTGTTTTCGCTCCGTGTTAAAGCTGCGAATCTGCATATTTTGTCCATAACCAAGCTCTGAACCTAGTTCACGGATAAGCTCTCTAGCAAACGAATGAATGGTGCTGATACGCATAAAGCACAGTTCCTCCATTAATTTCAAGTAACGTACAGCCCCTGTTGCCTGAAAACGCTGAAAGAAAGCTCTGCGCAGTTTATGGAACATATTTTGTGCTGCCTCACGTGTAAAAGTAATCATGGTCAATGCACTGACGGGGACGGATGTCATATGTATGAGAAATAAAATGCGGTCAATCATTACTGTCGTTTTCCCAGTCCCCGCTCCTGCTTCCACACACAAGTGTGATTCTGGAGGGGCATGCTCTACCGCATACTGTTCTTCATTAAACTCCGGACATTCTCGAGAAATCTGAGAAAATAACAGCTGCTTCTCGGACTGGATACTTCCATCCGTGATAAACAACCCCGAAAGTCGTTGCGACGTCCTCTCCGACACCTTGTAATGCTGAAACAGTCGTGACGATTGAAAGGTAGTCAGTTCTTTAGGAATGCGTACAACTTCTGTATCCGTAAAAAGAAGGATTTTGATGCCCTTTCTTAGCAATTCTACCAATACAGGTGCTTTTTCTTCAGTTTCCGCCTGAGTGTAAACAGCGAGTAGAGAGTGTTTCGGCTCATCATCAGTTGCAAACATAATATAATCTAACCTTTCAAAGTTATTTACCACTGCAGTGTTAGTTCGACAAGAAGTATCTAAAACCTCCATATATTTATGGTATCCCCAAGTTTCTTGAAATTGTTTCTCAGACGCCGGACCTGGTTTGGCTGTGCCTTTCCCCTCTACAGGGATTACTTCCCGACGCAATATATCCGCAAAATCATTCCATTCCTCGATGCTGCTCCTCAGCCAACTGTGAGGTAGACCGAAATTCATCAGGCAATCCAATTGTGGCCCAATATATTTTTGTTCCTCAGGAGTTCTAGACAAAAGATGACTTAACTTTTTTTGATACTCACTAGCTGAAACTTGAGATATTTCGTCCTTTATTGGGACAAGTATGTTAGGGTTTAACAGGCGGTCTCCCTTTTTAAACTCGAACCAACCGGTTTGGCTGTATACCTCCATTAAATCTGATACCCAAGCATAACCTTCAATTCTCGCTTTCCACGGTTTTCCTCTATATATGTATGGATCATTTTCAAAAATTTTTCCGGTTGGAAGGTTCACTAGACGAACGATGACATAAACAAGTGTTTTGAAATTTGTAATTTTATGTTTTTCTACAACCAGCCATTTGGAATGCTTCCGAGTCCCTTTGATATCTACCTTGAATGGGAGATGATGAGGGTTCCCATTCAAATAAAGAACAGATAAGTCATTGCCTTCATCGTGGATCAACGGGTCATTCCAAACATTAAGGTCAACTTCAAACTGTATGTCAAAATAGCTGTTCAAAAAGCTGCATAATGCATATTCTGCAGCTTTCCCGAGCACATGATCAGCAATGAAATCATTTTTCTGCCGTATGATATCCCCTCGGCCGAACTGCTTTTGGCTTGCAGCATTCTTTTCATAGAGTTCTTCAGCAAAGGCAAAAGATGCTTCAATTTCTTTCACTGTAACCTCTTGTTCACTGTATGGATGATCCATGCGCTTCCTTCTCTCGAGCAATCTCTTTATTTTGTTGTATTTGGGTTGATCTCTTATGCTGTTAGATTCATTTCTTTATAACATCTTTTAATATATCGGATAGATATGATACATATGTAATAAGTGAATCATATTAGTGATAGATTTCTTAAATTAGATATTATCACTCTTTTTACCACTAACGTAACTTAAAAAACGTAATGAGGAACAACGAATTGATAATATATTAAGATTAAACTAGATTATATCTTTAAATAAATAATATAAGCGAGCACAAAAGAGTGCTCGCTCCAAGGGCGATGATATGTATAAGGAGAAAAGAACTACGAGTTTGAACTTGGCAACGTGACGGCGCAGAATAGTAAAATTCTGAAAGCCCCCTCATTTGCCTATAAGCCGAAAGTATCATAAATGATTTGTGTTTAAGTGTCTACTGCTGCTTTACAGGAATAATCAAAGTAACTCTCGCACCACCAGAGTAATTTTCTAAAATTAATTTACCTCCGTGTTTTTGGAATACTGCATTTGCAACATAAAGTCCAATACCAGAATGTGATTTAGAATTACGAGAAAGATCGTCCATAAAAAACTGTTCTGCAGCATGCTCTAATGCCTTTTGCGAGAAGCCAATCCCGGTATTCGTAATGACTAATAAATACATTGTTATCATTTTCCTCTATCGCAACGGACACTGTTCCATTCGGTGAATTATTCCCAACTGCATGGGATAAGACATTAGTGATTGCTCCCATACATAAATCAAAATCCATGTCTATTTGAGTTGATTTACAATTTTATACCCATTCTAGATTGATGTTATTAAAAAAACATAGGCCCTGTGCTTGATTCTTAATTTCGTACACGAATGTTTCTAAGTCTATAGACTGGATATGCAGAGGGTGACTGTCCCACGATCGGGCCACTGCCAATAAAGTCTGCATGTAGTGCTGCTTATGAATTGAACTGCTTTTGATGTAAACGGTGCATTCCTTTGTTCTGCAGAAAGGGCTGTATCATTTAACAATTCCTCATTATCTCTAATAATGGTTAATGGCGTTTTTAGATCATATGTGAGAGCAGCAATTTGATCCTGACGAACTTACGCGCCATCATTCTCCATCCCTTGTATTATTATTTTGTCCTATTAATCGGATGACCTCTTTCCGTTATACTTTAAAAACCAAAATGGCATGAAGGTTAAAATGATACAAGTAAATAAGCTGAGCATCTTACATCCTGATTTCACTTCTATGATCTCAGCTGGTGTTATTCCATAAGCATTTATAACATGCTGGTAGACAAACGGACTCCCCAGCCGTGAGGAATAAGGAACCACATTCCTGAGCCTAGACCAGTATAAAGCAGTGCTGATAACAAGCTTCCCAGCCCACCTAATCCAATGCCAAGATTTTTGCCAAAGCGAAACGACATCACCAGTTGAAAACAATATATAAAGATGCCAGCCCATTCTTTGGCTTATCTAAAATAATAAGCTTGGGTTGTGGAAGCAGCGCCAGCGCAATACCAAGCCGTTGTTTCTTTCCTAAAGAAAAGTGACCCGAACGTTTTTTGCCTGTGTTTGTAAGCTTTAAAATATCTAACAATTCATCAATTCGAGTTTTCGGTAAACCTAACGCGAAGGTACGAACTTTTATATTCTCGTATGCTGTCAAATTTTCATATAAAGGTGGATTTTCAATTAAAGCTCCGATATTCTTCAAGTCACTACGACGCCACAAATGACCGTCAAATTCAATCGTTCCGGAACTGGGGCTCAACATTCCTGTAATCAACTTTAAATTAGTGGATTTACCCGCTCTATTAGGTCCTAAGAGACCATAAACAGAGTTCCTTCTAATATTCAGAGAAACATTGTTAACTGCCTTTTGTCCCTTGAAATTTTTACAAAGGTGATTGGTCCTCAGAATCAAAGTCCTTTCCTACTTTTATACGGATAGATTATCAACAAATGTTGAAGATTTCATAAAGATCTCAAAGTTCCCCTAAAGATAAAATTTGCAGTTGATTTTTTGGCATACAGCAGGTTTGATAGAATAGACGAAATATAATGAATTCAGATGACAGTTCAGCATAATTTTAGAATCATCATAATGAAGGGGGAGGCATCCGTGGCATTTATTGCGTTAAACTGTCCCAATTGCAACGGAAAAATTGAATATAAGGAGGGCGAGGTATTAAAGTGTCCCTATTGTGAAACAGAGCTTTTATTGAAGCAAAATCATGTCTACTATGTGGACCAGACCATTAATCATTACCATGGTACGCCCCCAAAAACAGCGCCGAAGCTGAACGTCTCTGTGAGACTGCTGCTCATATTGACGCTGCTCCTGAGCGGTGCCATTGGCACTTATTTATATTACAGCGTCAGCTCCACTCATCCTCAAGCAGAAGCCAATCTGCCTGTACGGAAGATGCCTGAAAGCGAGGTTCTGCTCTCCTTTTTGCGGGATATCTTTGAAAAAGGCTCTGCCCTGCCTACCGAGGAGGAATTGGCTCGTATTCGCTATCTGACCGTAGATTATTCGGATGATCACCAGTGGCAGTTTACCTACAGCTTCTCAGATCCCTTCAGCGATGAACAGGCCAAAAAGATCACTTATACTACTCAGGACAAAAAGCTGAATACCCAGAAGATCGATCAGCGAGATTTTGAAGCGTTTACGGGACTGACAGCACTCGACTTGACGGGAACCTACGAAATTGCCCAGTCGAACCAAACCACGTTTGCCCATATGTCCGGGTTAAAAAGCTATGGTGGTGCTTTTAACGAATCCTTCAGCTCGTTTTCGGACTACTTTGGCGATAAGTCTAAAGTTACGGAACTTTCCACCCAGCTTCGCAGCAATCAGGAATTGGCTCTGCTCCTGGAATTCCCTAATCTGAACTCGCTATCCATTACCTATGCGGATGAGTCGATAACGGACTTTTCCTTGCTGAACAAACTGCCGCTCAAATCCCTGTCGCTCACTTACATCAACGAGCTGGGATGGTTGTCGTCCATGACGGGGCTGACCTCCCTGTCCATCCATTATAGTGAAACTGCAGACCTGCAGCCGCTGTACGCCTTAACACAGCTTCAGGAGCTTCGGCTTTCCTTTTTAACCAACGTAAAGTCCATTGACTTTGTGCAAAACATGCCTGCTTTACAAACACTGGATATTGAAAATTTAAGTTTCTCCAGTCTGGAGCGTCTGACCGGCAAGACCTCCATCACGAAACTGCGACTGGCTTCTTTAAGCAAGCTCGGCTCGGTCAAACCCATCAACAGCCTCTCCTCTCTGCGGGAATTAACGCTGTCCGGTTATTACGAGAAGCAGGAAGCTCTGACACTGCCTAAAGCAGCACGAGTGGAAATTCCGGGTGCCTTTCTCCCCGGGCTGCAGGCACCTGCCGTTACCAGCCTGACGCTTCGTGGCGGAAGTGGGGAGTTAGCATTAGCGGCTCTCCAAAAATTTCCGGAGCTGGAGCAGCTCTCCCTCTGGGAAATCAGTGAAATCACTCAACTTGGCTCTCTGGATGGTTTACCGGGTCTGCAGACCCTGAATATATACGATTCTTCACTGTACCAGGAGAGCGATGCCTTATTTCGTTTGAAGCAGGTAAAATCGCTGCTGTGCTCCGAATGCAGGTTGAACTTTAAACAAAAGGTGGGCGAAACGAACAATGCGCTTGAGCATCTAACCCTGGAGCAGCCGTATTTTAACGTAAATAATGACACTGTCTCTGAGGTTGACCAGATCATGCCCTACTTCGCCAAAATGCCTGCTTTACGGTCCTTCACGCTGCAGGACAGCAACTTGGCTTCTCTGGACTTTATGAATAACTGGCAGGCTGTCGAAGAGCTTCATCTCGAGAACAATGCCATTACCAATATAGAGCCCCTAAGCCAGCTGCCGAAGCTGCAGAAGGTATTTCTATCGGGTAATTCCGTGCAAAACAAGTCCGTGCTTGGAACGGGCGTGCAGGTGTATTGATGACCGTCCGAAATGATGGAGTTTTTCAAAAAAATCCTATAATGAACGATTGATTTTAGAGGGGCACAAGCCCCTCTTTTTGTTACGGGACAATGAACAACTGTATGATCAGCTTCGTCTGCTGCTTACTATTTCAATCAGATAAGCATCTGTTTACTCCCTACTTCTTACTTTTAATCACCCAATCCCCTGCGTAAAACCACAATTCCTCCCCTTGACTCATTAACTTGACTTCCTGCCAGTCTTGGGGATCATCACTTTCTAATGTTTCAACGATTTTGTATTCCGAAAATGCTGTCCTGGTATCCGGTAATTGGGCAAACATGTAGTCATCTGGACGATGCAGCTGCAGCGTATCTATTTTCTTGAGCCATTGTATGGCAGTATCGATTTCCCGTTTTTTCTCCACGATCTGACTGTGGACCTCGCCCTGTGCTGCTTTAAGCTCCTGAATGAATTGTTCGCGTTTTATTTCAAGCATTTTGATTACACTGTCCATGTCTACCTCCATATAAGAAACTATGAAACCTTGCAGAAAAGTTTTTACTGTCGGGTTGTTAATCGAACTAAAGCAATAATGATTATGGCACATCTGCACCGCAGTGAAAAGGTCGCTAGGGCTGTACAATATGACTACAGGTAAAAAATGAGTATAATCGAATGTTACACTTTTTTAATACCCAGCTGTGTTAATATAACTCTATCTACTTGTGAAAAGGTGGGATTTGGCGATTGGAAAGTACGTTGAGTATTGCAAAAGAAGCATTACATCATTACTCCATACCATGTAAATCGATTGACTTTATTGGACAGAGTGCAAATGTTATTTACAAAATTACGGATGTGGGTAACAACGAATATAGTCTTCGCCTACATACATCCAAAAGTGAAACCTTTGAACGTTATTGGACTGAACAGGACGTGCTTCATTCAGAAATGGTTTGGCTCCACTCCCTGGTCTTAGATACAGATTTGACCCTGCCCTCACCTGTAAAAAATACTCAAGGAGACTTCATTACAAAGGTAAACAACATAAGCTGCACATTGGTAAGATGGGTGGAAGGTGAGCAGAAGTCATTCATTACGACATTAGAAGATGCTCAGTCCATAGGCGAAATGATAGGCAAATTACATAAACATGCTTCCCGCTGGAAAACTCCAAACTCATTTGAGCGTCCTGTATTTGATGCATCTCGCATATCACAAGCTCTTGAGAAACTTACAGAGCAATCTCAAGCAGGCCTGCTTGATACGGATGATACAGCACTTCTTCAGAATGCAGGTCAGCAAGTAATGAAGATGATGAACTCAATCGAGCGAACATGCAGCCATTGGGGAATGATTCACGCCGATCTGATTCCAAGTAATATTGTGTTTCATGGCAAAGAAGCAAGGCCCATTGATTTTGGTGCTTGCGGTTTTGGTTTTTATTTATTTGATCTGGGCTGGACGTTTTCATACATCCATCCCGCGCTCCGAGACCCTTTACTTCAATCCTATTCTACATATTACGCACTGCCAGATAACTATATCGAGCTGTTAGAAGGTTGGTTCATTGCAGGCCAGTTGGAAACTATGAATTTCTGGCTGGGTCTACCCGACTCCCGGGAATGGCTTCCCGATCACATTCGTAAATTAGCCAGCAGAGAGATTACCGCTTATCTGCAGAAGGATTCCTTTCTCTTCAATGGAACACCTTACTGGGAATAACCTTTGAACAGTATTACATTCATGTGGGAGAAAACTTTTAGAGTTGTAAACATTAGGTCCAGTTATGTTAATGTTTATAGTAATAACAGCTATAGAGAGGGAGATTGTTTTGAGACAATCATCAACAGAAATAATCATTCGTCATTTTCAAGATGGAGACATGCCGTTACTTGGGGAGTTATATCAATCCGTAACCCAAAAAGAAAATGCAGTATTTTGGTGGGTCGGGGAGGAAGTCAATTGGAGTAACGTTTATTGCGCATTTGAGGATGGGAAGATGATTGCCAAGGGGCAAGTGAGCATCGTTAACGTAGTACCTCCCGGACGTCCAAAAGAGAACAACCATTCCATATACCTCAATCTGAAAACCATTCCCGAAAGAGAAAATGACATTATGCTGCTCGAAAACGTCTATCAGCATCTTCTCATAAGGGCAAATCAATTAAAGGAAACCCTGTCTAAAGAATACGACACTATACTTTGTGTAGGTAACGATTCAACAGAAACAGCAAACAATACGTTTTTTATCCAAAAAGGATTCCTTCATCTGAATAGTTTATATCGCATGAAACGGGACTTGAATGAACCAATTCCTGAGTTGACACTTCAAGAAGACTTTCAATTCTCGTATTGGAAAATGGAAACTTCTGATGAAGAAAGAGATTATCTCAATATAGAAGCTGAGATTTGGCCTGATACTCCACTTGGTATCGATCGGTTATGTGAATACAAGAATAACGACCGATGGACATCCATGGTCATACGTCAAACTGACGTTATTGTTGGTGGACTGATGGCATGGCAGGAAGCTGACCATGGTGTAATCGAGGACGTTTTTGTCCGCGAACCCTGGAGAAAGCGCGGCCTTGCCAAGTATTTGCTTACACAAGCTCTGAGATATCTCAAAGCTAATCAGCTGCAGTATGTTACCCTCATGGTACTAACTACAAACAAAACCGCTTTATCTGTGTATGAATCGGTAGGGTTCTGCGAAGACAAAGAGGAAATCAGATATTTTACAGAATTGAATTAAGCAGCAAAAAGAGGGGGCAGCCCCTCTTTACTATTTCTATTCATACATCTTCTTCTATTCATACAATTCCGATTTAGTTATTCTTCCGCACCAACATCGCCACCGATTCCACATGTGCCGTTCACAGCAAGGGAATGCAATTCCTCCTTTCATTTACGTACGATTTTTTTGCTTGAACATCTTACTTTCGACGGTATTTGTGAAGCCCGTTTTATAAATGAACTTGAGTCTATGCGGTTCAGGCTGTGTGGTATCAGAAATATTTCATTCCCTCCCTTCAACGTAAAAAAGCCGACTGCGCTGAATCTCAGAGCAATCGGCTTTTAAAGGATATCTATCTATATAATAAAGAGAGCATCCGGCGAAGGATGCTCTCTTTACTGTTCAACTGCTAAATCGCTTTATTCAGTACAACCTGGCAAGTGACTTAATATATAATATCTGAAAGAACATACTGAGTTAACTTGCGAAATGCTGAAGGCCCATCTAAATCGTCATTCTCCACACAAGTATTGAGAATATTTCTTACTATGTGCTTTCTCTCATCCGTTAGAGTAATGGATTTCATTGTCCGTAGCTCATAATTAAAACGCATATTTAGTAATTGAGCAAATTCATATTTGTAAAATGTTACAATTATCAAATGGGCTAGATTTGTCCAATCATTTAATAAAGCCTTCAAAATATCATCATAATCATCACCAAACACAGCCTGTATTTCTTTACGATTAAATTGCTTAGCAAAGCAATTTTTCAATACAATGCTTGGATACAAGCTAGCATATCCTAACCCATCATAATACAAACTTCTGACTCCACACTCCAGTGTATTCCATCTTAATAAAGAGTATTGCATAGGTACCATTACATCAATACTTGCTTTAAACATTGCATAGGTATTACTGAAAACAGAGTAATTATCTAGAGTACTAATAATTTGATCAATTCGAGCTTTATTCAATTTTATTAGCTCGGTTCGTTCATTTTCCCTATATATCTCCAAAATATTAGTCAATATACGTTTTGGAGTGTATTTTTCAAACTGCTCATTAGAGTATTTAATTGATAACTTGCAGGGCTTATCACACAAATAAACTTTACTTCTCTCAAGATTACCTAATGAAATTAATTCTTTATTCAGATATTGCTTCTCTATATAATCTTCAAAACTCGCAAGTTCTGTGTCAGATAAATCCTCTATATCAAGTCCATCCTCATCACAGTGATTCTCTAAAACAATATCTACTCTACCATAGATAACATATATCCTATTTTTGAATCCTTGATCATTCAGATCCTGTATAACATCAATAATATAGTCATCTTTTGAATCTAACCGAGTATTATAAATAATTACATCTGGATTGCACTGCTGGATTGCAGCATGTACTCTATTATAAGCAACCTTCTTTTCCTCCCCCTTTGGAATTTGACCTTGGTTAATACCAAGCCCGTCAACAACAGTTAGTTCCTCCCCATTATTAATTTCATTATTCCGGAAGTATAACTTTGCCTTTGAGATAAGAGCATCTATTGAAAAGAAATTATTGTTCTTGCGCTGCTTTTTATCGCCAAAAACATTACTAATTAAATCCTTTGTATCTACTGCATCGAATCTCTTTTTTATAGAAATAGTTTGACCATAATTAATACTAACATCATACTTAACTGAAAATTTATTAATAGCATCATAAACCTGATCATGTATATGCTTGGTAAGTTTTTTAAAATCCTGTGTTTCGCAAATAATATAAGCTATATCATCAATAGTAATTTTAAATACATTCTCTTTAATATCTCGAACGATATCCAGTTTTAATTGATTATCTGTGAGCTTATCTCTATATGAAATGCTCCTCGTGGAGTATTCCCTAATCCCTTTTAATAGTATTGCTTCGAGAACAATGTTCTCATTATCAAAATCCACTAAATTTGAAATATCAAATGTTTTATCCTTATTAATTGTTAGTCTCTCACATGCAGCAGCCATTGCAATATCCCAAATTACTTCGCTACTATCATTTGATTTAACTTCAGATTTTATAGTATCAAGAATTTCTTGTAAGGCTTCAATAACTAGTGATACTATATCCTCTTCCGCTTTATCAAATGTTTTTAATGTGAACTCAACTTCAAATTCCTCCTTATTCAGGATATCTCGATTATTAGGATTCACACAATTGTCAATCGAAAAGTTCGTGCTCTCTTTAATTGTTGTTAATTGGATGAATTTCTTAATGTAACCTCGAGGAATGATAGCATGTAAGTTACCTAGCGTCTTCCCTGCAGATGTACAACCAATATTTAATATAACTAAAGAGTTTTTTGTTTTTCCACTAATCTTTTCAACAGTATTTGAACCAACATATTCCCTCCACTCTTCCTGATGTAATAGTTTTAAAGTGATATGTAAGGCTTTTTGTGAATATCTAGACAAATATGGTAAGTTCTCTGAGACATCTAATAATTTTATAATTTGAATGAAGCTATACTTGGCATTCATAATATCACTAACTTGCCTAATAATTTCTTTCGCTAGAGTTATACTCATTTCATCAAAGGGAGCAATTGTTATTTTCTGTTGCTTTCCGTCTACCGTAACTGAGCATTTATGCGCACCATTATCCAAGATTAAATTAGGCTTATAACTCACAAGAAAACACCTCATTCCTTCATTTTAGAACGAATTTAAGAATATAATTCAATATAAATTCTTAATACTGTTCACTTCAATCATTTTATATCCCAATGATAAAAAAAGTCAATAAATCATTTTTTATTCTTAAAAATTAGATTGAGAAGAGGTTTTTCTTTTATTTAAATTTGATTTGGATTACTCTATTCATAAAAAAGAGCATCCTAAAAAGA
This sequence comes from Paenibacillus sp. AN1007, assembly GCF_040702995.1. Taxonomy (NCBI): domain Bacteria; kingdom Bacillati; phylum Bacillota; class Bacilli; order Caryophanales; family Paenibacillaceae; genus Paenibacillus; species Paenibacillus sp. AN1007. The sequence goes on from NZ_CP159992.1 coordinate 4,963,655, forward strand.
ACGCTCTCTTAAAAATATAATCTAACTATCTCAGCCTGCTATTACTATCCCCCGACGTGTCTACACACTCGACCTCAAAACCAAGGTCCAGCACGACCAAAACCTCAATTATTTCCTTTAGAACTTTATTTCCGAAATCAGGGCCATCCTTCGTAAAAATCGTAAACGGCGTAAAGAGTTGAAAACAAAGGATTTCTACGTATCTTTGTTCAGTATGAATAACCCCCTGCCAAATAACAGCCCTCAAACCCGCATTCCACCGTTGCCCTCATAAATAAAGTCATGCTAAAAAACCGTGTTTTTCTCCTACTATAATCTGAATAATGTCTTGATAGAAAAACAGGGGAAAGGCTTGATGGATCTGGGTTCTTCCCCTTCTCCATTCTTCCTCTCCCCGCTTTTATCACGTCTTTATTCGATTTTTAGCACAGGTTTATTATGGATAGCAGAGGTTTATTTTGGTGTTACACCATTCCTCACCAACATCGCCACCGATTCCACATGCACCGTATGCGGGAACATATCCACTGGCGTTACCTCCACGGTGCGGTAGCCGCCATCCTCCAGCACACGCAGGTCACGGGCCAGGGTGCTTGGATTACAGCTGACATAGACCACGCGTTCCGGCTTCATCTCCAGGATGGTATCCAGCAAACGCGGGTCGCAGCCTTTGCGCGGTGGATCGACGACGATGACGTCGGCTTCGATGCCTTGTTCTTTCCAGCGTGGAATCACGTCCTCGGAGGCGCCGACTTCGAACTTGACGTTGCGCATCTCGTTCAGCAGCGCATTGCTGCGCGCATCCTCAATCGCTTCAGGCACAATCTCTACCCCATACACTTGATCCGCATGCTGTGCGAGGAAAAGAGAGATCGTTCCGATGCCGCAATAGGCATCGATAACCGTTTCTTTGCCGCTCAGTCCAGCGTATTCTACGGTTTTTCCATACAGTACTTCGGTCTGCACCGGATTGACCTGATAGAACGAACGCGGAGAGATCGCAAATTGTACATCTCCGATAAAATCATAAATGACATCACGTCCCCATAGGACACGAGTTTCATCACCGAAAATGACGTTGGTCTGCTTTTTGTTCACGTTCTGACAGATGCTCGCCACTTGTGGGATGGCTTCACGGATACTGCCAATCCACTCGTCTTTGTGAGGAATGTCCCGACCATTCGTCACCAGGACGAGCATCATCTCGCCTGTACGGAACGCCTTCTTCACGACCACATGACGCAGCAGCCCGCGGCCTGTTTCTTCGTTGTATGCACTTATTCCGAAGTGGCTGCCAATTTCCTTTACCTTAGCTACAACTTCGTCATTGTGCTCATGCTGGATAAGGCAGGTTTCCATGTCGATAATCCGGTGACTCCCTTTGGCATAGAAACCACCCACCAAACCACCTTCGGTTACACCAATCGGCACCTGTGCCTTGTTCCGATAACGCCACGGCTCGTCCATGCCCATCGTTGGCAGCACGCGAATTGCATGCTTCGTGTCTTCTTCGTCCATGACACCTTCAAGCCGCAGACGAATCCGATGACTCTCATTGGTTTGTTCATCTGTTCGCTCGTCGAATTGAGATTGTTCCGATGGGTCTGCCTGAGCCTCGTCATTATCCACCAGCACATTCAGCTTCCCGATCCGCTGCAGATTATCGATCACGAGCTGACGTTTCCAAGCAAGCTGCCCGGCGTAGCTCATATGCTGAATCTGACAGCCGCCACATTGATCATAGATCGGACATGGCGCGGAGACGCGGTCTGGACTGGCCTTGACGATCTCGAGCAGCTTGGCGTAACCATACTGCTTCTTCGTTTTCATTACACGCACGCGTACAGTTTCCCCCGGAAGGGCCCCCTGCACAAAAAGTGTGTATCCATTCGCGCGGCCTACACCCTCGCCGTCATGATTCATACCTATAATGTCGATGACGGTTTCCTCATTTTTGCTTACGGGCAGTCCTTCAATGTGTGCAGATTCACGCGCTCGTCCTTTGGAACGCAAACCAGAAATTGATGCACCTTGCGGCTGCAGCTCTCTTCCGGATTGGCGTGTAGATGGACGAGTTGGCGCTGATTGACTTGGCTGACGGGACGATGAAGACTTCCCTTTCCCTTGTGGAGCAGCCGAATTCCGGCGGTTTTTTCCACGACCGCTGCGGTTCGTATTAGACAACGTACATTCACTTCTTTCTTATATAGTACACTGCCTGTAAGGGCAGTGGTTTGTACAGTTTGTTTTTTTTAGACTGTATTTGTTTCATTAAGATTTTACCAAAATTATTACTAATGCTGTTCTGAACGGAATCGAGGCTGCTCATCGTGAATTCCGAGCAAGGAACCTGATTCACGCCAAAAATAACGTTCCAAAATTCTAATGAATCTCAGAGACGTTATTTTAACGTAAAATTTATCGGTGGAACAGCTGCAGATGATGCTTTAGATTCGTAAACGCCGCCGGCAGCGTACCACCCAGTTCACCGTCCAGATTCAACTGCACATAACCTGGTGAAGTGACTTCCATGTGGTCCGTCTGGAAATGAACCACCTTTTTGTCATTCAGATGCTCTCCGCGCAGCGCCAGCGTAACAAGCCGGATCATATCAGCCAAGTTGCATTTGCGCACACCGATTACATCGAACAATCCATCATCAATGGTTGCCCCTGGAGCCAGCTTCTCGAAGCCGCCGACAGAATTCGTATTGGCAATAAGAAACAGCATGAATTCATCATGAATTTCTTCCTGACCATTCGCACGAATGATTAACTCCTGCGGAGACAGGCTTGCCATTTTCTCAATACCCTTCATATAATAGGCCAGCTGCCCAATCATCGTTTTCAAACGACTCGGTACTTCATAGGTCAGTTCAGTTAACGATCCGCCGCCGGCGATGTTGATAAAATACCTGTCATTCGCCTTGCCCAGGTCAAGCGGCCGCGTCTGCTGCTGAATGACCAGATCCACATAATCTTCCCATTGTCTTGGAATCCCGAGCGCACGTGCAAAATCATTTGTCGTCCCCAGCGGGAATACACCCAGCGGAGGGCGGTTCTCCCGCTCGGCCATACCATTAATGACCTCATACAATGTTCCGTCGCCACCAGCAGCAAGAATCATGTCATATCCGCGTTCAATCGCAATTTCCGCTTCCCGGGTCGCATCGCCTTCTCCCGTTGTTGCGTGACACGAAGCCTCGATGCCGCCTTGATCCAAACGCTGCAAAATATCAGCCAGACGTTTCTTCATTTCTTCCCGGCCTGAAGTCGGATTATATATCAATCGAGCTCTTTTCATCTGATACGCCACCTATTCCACATTATCCATGAGTCTGAACGACCTCATCTTCTTACGCTGCATCAGTCCACAAAGGGGCATCATTTAACATCTCTAACAACTTCCGTTAATCCTGCCCAAACATTTCGTTCTATATATTTCTATGCCGGAGGAATTTCGTCTCATTCCAAGGGCGATTGCTTCTATCATATCATCAAATGTAAAGATGTCCTAGCCTAATCCACCCGCCATTTTTGGCATATATCATAACTGTCGAAAGTCCCTTACCCAATAAACATAACCATGACTTCTTGAAACGAATTCCAGCTTCTCGCTTCTGCAAAAATAACCCGCTGATCTTCCATTCTGCCCGCTGGAACAGGAATTAATCTTCTTTCTCACCAAAGGCGTTCCTATATTATGACATAAATATACTGCAAATTTACAAATCTCAATATAAAAATATAAATAAAACCAATATTTTTCCAGTACCATTGAAGTACAGATGTAATCCATACATACCTCTCGCACACCACTACGTTTGCAAAGGAGAATTACAGTATGCGTAAAACCACAAAATTTGTACTCTTGCTTATGGTTACCCTGCTGGCCTGCCTACCGCTGGGCACCACCGCAGAAGCTGCCGTCATTAATCATGATCAGGTGGTCGGTTTCCAGGAGGTCACCCCCGTGACAGCCATGCAGATCACAGCCAAACGTTTTCAACCTTTTCTCAAGGTCTATCATGGATGCGTGCCTTTCCCTGCCGTTGATGCACAGGGCAATACCAGTGCAGGTTTGGCTACGTCCGGATCACACAATGGTGGGTGCAGCTCCAACCTGGGCCAAGTCTACTCCCGCTCCGCTTGGCACAATGGGGTGTGGGCGATCATGTACGCATGGTACTTCCCTAAAGACAATCCTTCCCCAGGACTTGGGCATCGTCATGACTGGGAAGGCATTGTGGTATGGGTCGATAATCCGGCTGTCGCCAATCCGAAAGTACTCTCAATCGCCTATTCAGGTCATGGGCAGTTCACCAAAGTGGCACCAAGCAGCAGTAACATGCAGGGTGATCACCCGAAAATCTCATATAACAGCACCTGGCCGCTCAACCATGAGCTTGGTGTAACCAACGTTGTCGGAGGAACACAACCTCTGATCGGTTGGGACGACCTGACTCCAGCAGCACGTAATGCACTGAACACAACAGACTTCGGCAGTGCCAATGTACCTTTTAACGATAACAACTTTGCGAACAACCTCAATAAAGCCTGGTTTAGATAACGGTTAGACGTTTTTTCACTTATCAGGTTCCTGATCTTACTTTTAAGGATTATATTATTCCCACGTTTAACTATAGGCACTTACACCAAAAAACCACGTCCTTGGACGTGGTTTTTCGTGATGCTAAAATTCGGCGATTAATCTTCACCGCTGCCACACTGCTCCAGCAAAAAGTGGATCTGCCGCTCCAGCCACTGCCCAAGAAGCGGATGAGGCAGCAGCGTTTCCCCGCTGTATGCATACACCAGATCCTTAAGCCGGCCTGGGATAACGCGCTGTGTAAAATAACCGGCACTCAAAAACAGCGGCGCCACAATGACACGGCTTCCACGCTCTTCACTCCAGTATTTTGCCTTCTCATATACACTTTCCGGGTTCAGCAGCGCATAGTCCGTATGAGCGACTCCGCTAACCTGCTGCACTCGTTCGGCAAGAGAGGAAATACCTGCTTCCCAGCGCTGACGGAATCCATCATGGACGCTTCCATGTCCCACGAGTAAGATCGTCTCCTTCTCCGGATGCTGTGATAGCGTTCGGACCTTGTCCCATACCATCACCGCAATATCAGGATCATTATCCACCGGATAACCGAAATGAATTCGAGCTTTAACCTCAAACGGTTCAAGATCGGTTTCACGTTCGGGAGCATCTTTGGCTCCGATCGCATATTCAATCTCATCCACATGAGTGCTGCCGGAGGACACAAACAGAGGCACAACCAAAATATCAGTTACCCCTTGGGCTTCCAATCGGTTAATACCATCCTGTATCAAGCGCCCCTCCACCAATTCCAGAAATCCGGCTTCAACAGGTAACGGTTCAGGCAGACGCAGCCGGGAAATCGCGTCATCGACGGATTCCACCCAGGTCTTCTCCTGAGAACCGTGACTAATGATGAGAACACCCGGCTTCTTCATAAACTAGCGCCCCAGGCGTTCCAGCGTCATTTTATAACCGTCATTACCATAATTCAGGCAGCGTTTCACACGCGAAATTGTAGCCGTGCTTGCGCCCGTCTCTGCTTCAATCTGATTATACGTGTTGCCTTTACCAAGCATACGTGCCACTTCCAGCCGCTGGGACATGGATTGAATCTCGTTCACGGTGCAGAGGTCATCAAAAAAGACGTAACACTCTTCAATATCCTTCAGAGTCAGGATAGCCTCAAATAATTGTTCAATGCTTTTATCATTTAGCTTTTTCAGCTGCATTATATCATCATCCCCTAGCGGTTACTGTGTACCTACATTGTACCTACCCTGAGTTGGTATTTCAAGCGTTAACGATTTCACGCACTACAGAACAAAAACACATGTTACCGCTTACAAATAGTACTATTGTCCTCTACAGGTGGACACTTACTGTGAATATCGTGTATTTTCGCCATATAAGGAACACATTTCCGATTATTCGCGTAGGATTTTACACAATATAATTGTTACAAAATTGTGTCCGATTTTCATTTTTCTTCCTCATTAGAGCTTCTAAACATTAACGCAGGACCTGCGCCCAAATCCGCAAATATCCCGTTTTCCGTGACACCCGCCTACGCCGCGTCTCCGCGAATGACATACAGTATATCAAAAGGGAGTTCCACCCTGCTTACTGCTGCTTTATTTGACCAATATTTCTCAAAAAAGAACGTAATTTCTGAATCCATGGTGGAACGCAATTCCAGAATCCAAATAGAAGGAACGTGATCGTTCATGCCACAGCATTATTACCATCGTCAGCCAGGAACACGGCAGCGTCCGGCTCCTCATGGTCAGCGGCAGGCCCGCACATCTGCCTATGTACCGTATGGCAGCGTCCCGCGCTCTTTGAATGAATCCCAGATTCAGCCTATGTATCCCGGCGTTGATCCGCATTACCCGGGCTTCGCCGAAGTCGAAGCATCCGGTCTTGTACCTTACGGGCAGGGTACATCCGGCGGCAGCTTCTACGGAGGCGGCACTCCGGCTGCTCCAGTTGTTCCAGCTCCGGCACCCGCCTCTTCCGGCAGCTCAGGCTTTTCCCTCGCTAATCTGGGTGAATTAAAAGGCATGATTGACCGCTTCGGAGGTATCGACGGGATCATGAATGGCGTTGCCAAAATGCAAAAAGTCGTAGGCGGCATCCAGCAGATGGCACCGATGATGAAACTCGTGATGGGCATTCTGCCTTTTGGAAAAAATAAGAACAGCAGCAGCGAGGCTGACGCCGATTACGAAGAATACTCGAAGCCCCGTCCACGTAAACGCCGTAAAAAAACAACAGGTACACAGCGGAAACGCACCTCATCTCCGGCCCGCCGCAAAACAGCAGCAGCCAAACCGCGTCCCAAAAGACGCAAAAGCTAGCTCCATTCAGGCACTCCCTCTACGAAGGTGGGTGCCTTAACTTGGTTCTAAGACAGTAACCGTCTCTGCCTTTGCTCCGCAATATAAGCCTATTTCAGATCGCATTACTGAAAATAAAAATCATAAATTTAGGAACTTATGTTCTTATATCTAGAAAATGAGGTATACTAGAGAATATACATAAGGAGGCAGACCATGGAACTGTTCAAAGACAAGTACACACCGGCTCTCATTGATCGGACGGGAGATCTGCTGCGTCAATTTTATCCTCAGCTGCAGAGTGGACAATTTCGGGAGTTGGTTTTCGCTGAAGGCTGGGAGGCACTGGAGTTCAAAGCAAGGATTCGCCGTATTACGGAAGCTTTGACCCAGGTGCTGCCGACCGATTACGAAGAAGCATTACATATTATTGAGCAGGCAGCTCCCCAGCTGCGTGGGGTTGAGTATCTTTTTGTGCCGGACTTCGTCGAATTGAACGGACTCGCACCAGATCAATACGAGCTGTCCATGAAGTATCTTGCGGTATTTACACCTTATTCAAGTTCCGAGTTCGCGGTGCGTCCGTTTATTCAGCGATATCCGCTTGAAACGATGAAACGGTTGATGGCATGGACCGAAAGCAGCAGTGAGCATATTCGCAGGCTTGCCAGCGAAGGCAGCCGCCCCCGTTTGCCATGGGGAGCCAAGCTTGGGGAATTTATCGATGATCCGACACCAGTACTCCCGATTCTGCATGCCCTCAGGCAGGACGAGTCCCTCTATGTACGAAAAAGTGTAGCGAATCACCTGAACGATATTTCCAAAGATCATCCTGACCTTGTACTGGATTTAGCCCAGTCTTGGCACGGCAAGCATCCCCATACCGATTGGATTATCCGCCATGCAAGCCGTTCGCTGCTCAAAAAAGGACACCCCGCTGCCCTGAGTCTGTTCGGCTACCACAAGCAGGAGGCCGTTCATATCGAAAACCTGAAGCTTGAACGGGATCAGATTGCTGCAGGTGAGGATCTTTATTTTTCATTCGATGTGGTCAATACAAGCGGCGCTTCGCAAAGGCTGAGGATTGAATATGAGATTGGTTATATGAAAGCTAACGGCAGACAAGCACCTAAACGATTCAAATGCTCTGACAAAATGTATGGTGAAGGCCGCAGTGTGATTAATACAAAACAATCATTCAAATTCATTACGACACGTAAATATTACGCGGGTCTGCATACACTTACAATCGTTCTCAACGGACAGGAGACAGAAACTGTTTCGTTCATACTTGAGGTAGGCTAAAGCTTTGATTCCTGGATGTCATTTAACTCTGTATTAGCTGTGCACAAGTTTACAAGAGCGAATGACTTATGCACATGTGGATAGAAAAACGAAACAAAGAGATGTCCGTCCGCTCAGAGGGACAGTTCATCATAAGCAGACACCAAAGGCCGCCAGGCAGCATTCCTTCGAGCAGATGGATATCGTTTGCCCGAAAGTTCGCCAAGCGGCCTATTATTTCATCAACCATCCCTATCTACTTAAACCAGCCGCGCTTCACAAACCAAGCCACCATGCAGCCGCCCAGTACAAACATCAACAGCAGCACAGCACCATAGCCATATTTCCATTGAAGCTCCGGCATATGAGCGAAGTTCATTCCGTAGATACCCGCAATTAAAGTCAGCGGCATAAATACCGTCGTTATTACGGTCAGCGTCTTCATAATCTGGTTCATCCGATTCGAATTCAGTGATATATAGCTATCGCGCAGGTCCGCCGTCATCTCCCGATCAGCTTCGATCATATCCGTCAGTTTGAGCAGATGATCATAAATATCCGTAAAATAAGCGGTATGTTCCCCCGTTCGCTGTACATGCTGTGAATTAATCACCCGATAGAGGAGATCACGCATCGGAACGACAGTGCGTCTGAGCTTCAGCAGTCGACTGCGCAGGTCAAACACCTGATTCATCAACTCTTCCACAGACTCCTGTCCTCCTCGGTTCTCCAGTTCAGCCAGCTCGTCTTCAATAGCAAACAGCGATGGAAAATAATGATCGACCAGTTTGTCCATCACGGTATACGCCGCCGCGACCGGACCTCTAGCCCAGATGGTACGTTCATGGGCATGTTTCAGCAGTCGGTCCCAGGCTTCATCGATCTCCTCCAGTCTCCCATGATGAAAGGACACCAGAAAGTTCGGCCCCAGGAAAAGATCTACCTCCTCCGCCTCCAGCGTAGTCGGATTCAGCGCATGTAATACAAGGAACTGTAAATTCTCATAATAATCCAGTTTGGGACGCTGCAGGACATGCAGACAATCTTCAATGGCAAGCGGGTGAAAATGAAAATATGTATCCAGCAGCCGGCTTTCTTCCTCTGTTGGCTGGTTGAAATCTGCCCACACCCAGGCATAATCATTCAAATCCAGCTCCTCAAGCGGCATGTTAACGGTGACTTGATGATCCCGTGTAATTGCAAGTGTACGAATCATGGATTAGACCACGTCCTTGTCTCTTGTCGATGTTCTTCCTTTATTATTATACAACGCCGTACGCAGCACATCTTCCTTCATGCAGCGTTACTCCCGATCCTTTCACTTACAGCATACACGCCAGTTCGTATGTAACAACAAAAAAAGCCAACCCGGTTGGCTTCTCTCATTTCCCCTATCCACAGTTCCCTGTATCCACAGGAAGGTTTCTTTTGGTTTATCATTCCACGGATGGCTATCCACATATCCAGCCTGTCCACACCTTCGTGCACAGGCATTTCCTCAACTCATTGTATAATTATCCACATATCCCGATATTCACATCGTTATAAACAGGTTCGCGCCCCATCTCGTTATCCGATCGACGTGCCGAGCATTTCTGTTGATAACCGTCTAAAAAATAATCCAGTACAGCAGACCAGCAAGTGCTCCCGTAATAGGAATCGTAATAAACCACGTAATAATGATGCGTCCAGCCAGTCCCCATTTTACAGCTGAGAATCGTTTCGCTGAACCTACACCCAGAATCGCGGATGTAATTGCGTGTGTCGTACTTACCGGAAGGTGCAGCAGTGTTGCTGAGAAAATAACGGAAGCAGCAGATAAATCGGCCGCAAAACCGTTAATCGGTTCGATTTTGAAAATTTTAGTCCCCATCGTTTTGATGATTTTCCATCCACCAACCGATGTCCCCAGGGCCATTGCTGTCGCTGCAGAAATTTTAACCCACAGCGGTACTTCCAGATGATCCTGTACCTTGGCTGCCACAAGTGCAAAAGTGATAATCCCCATCGCTTTTTGCGCATCGTTGGTACCATGAGTGAATGCCTGCAGAGCAGCCGTAAAAATCTGTACTGTACGAAAGCCTTTATTCACATTGTGTGGACTTCGTTTAGCAAACACATATTTGAGAATCGTCATCACGATATAACCTATTGCAAAAGCAATCAGAGGTGATAACAGCAAACCTGCGACGATATCGATGAATCCAGTCCATTTCACTTTGTCCGAGCCGGCTCCAACGAGCACAGCACCAGCGAGGGCTCCGATCAATGCATGTGAAGAAGATGAAGGAATTCCAAACCACCAGGTGACCAAATTCCAGATAATCGCGGCAATCAAGGTGACGATGACGACCTCGATCCCGTTATCCAACTTGGTGGGGTCCGTCACACTCCCCCCAATCGTCTTTGCAACACCTGTAAACATCATCGCACCGACAAAGTTCATCACAGCCGCCAAAATAATCGCGCGGCGCGGCGTTAGTGCACGTGTAGATACCGATGTTGCAATGGCATTAGCCGTGTCGTGGAACCCGTTGATGAAGTCAAACGCCAGTGCAAGGAAGACGACTATACCTAATACCCAAATCGTTGTTTCCATTATTCTCTGGCTCCTTAAGAATTACGCATGATGATGGATTCAAGAACGTTCGCTACATGCTCGCAAGCATCCGTTGTTGTTTCAAGGCGTTCGTATATTTCTTTACGCTTGATCAATTCAATCGGATCGGACACAGTAGCGAAGAGATTCTTGATACAGTTACGCAATACTTCGTCGCCTTGGTTTTCCAAATCATTCAAACGAATCGTATATTCACGAATCGCCAGCAATTTTTTCTGGGACAGTAAATGAATCGCCTTCTGAATTTCGTAAGCCGATTCGCGCAAAATCTCTGCAAATTGAACGATATATTCGTCCGGTTCAACCAATTGGTACATATAGAAACGGGAAGCCGTTGCTTCGATTCCGTCCAATACGTCATCAAGAGTCGTTGTCAGTTCCATAATATCATCGCGTTCGATCGGCGTGATAAATGTTTTGTTGAGTTCTGTAATGATCGTGTGCACGTAGTCATCACACTGAGACTCGTACTTCTTCATTTCATTAGCAAAAAGAGTTACATCCTGAAGGTTGGAAACATGCTGGGAGAAATAATCTGCCGCCTGAACAACCGTATCTGCCATGCTCTCCAGTGTTTCAAAAAATATGTCCTTCTTCTTCTTAATCTTCATAGCTCTATCCCCTCTTCGAGAAATTGCGCCGATAACCGATGAAACATGAAATGACAACCTTTGATATCTTATCATATTTGTTTCATGGTTTGTACAAAACCTGCGATCCTTTTTTATATTCTTCTCATATAAACCTGAAATGAATCTTAATTATTTGGAATTATGGCAAAATCAGACTCTGATTTTACACTGCGTTTACAAAACTCCTGGAAAACTGTTCCGGAGACCAGCTTTTATTTTCAAAACAAGCATATCTATTCAGATAGAAGTCTTCATTAAGCGACACCTTTTTCACTGTTTTCTTCATTCCTAGAACTGTATTCTGCTGGTGTGAAATCCAACAAATGATTTGCATGCTTTCTCTTATGACTTAGTCAGTGTCACATGATCAGAAAAATTCGGATGGTTCGGTACGATGTTAATAAAGGTTTTACCCGGTATAAGATTGACTTCCTGCCCATCATGAAGGAAACGAATAATATCCCCTTCTTTTTTAACCCACTGCCCGCGAATCATTTTGCCCTTCTGAAACAGCATCGCGTCACCGCCCTCATCAACGTTCACGGACAATCTGCCCACATCGTCGAGCACCTTATGATCAGCTCCGGCTGCAATGATATTCGATGCTCCAAGCTGAATGCCGTTATTTTTGTCCTCATCTGGCTTCCCGTTCACCATTCTCATATATCGTCCGCTAACTTCATCATATTCATACGTAACTTTATAACTATTTAATAAATAATGGATATCCAATTGCTTTACAGTCTCCCCTGCGGCTGCTGATCCTTCTTCATCATACTTGTACACAGGAGACTGAAATTCGTGGCTGAACCCTTTCTTCTCTGCACCTTCTCTTAGCTTGTCCACAGAGGTATACAAATTGTGCGGTGCTTTTCGGTCTTTGGAACGCCAGAAGTAAGGCCCGCCATTCGAAATTTCATCCATATGCTGTTTCCGCTGTTTTTGCAAAATCGAATAGGCTTCCGGGCTGCCTCCGGCATGAACAAGCACCCCGTCATAACTCTCGCCGAGTTCAATAAGATATGGGCGAATGCTGCGTACGGGACCAACTGTCTCTGCTCCGCCTTCACTCTGGAAAATGGCAATGAAACGGGTGATGCCGCCTTCAGCGAGCACTTCAATGATAATGTCCGCTGCGCTCATTCCCGATTGAGGACGTGCTGCTGGCGCATTGTTAATCATCACCGCCAGCGGTCGCTGTGCAGCAGCTTTCTCAACGGCCAGTCCCGTGAAAGGAGCTCTAAAGCCAGAATCAACAGGTTCCTCCACCGCTTTCTCTTCCTGAATCGGAGCCGGCGCTGGCTCGGGTTGGGGGATTTGCGCAGTCTCCTTACTCTGGCAAGCAGCAAGACTCAAGGCAAGAAGGCAGATGGATAATGCCGATACGGTTTTGTTCCAAGAAAACGACTTCAATATAGAACCTCCTGAATGATTTGGCTGAATCGCTCTTTGCGCAGCATGTGATATTCCTCTCATGCAGACAACCATCTCACGTATTTCCTTCCATTTAATCACAACGCTTCCGTTTTGTCTGCGCCCTGTAAACCTTGTCCCAGCTCAAAAATCGATTTTGAATCACGAAATGAGCAGATAAATGTGTCCTAAATGTGAACTCCTCAAACCTTACTTAAAATTTGAACTAGTTTGTGATTTTAATCACAAACAAAAACACTGCAGGACTATACAATAAAGACATCAAAGGTGATCACTTAGAAAAACAAAAACAACACACTAGATTCCATAAGAGGAGTGGTTTATATGTTCAGCTTCAACCAATGGCTTAGAGAAAACAAAGTGGCAATGTGGATTTTAACAGTACTTCGGGTGTATATCGGTTATGACTGGATGACTCACGGATGGAGCAAATTGACCGGCGGATTCCAAGCTGGCGGGTTCCTCGCTGGAGCACTTGAAAAAGCAACAGGCGATCATCCAGCCGTGCAGGCTTGGTGGGCAACTTTCCTTGAAAAATTCGCAATTCCGAATGCCGGACTGTTCGACTTCGTCATTCCGCTCGGTGAATTCCTGGTAGGTTTGGGACTCATCCTCGGATGCTTCACAACACTTGCGGCGCTGATGGCAATGGTCATGAACTTCGCGTTCCTCTTCTCGGGTACAGTGAGCACGAACGCTCAACTGGTAGTGATGGAAATCTTCATCGTCGTAGCTGGTGCAAATGCTGGTAAAATCGGTCTGGATCACTGGGTGCTGCCTTACCTTCACGGACTTTTCAAAAAAGACAGAACGATGCAGCCTACAAATACACCAACCATCACACCAACGAAAAAAACGGCTTAATCGCTAAAACATAAGAAATGCGGCCCTGCTTCCTCCCCTTGAAGCAGGGCTTTTTAACGGCCTGCTTTCCATCGCCAGCTGCCTCTCACTTGCTCACCTGTGGAATCCCATATTATGATGGAGTTAAAGTTTATCATCGTAAAGGAGTATTCCTATGCCCATTCAGCGCCGTCTTGAAACTGACGCCGATTTTCAGGAAGCCATGACCTTAAAACATAAAATCCGCGTATTTAAAGATAACCACCAGATCGACTCTGGAGGTGTTATTATCCGATTCGATGAGAAAACCGTTGTTGTTCAGTCCAGCGTAAGCGAACTAGCCTACCACTCGCGTGCAGCTTGTGAGCTTTTTGAAATTCGAAAATAGTCTTATGCTGTACTGGAGGCGAAACTTCATATACAGAAGCGTGTGATACCTCTTGGACGCGTTATTCCCGAACACAAAAAAGGTTCCTGCAGTCAGCCAGCTGACAGCAGGAACCTTTTGCTTGTTTATATTCAACGATATTGATCTATTCTGTTCTCATCTGCTCCAAGTTATATGCTGTCACCAAACTGCCAGCAATTCAAACTTAATGTGCCGCAGGCATACGATTGAAATAATCGCTTCGCGGTGCGAGACATATCTGCTGTGCCCATGGCGTAGAACAATGGGGCAAGATGTTCCATGCCGTATGACGGAACTGCCGTCCGAGCATGAGGGGCTTTTTTTTCATACAGAAACAATTCTCTGGTATTCCACTGCTGCAGACGCTCAGCGAGCCAGTCATCAAATTCTACGGCCCAATCCTGCGGCTCATCATCTTGTGCAAGCATTCTGAGGTTATGCACCGTCCCGCCACTACCGATCATGAGTACATTATCATGCCTGAGCTGTTCCAGCATACGCCCAATATCATACTGCTCTTGCGGTGAACGCAGCGAGTCTACCGATACGGCAATAACCGGAATGTTCGCTTCAGGATACATATGCAGCAGCGGCACCCATACGGCATGATCCAGCCCGCGTCCTCGAACAGGTCGATGTGACAAGTTGCTGCGCGAGAATAACGCACAGATCTCATCCGCAATCTCGGTCTGCCCAGCCGCAGGGTACTGTATGTTATACATCGCCGGAGGGTATCCATAAAAATCATGCAGGGTCTGATGGGATTCATCCATCGTCACCGAAGGCTCGGGAGAATCCCAGTGTGCGGTGAATACAACGATGGCCTTTGGAGCCGGCAGCCTGTCTCCAAGCTTGTTCAAAAATTGAGTGTAGTCACTGCTCTCCAACGCCAGAGTGGGAGAACCATGCGCAATGAATAGTGCAGGTAATGTCATTGCTGCCAACCTCCAGACACGGATAGGATGCTTACCCCTCTATTTTACCCCGAAGAAGCCGCTTTTCCAAGTTAATACCCGTGACTTTTGAATTATGACGTTCGGCTTATCCCTTAGATCATCCAGTGCTGCCAGTTCTCTTCAATCTTCTGACGCTCTCCGAGCCATTCTCTCGTACGTGTAATCAGTTGTTCACGCTCTTTACCGGATGAGAAGGTATGGTTGCCCTGGAAAATGATTTCCTTGTCGCAGCGCCCTTCCTGACGCATCCAGAACACTTTCTGATAGAGAAAGGCATAGTCTACAGGGATGACCTCATCTGAAGTACCGTGTACAACCAGCACATCCCCGTTAAACTTCACCGCTTCCTGAAACGGTTGATGCTCTGCAAGTGACTCGAAAAATTTAGGTGTGAATTTATACCCCAGATAATCGGCAGTCCCTGTTCTTACCCCCTCGTCATACACGTCCCGCCCTGTAATCTTCACAATATCATTGAACGGGTAACCAACAGCCGACCACATGACCAGATTTTTAACCCGTTTGTCTCGTACAGCGGTTAACAGCGCAACCGCTCCGCCCAAGCTGTGTCCAATCAAAGTCACACGTGTAGGGTCGACATCGCTGCAGTTCACAGCATAATCGAGCACAGAACGCGTCTGCTGTACCATAGACTCCAGCCCTTCCGCTCCGTATTCACCGCTGCTCTCTCCGCAGCCGATGTAATCGAAACGCAGCACCAGATAACCGTCTTCCGCTAGTTCACGAGCTGTCTTCACAAATAATCGATCCACGCCAATCCGGCTTCCCACAAAGCCATGGCAGATGACAGCCAAGGGGACGCGCTGCTGGCGTGTCTCCTCTTTGATATCATGTACAACCGGATAGTGAATCGTTGCGGTTAACTCCTCTTCTCCGTGACGGATGCTGATCTGACGTTCCATACCGATTTCCCCTTTCCATAGTGACCTTGCGATTGGTTTCCTTGTTATATATTCAAATATTGCGCATTAATTATATTTAATCCGATAAGTTTAGTAAGTATTAAGAAGATATTAGTATATTATCATCCCCACACCTGCAAGTCAACGCGTGAAATGACATCACTATTTCGGGTACCGGTTTTCTTTTTCACTCATTATCCTACAAAAAAAAGAGCCTGGCTGTATTCAGCCCGGCCCCGCATATTTCTGTCCTATTGCCATTCAGTTCCTACATCCATTCTATGTGCATTTTTCATTCGTGAAAACATTTAAAAAGCCTAACGCTGAAACAAGCATCGCTTTTGCTAACCTATCGTAATCATCGTCTTATGGTATGCTGCTTACGATCACGTTCTCACTCGTAGCTCCTGCGAAACATCGAATGGGTCTCGATTCGTCCGCTCCACTCATGCTGCTGACCTTCCCCGTCGTTGTTCCAAAAGCTTCGTCCCTGCAGATTATGATCGTCCAGCTCGTCGCTGAATTCCGCATCCTCCACTGCCTCGTTCATCGGCACCACTTCATCAACGACACCACGTGAGTTGCTGTTGAGCAGCATCTTTCGTGTCAGATCTGATTGCTTATCCATTTTGAACACCCTCCTATCCATCATTTCGGTTTGGAAATGCTACTATTGTGATGGATTAGGCAGCTCTTTATGCATGGTTCACAGAATCGTTGCTTCTTCCGATCGAGCAGTGTATATTCACGCATTCACGGGGGAAAATAAAACCAAAATTACAGGCACTCCTGTCCCGGAAGCCTGTTAACGGAAAGGAAGAAACTCATGGCACATCTACTTGGATGGATTCAGCATCATGGAAAACTGGTGCTCTTATGTACCTGTGTTGTGCTTGCCTGCATCGGGCTTTGGGTGAACCATAAGCAGTTATTTTATAAGGAATGACTTTGCGAAACGAGAGGCCTTCCCGTATACTAAAATACCGTCAGGGTCTTCGTGGAATGGAAGATCAGAACGTGTGAAGACAGGGGGAGCAATCATTGGGGATTTCCTATAAAAAGCTGAAAGAATTACAAAATCGGCAGATTACAGAGATGGGCCGGATGACACCGGATAACGTACAATTGTATGACCGGATCAGCACCATTGCACGGCAGGCACCAGTAGACGAGAGAACACAGGAAGAATGGATTCTCGCTGCGGGAAAAGCCATCGTACAAGCGCAGCAGGATAACAAATCTGCACGTGAACTGTACGGACCTGATCTTGAAAAAGATATTTATGTACAGCTTGGAGTACATGATGCAGATGATTCACATACAGAACCGCAGACGAATGCTGCCAAGCCCAAAGATGCAGGAAGACCAAGCAAGAAATCCAACGCCGTCTCAGAGCAGACAGTCGATCATGCGGATACGACAGAACCTGTGAAACGAACACCTAAATGGTATGTCATGATTGCTTGGACAGCTGTATCCGTTGTGCTGCTCATCCAGGGCTGTGCAGGGCTGTTCTTCGGTTGGACAGATGGAGACACCGAAGCATTTGAACATATCAGTCTGTTCTCTCTCATTATTGCCGCTGTAGGCGGGATTGCGCTCGTAGAGATGCTGCGCCGATTAGCAGAGCGCCCTGATGACCAAGGAGAAGACAAACACGTGATGCCTAAGGTGAACGTTCGTGGCATTGCCATTTACATTGTCATTGTTGTACTGGTACTCTTTGTCGGTTATCCACTTCGGGATAAACTTCCCGTGTTTTACATGGCTCCATGGGTAAGTACAGTTATTGGCGTTGTTGGGCTTGTCTTGATCCGTCCTGTTTTTGGGCAAAAGAAGCAGGCGTAAACCCGATGAATACGGCTTTCCATATTCACTTCTAACCACTACATTTATACCCACCAGGTTGATTTCAATTCAAAAAGATGATCCACGATTATACACGGATCAGCATGATTTTTATTGAGAGAAACATCATATAAAGCCTCTTATTTGCTTAGTGTATTTTTTAAGGGACCGCTCGGTCCCTTTTCTGTTATATGTTTTATTTGTTATTAGGGTTTCTTCCCCTTCGCCAGCAGCTGTTTAGGGCTGATCTTGATTATTGTGAAAAGACACGCTCTGCCTCAGTTGGAGCTGATTGCGGTGCTTCACACCTCTGCCCGGTGTTTCCCCGAATTCACGTTTATACATGCGAATGAAATAATTCACTTCCATGCCTACGTTCTCCGCCGCTTCCTTCACACTAGCCTGAGGATGCTTGTTCAACCACTCCAGTCCTTTTTGCAGACGCCAGCGCTGCATGTATTGATGGCCCGTCACACCGTAATGCTGGTGAAACAAACGATTCAGATGCTGCACAGAGTAGCCTACGGCTTCGGCCACATGTTTCAATAACAGATCATCCTGATAATGTGCCTGCATCAAGGCCACTGCCCGGTTAAGCCCATCCATACCTGCATCCGAATTAACATGTACGCGTGAATCGCCCGTCCTGTACTCCTGAACAGCACCCCCAGGTTCTAATGAGGACTGTCCGGACCTTTTCTCCCTTAAAGGAGAGGAACATACTGTCGATGTCGATGTAATGGCTTGGGTTATATCAAGAACCAGCCTGTATACCAAAGCAGATGTATTCCACATGGATACCCTACCCTGATCCAGTGCTTCCCAGAGTTCCATCATTCGTGACCATATCAGATCGAACTGGGTTATTGTGGAAGGCGTTCTCTGAATTAAACCGGCCGTTTGAAGCACCAACGCTGCCGCATCACCGCCGATGCCGATGTACCCCAACTCTCCGCCATTTTTGGGGTGAGGAATGTATTCATGAGCTGTTTCTGATTCAAGTACAAACAGCTGCCCAGCCTGGATGACTACAGTCCCTTTTCCCGAAATGTTGAAATGTCCCCCACCGCCCCGTGCCAAAAATAACTGATGCACCGGAAAACCCTGGGGTCTATGCAGTCCTTTCTCTTCCTGCGTACCCACACCGTACAGATACAAAGGCAATCGCGAATCCGGTTCCCCCGCCAAACGAAACGCTAACATTCCATCCTCCCTTTCGGCTCATGAACTGTCTCCTCTATGACTTCTATTATCCATCGTTTGTTACATCCCCAGCAATGACCTAAGGAACCCTTTTAGAAGCTTAATTACTGGAAAAATAAGGACATTGGTCACGTTAGATCATGGGAGTGATGGTTATGGTTAAAACAAAAACTACCTTCCCCGCAGGAAAGGTAGTTGATGAATCATTATACTTTTTTAGAAACTCGGAATCTGACTTAGAACTTCGGAACCTGACAAACAACTATTCGGACAGCACTTTGCTTATGAAGCAGGTGTGTCAGAAGATGGCACATTCGCCGCCGGTGGGTTCGCTGATGATTGAGCAGGCACCTCCACTGTGACTTTAGAAGCATTGGATAAGGCGTTACGAACGGATTGCTGCTGTGCAACAGAGAGAACATAAATTTGATACGTTCCAGAAGTTATTGTCTGTCCACTTGTATCTTTGGAAAGAGTTAATAACGTATCACCTTTCGTTAATTCCTGATATCTATCGGCACTGATACTGTTAGCCTCATCCAGTCCAAAACGGGAACCGTCCTTCACAATGAAAGCTCTGTATTGTGAAATACCCTGCTCATTGTCTGACTGAAGATTAACCTTTATGATTTGCCCTTCACTACTTGCAGTTACTACAGCTGCTTTTACATCGATCGGCTGTGCCTGCTGCTTCGCATTGATTTTGAATACATTAGAGCCACGAGACAGACTGGATTCTCTTGAATTGTTTTCTGACAAAGATAAGACAAAAACTTGGTACGATTTACTAGAATCAATCTTATTCCCGCTAACATCCTTTGTGAATGCAAATGGTTGAACATTCGCACTAGACCCGTTTTTAGGTACAGTCAGATAACTATTAGTAGAAGAGAGAACGGATTTGGCTGCAGCCAAGTTAAAAACTTCCGACTGACTTGAAGGCACGATCATTAAGGCATAGCTGGCGATCCCTGCATCATTTTGAGGTTTCGTGAAATTGATTGAAATGTCGGTTGCCTCTCCGGTTGCTTGTGCTGCTTCAGCAAATGTTACTGCGACATTACTTGCTTCCTGAACAGCAGAAGTCAAATTTAGCTTAACAACACCTGATGGTGACGATAAAGCATTTGACAGAGAACTGTTGTTATTCACAGCCATTACATAAACTCGATATTCCCCGCCGTTAACGATCGTGCTGCCATCTGTTGTTAAGGTTCCAACAGGCAGCCTGAACGAGGTGCTATTCGATTTATTTACAGCAGTATAAAATCTGCTGTCTAAAGAACTTGCGGTAGATAAACTCAATGAACTGTTCGCTTTTACAACAAATACACGGTACTGACTCACGTTCGCTTCATTCGCTGATCGGTTAAATGTCACTTGGATATCATTCGCATTACCGTTATCCGCCACATCAGCTGCAGTTACATTAGTCGGTGCACTTAAAGCTGCATTTTGTGTTAACGTGATTTGGGCCGAGGATGAAGATAGGGCATTCTGGCTCCAATTTCCGTTATTGTTTACCGACAGGACAAACACACGGTAAGGAAGGCCATTGGAGATCAGGTTCCCGAATGTGTCCCGTGTATTAGACTGCAGGTTTACTGTAAGATTGCTTCCCGTTTTATTTACCTGCGTGTAATAGCTTGACGAGTTGGCAGAATTCAGATTGAAGCTTCCTGCATAGCTTGCGGGCACTACAAACACGCGATAGTGAGAAATACTGGATTCATCTGACGCTTTGGTAAACGAGACACGCAGGTCAGATCCGTTCCCATTGTCCGCGATATCGGTAACAGACAGATTGCTCGCCACACCTGCAGTGCTGTTAGAAGTCAGTCTCAACACACTCGAAGAAGCTGACAGCGCATTGGTGTAGTTGTTCTGCTGCGTACCTGCTGCCATGACAAAAATCCGATAATCCTGCAAATTCGTTACGTTGTAACCGCTGGTGTCTCTCATATTCGAAGGCAGGTTAACCGTAATGTTATTACCGGTTTTATTCACCGTGTAATACAAGCTGGACGACAGATTGCTTGCTGTAGTCAGATTAAAGCTGCTTGCCACCGTATTGCGTACAACAAACACACGATAGTTCGCCACCTTCGACTCATCCGATGAACGGTTAAAGCTTACCTGAATGTCGCGTCCATCTCCATAATCCGAAATATCTCTCACTTGTGTAATGACTGGAGCTGATGCTGTGTTTACAGACAGCGTCAGGGAAGATGAAGCCGAGGACAGTTTGCTGTCTGTTGATGTATTCGTGCTTACAGACATGATGTAAACAACATAAGACGTTCCACTTTTGATCAGTTCGCCTGAAGTATCCCGCGATGAAGAGGTAAGCTGACTTTTAACTGTATTGGAGCTGCCTTTATAAATGATCGTGGAGTTGGCGTTAGATACTTTGTTCGCAGTATCCAGGTTAAACGATGATGCATCCTTCGCTTTCACAACAAAAGCGCGGTAGTACGTAATATTCGAAGTTGTGCTCGGCTGCGTGAAGTTGATCTCCATATCTCTACCATCACCATAATCGCTGACATCTGCGGCGCGCAGGTTCGTTACAGCCTGTACGGAAGAACGAACATTATTCAACTTCAAGCTCTGAGAAGACCAGCCTAACGTATTTTTGTAGTTATTGCTGCTGTTGCCTACAGTTAATACATATAAACGGTAGGTTTCATTGCTGTTTAACAGATCGCCATTAACATCACGTGTCTGGGCGTTGAGGGTAAGCTTCGGATTGCTGCCATTAGGTGTAATGGAGGTATAGTTCCCCGAAGGTACAGCTGCCGCTGCCGTTTCGTTAAAGGTGTTCACATTGCGCGTTTTCACCAGCATCACGCGGTAAGCAGATACCGTCTTCTCCGACATTGCACGTGTGAAGCTTACCGTCAGATCACGGCCATCTCCATTGCTGCCGGATACTGATCCATAGATATTCCATGCGGAATACTGTGTGTCGTCAATCGGCGGTTCAGATGCAGTTGTTGTTTTGATATCCACACGCTGATTACGTGAGTTCCAGAACACTTTTTCCCCAAAAGCTTCACTCACAAAACGAATCGGCACCATGGTATTGCCCTTGATTGTACTCGCAGGCACATCGAGTTTGGTCAGCTGTCCGTTGATATACGCAGCTTTGGAACCTAGGGTTAACGAAACCTCTTGGTCACCACGGGTTGCCGTAATCTTTTTGGTTTTGTTACTGTACTGCACATCCGCATCAAGTCCTTCAAAAATGGACCGCAGCGGAACGAGCACACGTCCAGCCTTCATTACTGGAGCCTGCATCGATGGCAGCTCGGTATCGTTAATATAAATGCTGATTCTTGCTGCTGCATCCATCACAGATAGTGGCAGCGCAGACATAAGCATGGCCGATACGGCCAGTGCTGACATCACCTTTTTCACTTGATTGCCTCCCGCTTTCCTCATAACCCTATCCCCAATCTCCCCATATTTAGTTCATCCCTATAGATTAGCTGCGCTGGTCGTTAATTCCTGTATTTTCCTATGCACATCTAAGACGTTCGGATTCATTAAAAAGTTTCCGGTTATCCCAAAAATATTTTCGCAGAAAAATTCACCCTGCATCTACCCTGCAAAGGTTAAAAATAACAGAAAAATTTGTCACTATTCCGCAACCACTTCTTGTACCATTTGCTTTAATCTGTGGTTAATGTATAACCAAACCTGATATACTTTTGTTTTAGCGTTCCTATATGCCAATTTCATACATTCAGGAGGTTCATAACTATGACATTATCTTTGCCATCTTTCAAAAATAAAACGGTACGCACGCTGCTTACAGCGACGGCTATCGCTATGCTTCTTCAAACGGCTGCTGTACCCGCTGCCGGCATTGCTTCCGCCGCGCCTGCTGCAGATATCAAAGTTACCTCAGCTAGTTCAACAGCAATATACAAGTCGTTTCAGACTAAGCTTTACAAAAAGAATGGCCTGCCCGAAGCAGATCGTTATCTGGAGTCCAAGATCAAACAGGTCACCCCATATCATGCCACACTAATGGTAATGCAGCTGGAAAATGCCCGCTACAAAGCGCTTACTGCTATAGAGGACCGTATGCTTGTACCGAATGTTCAGGATCAGATGTTGAAAATCTACAAGTGGAATGACAGCTTCACCCAAATGATGTCCCGCACCAAAGACAGCGCTCTTCGCTCACTGCTGCAGCAGGCCAGAGACAGCGGCTATCGCCTGATTCCAATCGAGGGTTCTCTCTATCCGATCATGAATTATGCTGCGTTTGAAAAATATACCTCTTACGTAAATAAGGATATCAAACAGTACATTCGAATCATGGCCGTGGAAACAAACCATATTTCTACTGAAGATGGAGGGTTGATGATTGGGTATCAGGACATGCTGAATCGTGCCCTGAACCAGGAACAATTCCTGAATGATTATCCCAACTCCAACCGGAAACAGAAGATACAGATGCTGCTGAATGAATATACCTTGTACACTTTTTACGGGCTGGATAATACACCTCTGTTCGATTACGACACCAATATCATGGATGCCAATGCCCAAAAAGGTTACAAAGCTGTCTTACAGCGCAGCTCTTCCAAGGACAGTGCTTTTCTGAAAAAACTGGATGCGTTCATGGATGTTGTGTCCGAATCCAAGTTTGAGAAGACAGAAGCCGTCGAAAAATGGCTGGAAGAGAACGTACCTGTTAATGAGTATTCCAATTATGAGTAGAGAATGATTTTAAAGCTCATTTCATGAACTCGTGCAGCTCCCCGCAGCTGCACAAAACAAAAAAGACGAAGCAGCGTCCACTAGCGAAGCTGCTCTCGTCTTTTTTGCGTACAACCGTATTTGGTAAACTCCTGAGAGCCGTTCCCCAGACAGCAGCCCTCCGTCTATTAGTACCTACAGGTCTGAAATTGTTTTGACCATATGATCGTACTCGTGTCCTCCAATGAGAATGACGTCATCTTGAACGTAGCCCTGGCGTTCATACAGCTGCATCGCACGACCGTTGTCCTGTTCCACGATCAGCGCAGCACGTGTGTGACCTAGTTCTTTACCCTGCTGCTCGAAAGCAGCCATCAGTGCACGGCCGATGCCCTGCCCCTGAAAACTCTCGCTTACCGAAAGAGTATCCAGATAATACTCCCCGGGACGGGTTTCTTTTACCAAAGCATATTTCTCATCCTGATTCCGTCCGGGCCGATCTAATATGGGTTGATCCAGACGATCTGCATCATCACCCGCGTACGCCACCAGCATCCCGGCAACCTGTCCATCCTGCTCCATCACCGTGATGTTCTGATAACTGATCCGATTATTTTCCTGTGTCACGTAGTCCCGCAAAATATCCATTGCCCGCTCATGATCCGCTTCACCCGCCAGCGCATATGCAATATCACCAATGGCCTGCACGAGCAGCGGAACAATTTGATCCACATCCTGCTTCGACGCAGGTCTGATCTGTGGTGCTGCTTTCTGATGATTTGACAGAGTATTTGCTCTCACTATGAAACGCACTCCCCTTCCCTACTTCTCTTTCTTTTTTTCTGCTCTTCTTTTGCCTTTTATTGTGTACGATGCGTCAGATTAACATATTGAACAGATTCAAGTTTTTGTTCAGTTCCGTATATGTGATACCTTTGCGGTTCATCCGTTCGATGAGCGGCTGGTAGTCTTCTTTGTACATCAACTCGATGCCAACCAGGGCAGGGCCGTTTTCCTTATCATGTTTCTTCGTATATTCAAATCTGGCGATATCATCGTTAGGACCAAGCACTTCCTCCAGGAACTCACGCAAAGCTCCTGCACGCTGCGGGAAATTCACCATGAAATAATATTTCAATCCCTCGTAGATCAAGGAACGCTCCTTAATCTCCTGCATCCGGTCAATATCATTGTTACCGCCGCTGATCACACAGACCACTGTCTTGCCTGCGATCTGTTCCCGGTACTGCTCCAGTGCAGCTACAGCCAGCGAACCTGCAGGCTCGACAACGATGGCATTTTCGTTATATAACTCCAGAATCGTTGTGCAGGCTTTGCCTTCAGGAACCTTCACGATATCGTCCAGAATGCTGCTGCAGATGTCATAGGTCAGATCACCAACCCGTTTTACCGCTGCACCATCCACAAATTTATCGATATCGTCCAGCGTAACCACCTGTTTGCGGAACACTGCCTCACTCATAGATGCTGCCCCAAGCGGCTCCACACCGATAATACGTGTCTCTGGGCTGACCGTTTTCATGTACGTTCCTACCCCGGCTGCCAAGCCGCCGCCGCCGATGGTCACAAACATATAGTCTGCATTCTCATCAAGACTTTCCATAATCTCCATCGCAACCGTTCCGTTTCCTGCAATAATCTTCGGCTGATCAAACGGATGGATAAAGGTCATGCCTTTCTCGTCGCATGCACGCATCGCTTCAGCATATGCATCATCATAGGTGTCACCGATCAAAACAACCTCCACATTATCGCCACCAAAACGACGTACCTGCTTCACCTTCTGGTTCGGTGTTGTGCTTGGCATGAAAATTTTACCGTGAATGCCCAGCGCATTACAGCTGAATGCAACCCCCTGTGCATGGTTGCCCGCGCTTGCGCAGACAATGCCCTTCTCCATTTCGGCAGGAGTCAGATTACGTATCATGTTGTAGGCTCCACGAATTTTGAATGAACGCACCACCTGCAGGTCTTCCCGCTTCAGATACACGTTACAGTTATATTTAGCCGACAGTACAGCGTCACGCTGCAGCGGTGTTCTTACAATCACTTCACGCAGCACATGATGTGCGCGCACAATATCTTCCATGCCAACACTGGCATGTCTGGAACCTTCGTTTCCGTTTCCGGCTCCTGTTGTCTCTTGATCGACTGGTTTCATCTGTCTCCACACTCCGCTTATATGGTCTAGCAATGTTATACACTGCTTTTTCTTTTTATTGTATCACTTTTACTCTGTCCCTGCGCCAACCGTGTCTCCATCACTACTCTTCTCTCTAATTTCGTTACTCCGTACCTCTTATCATTCGCAGAATCTCATTAATAATGATCTCAGGATCTGTAAACATCACCAAATGACCCGACCGTGCGGCTTCCACCCATCTTGCATTGGACAGCCTGCTCACGGTCTGTCGATGAGCTTGAACGATTGCTGGTCTGATTTTGCGCTCTCCCCTGCCCGGCAAGGTACCCGAAATGATGCTGACTTCCAGATCTCCCAGCTGCGGAGGCTGTTCCCGCAGCAGCTTCATATCCTGCAGGAAATGCTTCCCCTCGGCAGCCACCGTCTGAGCGGCTTGTACCGTATAATCCTCCCGGAGGTGATCTGCCGCAACATCAGCCGGCTGGGACCGGAATTCCTTAATGCCTAGGAACCGGTACAATCCCAGACGAGCCAGAATGGGTATAAGTGTACCGTTCATCGCAAATCCTACTTTGGCTGTCTTCGAAAAATACAATTCACAGTGTTCATCTGATGGATCTACAAGAAGGATGCCCTTCAGGCGAGACAGGTCGGCAGCCGCCGCTGCGCGAACAATAGGGCCTCCCCAGCTGTGCCCCACCAGAATAAACGGACCCGGTCCCAGCGCCGTCAGCAGGTCATTCAGGTCTTCCGCAATCCTGGCCAAAGTACGGGGAGCAGGATCAACATCACTTCGTCCCGATCCCGCTCTGTCGTATACAACGGTGCGTGCATACTCCGCAGCAGCCGGTACAATCAGACCCCATGATGACCTGGACACTCCCATACCCGACTCAAAAACGACGGTCACTCCCCCTGTCCCTCTACTCATATAATGCAGCTTGCGGCCATCCCGGGTCTGAATATATGAACTTGAACCTAACGTATGTAAGTCATCATTACGACTCATTCCTTCACCATCCCTCTTAACAGATCACACATCCTGAAGCTAACTTCACCATTCCCTAAATGAAAATGATTATCAATAGACAATTATACCTTGTTCCTTCGAAAAAAAGAACACCCGATCCGGCATCGGATCGGGTATCTCTCCCAGCTCTGCAGAGGCTGGACGGACCATATTAAACGTTCTGAGTTCTCGCCAATTTCTCGCGGATCACTCCATTCAACCAGCAGCAAACATCCTTTCGAATTAGGGAGACGGCTTCTTATCCTCGTATGCCATGATCCTTGCTGTTCAGCTGCTCCAACAGCTGATTCATCGCTTCCTTCGGTCATCGCACCGCCGCTAAAGGCCACAAGTGCCCGAAGCGGCATATATTATAAAAACGAAAAACAGCCCGATCTTACCGATCAGGCTGCTTTTGAAATTCTTATATATCGATGTGTCCTCAATCTTATAGACAAGGTCGTGTGAATCGAAGCGTCAACGATAACGCAGCACTTCACGAACATCTCGCATGTCACATCCACAGCACAGTTTAATTTATGGGAAGTACATACAAGTGTCGTACCTATACTACATCTGTGACTTATACCATGCCGCCGCAGCTTCTGCCTCAGACCGTGTCAGCTGATGTCCCTGACGTTCCCAATGCATATGCACATCAGCACCTGCCCCGCTCAGCAGCGAAGCCAATTCCTCCGTTTCACGTTTCGGCACGATTGGATCATTCTCCCCTGCACCGATAAATACCGGCATTCCCTTCAGATCAGGCAGCGTCAGTCCGCGCAGCGGTACCATTGGATGATGCAGGATTGCTCCCTTGAATACATCCGCCTGATGGAACACCAGACTTGCTGCAATGTTGGCCCCATTGGAGTATCCCAGTGCATACACGTTCGTACGGTTAAATCCATACTCCTCCGCGGCAGCATCGATAAAAGAACCCAGCTCTGCCGTCCGAGCAATCAGATCCTCCTCGTCAAATACCCCTTCTGCAAGACGACGGAAGAAACGCGGCATACCATTCTCGGAGACGTTCCCCCGTACTCCAAGGATCGCTGCTCCTGGAGCAATCATCTCTGCCAGTCCAACCAGGTCGTTTTCCGTCCCTCCGGTACCGTGCAGCAGCAGCATAGTCGGTGCATCTGGCTGTGTACCTGCTTTATAGATATGTTTCATTGTGGACGTACTCATTATTTCGTCTCCCCTTTCCATTCACGCACTTGAATTGGCGGCAGCAGTTGTTCGATCTGCGCACGCTGTGGTTCATACCATTCGGGCAGCATCAATTTCTCTCCCATCGTCTCTTGCGGCTCATCCCTTGCAAATCCCGGAGGGTCTGTCGCGATCTCGAACAGAATGCCGCCTGGCTCCCGGAAATATACCGCATTAAAGTACTGACGGTCGATCACCGGTGTTGGGTGATACCCGGTTTGATCCAGATCCTGTTGAATCTGCTCATGCTCCGTATAATCTTTGGCACGCCATGCGATATGATGCACCGTTCCTGCACCGCCGATCCCCCGCTGGATGCCTGTCGATTGAATATCGATGATCTGCCCCAGATCACCCGCTGCACGCAGACGGATCAGGCCATTTTCTTCACCAACCTGCTCCAGACCAAGCTTGCTGACAAGTACGTCCATCGTTTTCTCAGGGACGTGGCTGTATAACACCGCACCCCCAAATCCTTTGACTGCATGCTCCGGTGTTACCCCGTTAAATGCCCACTGGCTTGGCTGACCACCCTCGCGCTCAACGAGTTCAAGGAGCAGTCCTCCTTTATCGAAGAACCGAATATATTGTTCACCGAATCTGGTTTTATTTTCATATGGAATATCGAAGGAAGCAAGACGTTCTTTCCAGAAGGACAGACTGCCCATCGGTACGGCATACACAGTAACTCCCGTCTGACCCGAACCGATCACACCTCTTCTGGCATGCTGCTGCGGGAAAAAGGTAATGATCGTACCCGGAGCTCCCTGCTCATTGCCGTAATACAAATGATACACATCCGGTGCATCAAAGTTGATCGTTTTTTTCACCAATCTGAGTCCCAGTACACCTGCATAAAAATCTACATTTTTCTGTGCGTCGTCTACAAATGCCGTAATATGATGAATGCCTGACGTTCTGAACATAATCTCCACTCCCTTGGATTTGGTTTATCAATTATAGCTTGGTTGTTGTAGGCTTCTTTTATTTACTTTTATATAAGTTGAACTAGAGATGTTTACACATACACATTGATGAAAGAATCGTTTGTATTTATCTTTAAATTAAGATTCTTTAAATACATACTAATCCATTCTTCAGCATTATGCAAGCATTTATTTTAAAATTAAGATATTATAGCGATGGGTCTTGATTTATCTTGATATTCTCGGGGATAATCGGCAAAATTGGCTTCCTTCAGCCTTTTCAGACACGCCTTAATCAAGATAATAAACAGGTTTCCGCATCGAACACGGAAACCTGTCTTCTAACAAATAATATAGTTCGGGCTGGACACATCGAGCTGCGGCCATTTCCAAGACTATAACGATGTCACAGCAGCTCTTGCGTCTCTCTTACCTAGGTAAGGCAAGCTTTGGCTCCGATTGTTACACCAATTTTAATTTCTTCGGTGGATTTACCAGATCCTTATGCTCGTATTCATCCTTGATATCCCCGACAATCTCCTCGAGGATGTCCTCCATCGTCACCATGCCGATTGTTGCGCCAGCTTCGTTTTTGACTGAAGCGATATGCACACGGCTCTGCTGCATCTGAATGAGCACATCCTTGATCGGAGAACGCTCCGAGAAGCTGGGCATCGGATGAATGAACGTATTCATGCTGAACGTTCTGCCCGCCGCCACACTCGTTAACGTTTGCTTGGTATTGATAAACCCGACAAAATGGTCTGCATCCCCACTTGCAATGACAGGATATCTCGTATACTCATGCTGGTTCAACACCTCAATAATCTGATCCAAAGGCATTTCTTTATTCAGCGTAACAATTTTATTTCGAGGAATCATGATCTCCTGGAGCAAACGCTCGTCAAAGGCAAAAATGTTTTTGAGATAGTCCAGCTCCGTCTGGTTAATCTCGCCGCTCTCAAAACTTTGTGCCATAATCAGCTTTAATTCTTCTTCGGAATGCACCGTATCATGCCCGGCAGGTTTGATGCGAAAAATGCCAAGTAATAAACGTGCTGCACCATTCAGCGCATAAATGAACGGATTCATGATTTTACCGAACCAGTAGAGCGGCGGTGCAAGCAGCAGCGTCATCTTTTCAGCAAATTGGATTGCAAGTGTTTTGGGTGCCAGCTCCCCAATGACGACATGCAGGAACGTGATTACTGCCAGCGCAATACCGTAAGAAAGGACAGTAGACAGCGCAGCAGGCACTTCCAGACTCTCGAATAACGGATGAAGCATCTTCTCAACGGTCGGCTCACCCAATGCTCCCAGTACGAGCGCCGTAATGGTAATTCCAAGTTGACATGCAGACAGATAATAATCCAGATGTTGCGCCACTTTTTTGGCGACCACTGCTTTTTTATTGCCTTCCGAGATCAATTGATCAATACGGGACATCCGCACCTTCAAAATAGCGAATTCGGCTCCTACGAAAAACGCGGTCAAACCGATAAATACAGCTACTAAAAATAAATTCAAGGCTATTATTCCGTCCAATGATTTCCCTCAAGATGAGGGATTCACCTCCATTAAGTTTTGAAATATACATCAGAGCAGCGTTCCAGAGAAACAAACATCTCAAATGGCCCTTCACTTTAAATCAACAATTAAGCCAGATCGCTTGCAGGTTCTTCCGCCTCAGCGCCGCTGACACGCTCAAGCAGCACCTGCTTGATGTGATAGTTCTCGGCATCGACAACGGTCCAAACGTAGTCACCGTGCTCAACCGTATCTCCTTTTTCCACGCCGACACCCTTCTGGTACTGAATCCATCCGGCAACGGTATCCATCTCTTCATTGCCCTCGAATACAATTCCGAACTGACGCTCCAGTTCATCCAGAAGCACCCGGCCGTTGATCAGATACTGGTTTTCTCCGGTTTCCTGAATGTCCGCCACTTCATCTGCATCGAACTCATCCCGAATCTCGCCAACTAATTCCTCGAGAATGTCCTCCATCGTAATGATTCCCGAAGTGCCGCCATACTCATCCACGACGACAGCCATATGAACCCGTTCCTGCTGCATCTTGATCATCGCATCCTGAATGGGAGTTACTTCCGACACAAATGGAATTTCGCGCACGAATTCACTCAATTGATGGGCCCGGGTTGCTACCATGTCCGGCAAAATCTTCTTGACGTTCACCACGCCGATGATGCGGTCTTTATCTCCATCCTCAATGACGGGATATCGGGAATAGTTATGTTCATCCAATATAGGAATAATATCGTCATACGTCATATCCTGATTCAGGGTAACCAGTTCTGTACGCGGAACCATAATGTCTTTGGCATCACGTTCGTCGAATACGAAAACATTTTCCAGATACGAAAGCTTGGTCTTGTTGCTCTCATCACCTTCATAGCTCTGGTTCATAATGATCTTGATCTCGTCCTCGGAATAGGCTTGATCATGTCCGGCAGGCTTCACACCGAATCCACGCAGGATTACACGCGATGCGCCATTGAGCGCCCAGATAAACGGATACATGACTTTACCAAACCAGTAAAGCGGCGGCGAGAGTAACAAGGTCAATTTTTCGGAAAATTGAATCGCCAGCGTTTTGGGTGCCATCTCACCAACAACGACATGCAAAAACGTAACGAGAATAAAAGCTATCGCATAAGAAGCAACTGCCGAGGCAGAGGCAGGCACGTCCAGATAACTGAACACCGGATACAGCAATCTCTCCACCGTTGGTTTACCCAATGCCCCGAGGCCCAGAGCCGTAACCGTAATCCCCAGCTGACAGGCGGACAGATAATAATCCAGATCCGAGACGACTTTCTTAGCAAGCACTGCCTTTTTATTGCCTTCGGCAACCAGTTGATCCACTCTTGATGTACGAATCTTCACAACAGCAAACTCCGACGCAACGAAAAATGCGGTCAGTACAATCAAGATGATAAGTAATGCGATATTTAATATGGTAATTATGTCCAAAGACTTCCCCGATTCTCAGGGATTCACCTCCAAAGATAGTTGCAGCGTGATGCGGTAACATTTATGCCGTTAACCTTTCATACGCTGATTGTTTTTTCTCAAACAAGAGCAAATTTAATATATCAATTTAACGTATCAATCTTATATAAAAATCATTTCATGATCACTTCTGTATAAGTCGCATAATGACCTTGTAAATCTAAAACAGGAATCCAAGATGAAGTCAATAACGCCCGTGACGTGTAGAAACGACTTCAATCAAAACGGGTTGCCCCTCATGCTGTCCATTGTTCCTTGATCAACTCCACCTAGATTCTCCATTTGGACAATTTACAATATCGCCTACCCAATAGATATCCACCTCCCAACGTATCGATTCCTGTTTCCGAAAAGTATATCATGTTTTGATCCAAACCATCCAGCTGCACGTTATGGTTTGGCACAAGCTTACAGTCTATTGTTCACGGAATAGTCTATATGTATGTTATCTGCTGTCATTTTAACCAGCATGATCCTGCCCGTAGGAGACACACCTCTTATCATCGGTGACCCTCAGCTTTTCTATTTTTCCCGTTTTGGTGTAAACGGTTCTTTCTACTTGCTTCAGTCCATTTGTTATAGAATAGTGCAGTTTACTGAAATACTACCCGTTTCATCTAGGCACCAAACAGCTCTAGATACCCGTTCAGACAGGTCCCTGAAGGGTTTTTAACTGTCGTTTTCGCACATGATATATGTAATACGCAGCAAAAAGCCCGCAGGATGCAAATACCTAAACGGTATCCGATCCTGCGGGCTGTATCCCGTTAAACCAACCGTGGTCCAAACTGTCGTTTCCGACCACCAGCTAACTGAGCTTGCTCTAGCTGTGCTCTAGCTGTGCTTGACCTGACTCAACATACTTTATGTTTGAATATGATGCCATCGCATTACAACTTTACTTTACACTAAAGCTTTGGCCGCAATGTCGGTGCGCTGATGTTTACCCTCGAATTGGATAAGCTCAGCCTGAGCATATGCTTTGGTTCTTGCTTCTGCAATGTCAGCCCCGAGGCCAACAACTCCGAGAATACGTCCGCCGTTCGTCACCCAGTCTCCAGCTTCATTGCGGGCAGTTCCTGCGTGGAACACAACAGCATCTTCGATTTGATCCAGCCCTTCGATCACAACACCTTTGGCATAAGGCCCGGGATATCCGCCTGAAGCAAGTACAACGCATACAGCCGCCTCATCGCTCCATTCAATCTCTATATCAGCCAATTTCCCGTGCACGGCTGCCCAGAAAATGTCGAGCAGATCCGTTTTCAGACGCGGCAGCACGACTTGGGTCTCCGGATCTCCAAAACGTGCGTTGAACTCAATCGTTTTGGGCTTGCCATCCGGGGAGATCATCAAACCAGCGAACAATACCCCACGGAATGGACGTCCCTCCGATACCATTGCTTTCGCTGTTGGTTTGATGATGGTTTCCACCGCTTCTTCAATGATGGAAGCCGGAATATGTGGAAGCGGAGAGTATGTACCCATGCCGCCTGTATTTGGACCCTGATCATTGTCGAAAACAGGTTTGTGATCCTGCGCTGCAGCCATCGGGCGAACCGTCTCGCCATCGACAAAGGCCAGAATCGACATTTCCTGTCCAGCGAGGAATTCCTCAATGATCACTTTAGCTCCAGCTTCACCAAATACTTTATCGACCATAATACTGCGAAGAGCCTGATTAGCCTCCTCACGGGAATATGCCACCGTAACCCCTTTGCCTGCGGCGAGCCCATCCGCTTTAATGACCACCGGGATTGCCTGCTCGTCCAGATACGTCTGAGCCTGCTCGTAGTTATCAAACTTCTCATACGCAGCCGTAGGGATATTGTATTTGTGCAGCAGGTCTTTCATAAATGTTTTGCTGCCTTCGATTTCCGCTGCATTGCGACGTGGACCGAAGACCGGAATGCCTGTCGAGTCAAATGCGTCCACAATGCCGTCAGCGAGCGGATCATCCGGTCCAATAACGACGAGGTCTACTTTTAGTTCAACTGCCAGAGCTTTAAGTTTATCAAATTCATGTACCGCAATCGGGTGACACGCTGCCAGCTGTGCAATTCCCGCATTTCCGGGCGCACAATGAATTTTACCTGCCTTTGGACTCTTCGCGAGTGCCCAGATGATTGCATGTTCGCGGCCGCCGCCGCCGACTACCAAAATATCCATTCGTCTGTTCCCCTCCACACTTTACTGGATTGTGATGTTCCTATACTTCAAACACTTCAGGCGCTCTCTTTCCTGAAAAAAGGAGTGTCCCATACGTCATCAGCATGACAGGTGACACCCCTTTATAACACTTGCCGCTTTTTGATGAAGAGTATTTTAATGCTTCCGTTCGGACTTTAACTCTTCAATCTGCTTATTACTTGTCCTAGTGTTTAAAATGACGTACGCCTGTAAATACCATGGCGATGCCATATTCATTGGCAACTTTGATAGACTCTTCGTCTTTGATCGAACCGCCTGGCTGAATAACTGCTGTAATGCCAGCTTTGGCTGCCAGTTCCAGTGTATCGCCCATCGGGAAGAAGGCATCCGAAGCGAGAACAGCACCTTTAGCCTGCTCACCAGCCTGCTCAATTGCAATTTTGGCAGCACCCACACGGTTCATCTGCCCTGCACCTACACCTACTGTCATGTCGTTCGCAGCAAGTACGATCGCGTTGGACTTCACGTGTTTAACCACTTTCCAACCGAACAACAGCTGTTTCATCTCTTCTTCGGAAGGTGCACGATCCGTCACCACGTTAAGCTCGCTCGCTTCAATGGAGTGTACGTCCGATTGCTGCACGATCATACCGCCGTCAATCGACGTTACCACGAATTGGCTTTCACGGTTGCGAGCTGCGCTCAGCTCACCTGTTTTGAGCAAACGGATGTTTTTCTTTTTCGTCAGAATATCCAGTGCTTCTTGGGTAAAATCAGGTGCGAGTACGATTTCCAGGAAAATCTCGCTCAGCTTGTTCGCCGTATCGCTGTCGATAATGCGGTTTGCTGCCACAATTCCGCCGAAAATTGATGTTGGGTCAGCAGCATATGCTTTGCTGTAGGCTTCATAGATGCTTTCGCCAATACCTACACCGCAAGGGTTCATATGTTTCACGGCAACCACTGCTGGCTCTTCAAATTCTTTGACAATCTGCAGTGCTGCGTTGGCATCATTGATGTTGTTGTAAGACAGTTCTTTACCGTGCAGCTGCTCGGCTGTCGTCAATGTCCCCTGCGCAGCCAGTGGTTTGCGGTAGAATGCCGCCTGTTGGTGTGGATTTTCGCCGTAACGCAGATCCTGGAGTTTTTCGTAAGTAACCGTCAGACGCTCTGGCAGTGGATCGCCATTAACGTTGGACAGGTAATCGGAGATGAGCGCATCGTAAGCCGCTGTATGGCGGAACACTTTTGCCGCAAGCCGTTTGCGTGTTTCCAGCGTTGTATCCCCGCCGCTGCGAACTTCCTCCAGCACTTGGCTGTAGTCGGCCGCATCAACAACAACGCTAACAAATGCATGGTTTTTAGCCGCAGAACGAAGCATCGTTGGGCCACCGATATCGATGTTCTCAATGGCATCTTCATAGGCTACATCTGGCTTGGCGATGGTTTCCTGGAAAGGATACAGGTTTACGACAACCAGATCGATATAACCGAGACCAAGCTCCTGCATTTGGCGTGTATGCTCTTCGTTATCACGAACAGCGAGCAAACCGCTGTGAACTGCCGGATGCAGTGTTTTGACACGTCCGTCCATAATTTCCGGGAATCCGGTTACGTCCGAAATTCCGATAACAGGTACGCCTTCCTTCGACAGCAGGCTGCTTGTACCTCCTGTCGAAATAATCTCTACACCCATTTGCGACAGCTCGCGGCAAAAGTCCACGATACCTGTTTTATCCGATACGCTGACCAGCGCTCTTTTGATACTCACAATATGCTCCTCCTTTATTATCCCATAAGCTTCGCGTTTCCTGACGAAACACAGCCGATTTATTTCCCGAGAAATATCACAAAATGCGTATCAATATTCGACTTCTGTTATATAAGTTGAACCATGGTGTTTACACGGAACACTCCGATGACAGAACAACCTTGAGAGTAGCGGTTATCACTCAATTTTTTGATCCCTTTTTTCAAGGGAAAAATCCGGTGATAAAGGCACAGCCTATGCTTTCGAAGCAGCTTTCTTACTGAAAGCTTTTAGCTTCACTTTTCCAGGTTTTTTCTGTCCTCTCCGTTAATGTGTAAAAAGAGGCAGCTTATATCAAACCGGTTTGTTCACGGTGACGTGGCGCCCGTTTAACTGGACCAGACCTCGCGCGAACCAGGACACTACTTCAGGGTACAGCTGCTGCTCGGCTGCATGAATGGCTTTGCTGATCGTTTCCGCTGTATCTCCCGGCTGCACTGGAACTGGGTGCTGGGCAATAATCGGCCCCGTATCCATTCCCCCGTCAACAAAATGCACGGTTACACCGGTCACTTTCACACCATACTCCAGCGCTTGTCCAATCGCATCTTTGCCCGCAAAGGCTGGTAGAAGCGATGGGTGAATATTAATCAGTCGACCCGCATAACGATCCACCATCACTGAGGTCAGCAGTCTCATATAACCTGCCAGCACAACCAGATCGATCTGTTTGGATTCCAGCACTTCGATAATCTCTGCTTCGTATGCTTCACGCGAAGCATAATTTTTAGGCGTAAACAGATGGCATTCTACCCCTGCGTCCTGTGCTCGCTGTACAACGCGTGCAGCAGGTTTATCACAGACGAGTAATTCCACCGATGCACCCAAATCGCCATTCCGTGCCGCATCAACCAGAGACTGAAAGTTGCTTCCTGTCCCTGAGGCAAATACAGCAATACGGTAGTTCGTCATTAAACATCCGCTCCCGTGAAGGTTACTCGCGCATCTCCTTCAGTTACACGGCCAATGATGTATGCTTCTTCGCCGGAAGCTTTTAACTGCTCCAGCGCTTTCGCTGCATCCGCTTCGTTCACAACCAAGACAAGTCCGATCCCCATGTTAAACGTCGTAAACATATCACGGTTAGATACATCGCCTTTTTGCTGTAAAAGGTTAAAGATTGGCAGGATCGGCCATGAGCCATAATCGATATCTACATTCACGCTGCTTGGCAGCATACGCGGGATATTTTCAATAAATCCACCGCCCGTGATGTGTGCCATCCCTTTTACGTTGACACTTTCCAGCAAGGACAACAGTGGTTTTACATAAATTTTCGTCGGCTCCAGCAAGGAATCACCCAGTTTGCCACCTAGTTCCGTCACTTCGGAGTGCAGATCCAGGCCGGCTTCTTCAAGCAGCAATCTGCGAACCAGAGAGAAACCGTTGCTATGCACGCCGCTGGAAGCGAGACCGATGACGGTATCTCCAGGTGCGATGGTTGTACCGTTGATGATTTTTGCTTTGTCCACAATTCCTACCGTGAATCCTGCGATATCATACTCGCCTTCACTGTACATGCCCGGCATCTCGGCCGTTTCACCACCGATTAATGCACAGCCGGACTGGTGACACCCTTCTGCGATACCCGCAACGATCGCTTCAATCTTCTCCGGGATGACCTTATCGCAAGCGAGATAGTCCAGGAAGAAAAGCGGCTCTGCTCCTTGTACAACGATGTCATTCACACACATCGCCACTGCATCGATACCGATCGTGTCATGGCGATCCATGGCAAAAGCGATTTTCAGCTTGGTTCCCACGCCATCTGTACCGGAAACCAGTACCGGCTCATCATATTTGTCCTTGTTTAATCCGAACAAAGCGCCGAATCCACCCAGGTCCGTCATCACTTCCGGACGGAAGGTACGCTTCACGTGTTTCTTCATCCGCTCAACCGCTTCGTTCCCTGCCGCGATATCCACGCCAGCCTTTTTATATGCTTCGGACACAACCCTCACACCCTTCGTATCTTGTATAAATTGAGTTATATAAACTTTTGTGTAAATGAAAAGCCCAACTCATTTATTGCTACTCATCTCTAACAGATGAATTTGCACCAATTCAAATCCAGCGACACCCATTGTAATGTACTGACTGTACTCTTCTGGTGGAACCATTCGAATGTATTCGTCACCGTTGTACACCGCACCGGCACACTGGAATACTTGCAGTTCTTTTTTCGCCGGAGTCAGCGGGATGTTACCGACAATGCTCCATGTGCCATCTTTCAGCAGCTTGGGTGACGTGAAGATCACGCTGCTCTTACGTTTACCATAAGAATAGACAAGGAATTCGCCGTCTTCCAGACTTACAGTTTCGTCACGCTGAATGCTCATCACGCCGAACGAAAATGCCTTTTTGAAGCGGTCTCTCAGTGCACATATCACCTGACACACGGCAAAACGCCCATCATGCATTGGAATCAGAAAAACATCGCCCTCGTTATAGCTTTTTCTTCCCATAAGCCCTGCCTCCTAACAGCTCAGACCGAACTTCTCTTCACCGTCGAAGTCAAGCCGAGTCGGATAATCATTATCGAAGCATGCCAGGCATAGTCCGCCCTTATAGTCGTCCTGATTATCTCCCTGAATCGATGCAATCAGTCCCTCCGGGCTGAGGAACGCCAGAGAGTCCGCATTAATCTCGCGGCAGATCTCTTCTACGGACAAGGCAGATGCGATCAGTTCACGGCTGTCCGGCGTATCAATACCGTAAAAGCACGGGTTCTTGAATGGCGGCGAAGTAATCCGCACATGGACTTCTGCCGCTCCTGCATCACGCAGCATATTCACGATCCGGCGGGATGTCGTACCACGAACGATGGAGTCATCGATCATGACCACACGCTTTCCTTCAACGACGCGGCGCACGGCGCTGAGCTTCATCTTCACGCCCTGCTCACGCAGTTCCTGACTTGGCTGGATGAACGTACGTCCGGTGTATTTATTTTTGATCATGCCCATCTCATAAGGAATACCTGTTTGTTCAGCGTATCCAATCGCTGCCGAGATGCTGGAATCTGGTACCCCCGTAACCAAGTCCGCATCGACAAACGATTCAATCGCCATCTGGCTTCCCATCCGTTTGCGAGCGGCATGCTGGTTCGCTCCGTTCATATCACTATCCGGACGCGCAAAATAAATATATTCCATCGCACACAGTGCCTTACGGTGCTTCTGGTTATCGAATCGATCCTCATGGAGCCCATCCGCATCCAGCACAAGCAGTTCCCCCGGCTCAATATCACGGATCAGCTCTGCACCGATCGTTTCGAGTGCACAGGTTTCAGACGCAAATAGATAAGCATCCCCCAGCTTCCCCATTGTCAGTGGACGAAGTCCATGCGGGTCGGAAGCGACCAGCAGCTTGTCATTCGTCATAATCAGGAAGGCATATCCGCCGACGATACGCTGGAATGCGTCTTTTGCCGCCTCTACTAGCCCTTTTGAAGAACGCGCGATCAAGTGAGCAATAACTTCTGTATCACTGGTTGTCTGAAAAATAGAACCACTCTGCTCCAGCTCACGCCGGATGGTTGGTGCATTCACGATGTTGCCGTTCGTGGCAACGGCCAAGTCGCCATCGCGGTATTTAAAAACCAGCGGCTGTGCATTCGTCAGTTTGCTATCTCCACTTGTCGAGTAGCGTACATGACCGATCGAAATATCACCGGTAAGTGTCTGCATCAGGTCTTTGGTGAAGACCTCTTTCACGAGTCCCATACCGCGATGATAGTTAAATTGTGTGCCGTCGCTTACACACATGCC
The DNA here is from genome assembly GCF_040702995.1 of Paenibacillus sp. AN1007. Classification (NCBI taxonomy): domain Bacteria; kingdom Bacillati; phylum Bacillota; class Bacilli; order Caryophanales; family Paenibacillaceae; genus Paenibacillus; species Paenibacillus sp. AN1007. Next base: position 5,003,481 of record NZ_CP159992.1, read on the forward strand.
AGCACTTTCTTCCCCGCGATGCTGCAGCGCATGCAGACCGTAGTATGAAAGGGAAGCCGCATCAGGGTGCCGATACACCCCGAATACGCCGCATTCTTCCTTTAATTTGTCGAGTCCTTCCTTGCCGGACCCTTCGTTATAATAATCGCCTGTCCACAACGGTTCCGTCATCAGTTCATGAGACATGGAATCGCATCCTCCCAGACCTTAGCCAAACCTCCTACAGGTTCGTTCACGGCTGATGTTCCGTTCAATTCAATGGTCAGGTTACTTCCTTCAACGCGTCCGATTACAGCTGTTGGCACTCCGCGTTCACGTACAAAATCCTCCAGTTTGCCTGCTTGCTCCGGCGAAGCCGACAGCAAAATACGGGATTGGCTCTCACTGAACAAAGCGTGATCTGCACGCAGCGCAGTCTCTACATTCACCTGTGCGCCCACATTACCGCTGATGCAGGACTCTGCCAGTGCAACCGCCAGACCGCCTTCAGACAAGTCATGCGCGGAGCGAACAAGTCCGGATTGGATGGCTTCCAGCACGGTGCTGAGCAGTGCCTTCTCCGTGTTCAGGTCAAGTTCAGGCGGACGGCCTTCAGTCACGCCGTGCACGGCATACTGCAGCTCGCTGCCGCCGAGTTCCGCTTTGGTTTCACCGAGGAGGAGGATGACATCACCTTCGGATTTGAAAGCTTGTGTCGTGATATGGTCCGTATCATGAACGAGACCTACCATACCGACCACTGGCGTTGGATAGATGGAGCCTTTGGCGTTTTCATTGTACAGACTCACGTTACCGCCGATAACCGGCGTATCCAGCACACGGCAAGCCTCTGCCATACCGTCGACTGCCTTTTCCATCTGCCAGAAAATATCCGGTTTCTCCGGGTTACCGAAGTTCAGGTTGTCCGTAATCGCCAGCGGTTCCGCACCGGAACATACGATATTCCGCGCTGCTTCACTCACCGCAATCCGTCCGCCCACCTCAGGATCAAGGTACACGTAACGGCCGTTACAGTCCGTCGTCATCGCAAGACCTTTGCGCGTGCCACGGATCGTTACCACCGCTGCATCCGAGCCTGGACGCACGGCTGTGCTTGTACGCACCATGTAATCGTATTGATCGTAAACCCATTTTTTGCTCGCAACTGTTGGGGAAGCCAGCACTTGTTTCAATGCACCGCCGAGATCCGACACCTCGTCATAACGAAGCGTGTCGATGGAAGCACTTTGCTCATAATAAGCTGGAACAGAAGATGGCTTGTCATATACCGGGCACTCGTCAACGAGCGCTTTTACTGGCATATCGCCAACAACTTCACCGTGGTGAATCAGCTTCAGACGACCATCATCTGTTACTTTACCGACTTTGGCGCAGATGACGCCCCACCGTTCAAAGATTTCCATCGCCTGCGCCTCATCCTTCGGTTCAACAACAAACAGCATCCGCTCCTGAGACTCGGAAAGCATCATCTCGTACGGTGTCATGCCTTCTTCACGCTGCGGCACCTGATCCAGATACAGCTCCAGACCGTTACCTGCTTTACTTGCCATCTCCGCACTGGAACATGTCAGACCCGCTGCACCCATATCCTGAATACCAAGCACGATGCCCGTATCAATCAATTCCAGACAGGACTCCATCACAAGTTTCTCCATGAACGGGTCACCGACCTGAACCGCCGTACGCTGGGACTCGGATTCCTCCGTCAGTTCTACCGATGCAAACGTTGCACCGTGAATACCGTCACGACCTGTTGGTGGGCCAACGTAATACACCGGGTTACCTACACCTTTGGCTACACCGCGCTGGATTTTATCATGATCGATCAGACCGACACACATCGCGTTAACGAGCGGGTTACCCTCATAGCTCTCATCAAACATCACTTCACCTGCAACGGTTGGAATCCCGATACAGTTACCGTATCCCGCAATACCTGCAACCACATGCTCGAACAAATATTTCACGCGCTCGCTCTCCAGCTTACCGAAACGAAGAGAGTTCAGCAGCGCTACCGGTCTTGCACCCATGGAGAAAATATCACGGATAATGCCGCCCACGCCTGTTGCCGCACCTTGATAAGGCTCTACCGCGGAAGGGTGGTTATGGCTTTCAATTTTGAAAACAACGGCCTGGTTGTCGCCGATATCCACGATTCCGGCACCTTCACCTGGTCCCATCAGGACACGAGGACCGCTTGTCGGGAAGCGACGCAGGAGCGGTTTGGAGTTTTTGTATGCGCAGTGCTCAGACCACATCACGCTGAATACACCAATTTCCGTGTAGTTTGGCTTGCGGCCCATGAACTCACAGATCAGCTCATACTCGCTGTCGGACACGCCCATCTGTGCGTAAAGTTTGTGTTCTGCGACTTGTTCTGCTGTTGGCTCCTTAGCGGATAGCTGCTGCGTCATGCCGATCCCTCCATGCTTTCAAAATTGATGTGAACATCCGTTTGCCGTCTTCCGAACCGAACAGTGAATCTACTGCACGCTCTGGATGCGGCATCATGCCGACGACGTTGCCCGCCTCGTTGCAAACCCCTGCGATATCACCCAGGGAACCATTCGGGTTGCTGCCATATGTGAATACAATCTGATTGTTCGCTTGCAAACTTGCCAGTGTTTCTTCGTCACAGTAATAGTTCCCTTCACCGTGAGCAATCGGAATGACAATCTCTTCGCCTGGTGCGTAGTCACGTGTGAAAGGTGTGTCGGCGTTAGCCACTTTCAGCACGGTGTCATGACAGCGGAATTTCAGGGACGTGTTGCGGATCAATGCTCCAGGAAGCAGACCTGCTTCCGTCAGGATCTGGAATCCGTTGCAGATACCCAGTACATATTTGCCCTGCTCTGCAGCCTTAGCCACTTCGTTCATTACGGGTGCGAAACGGGAAATCGCTCCGCAGCGCAGGTAGTCTCCGTACGAGAAACCACCAGGAACCAGAATACAATCATACGCGGACAAGTCCGTCGCCGTATGCCATACATAATCAACCTCTTGTCCAATCGCATCTTCTACCGCTTTGTAACAGTCGATGTCGCAGTTGGAGCCAGGGAACACAAGAACTGCAAATTTCATGAGATTAACCCTCCAATTCGTAGCGGTAATCTTCAACAACGGTGTTGGCGAGCAGCTTCTCACACATCACTTTCAATCGTTTCTCCGCTTCCACACGATCTGTTGTATCCAGATTCAGTTCCATGACTTTACCGATCCGTACACTTTCCACTTCGTTGAATCCCATGGAATGCAGGGCTCCTTGTACAGCTACGCCTTGCGGGTCGAGTACGCTTTGTTTAATAGTGACATATACGGTTGCTTTGATCATGATTCGAAGTTCCTCCTCAGTAATGAACGGGATAAATGCTTTATGCTGTTAAAAAGTAATGCGTTGCCTTGGGACGGTCGCTTCGGTGTGGATGGTTCCTCCGGCCGCTGGTTGTTCCCCGGTTTTTCTGATTCGTTTTGGCCCGCGCTGCGGTCAAAACCCGGGAACAAAGGCGGACGCTTCGCTCCTTCGTGAACCATTCCACCCCTACGCCCCATCCTGCGGCGATATTTTTTAAAGGCCTAAACCCTTTACGCTGCACGACGGGTAGTAAAAGCGGTAGCCTTGGGGTGATCGCTTCGGTGTGGATGGTTCCTCCGGCCGCTGGTTGTTCCCCGGTTTTCTGATTCGTTTTGGCCTGTGCTGCGGTCAAAACCCGGGAACAAAGGCGGACGCTTCGCTCCTTCGTGAACCATTCCACCCCTACGCCCCATCCTGCGGCGATATTTTTTAAAGGCCTAAACCCTTTGCGTTTCAAGGTGGGCAACGGTAAAAACCAGTCATCACGAAAACGTAGCAAGTTTTCGATTTATATGAGTAACATTGATTTTCAGTCTTTCAGTTGCATCTCTTCAGGCTTCATACTTGGTGAAGCCTGCGCCTTAATTGCCTCATCCACCAGTTTGAACACTGGCGGAGGGAAAGATTTGAGCTGGAGAAACGAAGTGCTCGCCTTTGCAACCGGAATGTGTCCTTTTGAAAAAAGAATACGAATCCAAACATTCCGGGGGCAACAGCGATCGAAAGCCAAACTTTCCCGGAGCTTGCGCTCAAACGCCCTTCACTCAAACTTTCCCGGAGCACACGCTCAAACGTCTTCCACTTATTATTTCGTTAAACGGTTATAAATATCGACATATCGGGAAGTGGTCGCTTCAACAACTTCCTGCGGAAGCGGGTCGGGCTTGCTGTTCTTGTCCCAGTCGGTACCTGCCAGATAGGTACGGACAGGTTCTTTATCCATGCTGTCGATTTCGATGTCGAGAGCATAGTTTTCTTTTGCCCAGAAGCGGGAAGCATCCGGGGTGAAAATCTCATCAATCAGGATCACCTTGCCGTCCACGATGCCAAACTCGAATTTGCAGTCTGCCAGAATGATACCGCGCTGATCGCAGTAATCACGAGCAAACTCATAGAGGCGTAAGCTTTTCTCTTGAAGCTCGATAGCAAGGGCGTCTCCGACAAGCTCTTTCATTCGTTCCATCGAAATGTCCTCGTCATGACCGACGTCATTTTTGGCAGCCGGTGTGAAGATCGGTACTTCGAGCTTGGCGTTTTTGCGCAGGCCTTCCGGCAGTTTGATGCCGTTCACTTCTCCGGTTGTCTCGTACTGTCTCCAGCCGCCTCCAGTAATGTATCCTCGCACTACACATTCGATATCGATACGTTCGGCTTTGCGTGTAACCATGATGCGATTCTTGAGCAATTCTGGTTCTGTGACCAGATCACCCAGCTGCGTCACATCGGTATGCACCACATGGTTATCCATCATGCTTCCTGTCAGTTCAAACCAGAAGCTGCTGAGCTGATTAAGCACATTGCCTTTCTCCGGAACCGCCGGGTCCAGCACATAATCAAACGCCGAGATTCGATCCGTTACCACAATTAGAAAATGCTCACCCAGATCGTACAGCTCGCGTACTTTTCCTTTGTATAACAAAGGTGCTTTAACAAGATCTGCCGCCGTGGACAGTGCCATGGGGTCACCTTCTTTCAGGAGATGTAAGGCTAAGAACGAATCCTGATGCTGCAGACTCCACTCCGATGACAGAACAATCTTCCGATCGCTGTTATCCCCAGATTTTTCCGATCCACTTTTCGAAAGTGAAAATCCGGGGATAAAGGCGAACACTCCACTTCTTCAGCTTATTTCTGTCCTCTGCGTTCCCTGCCAGCCATCATTCGTTTCTCTAGCCTAATAAGGGATATATATTAATCGTTCAAGCCGAGTTTTTTGAAAATCGTGTCCACGTGTTTCAGGTGCCAGGATGGGTTAAATGCATCTGCAATTTCCTCTTCGCTCAGCACGGCTGTAATTTCCGGTGTGGACTTCACGATGTCCTGGAATTGACGCTGTTCTTCCCACGCTTGCATGGCACGCGGTTGAACGGTGTCGTACGCCTGCTCACGGCTGAAGCCTTTGTCAATCAACTTCGTCATAACACGGCCGGAGAATGGTACGCCGAAGGTACGTTCCATGTTGCGTTTCATGTTTTCCGGGAACACGGTCAGGTTTTTCACGATGTTACCGAAACGGTTCAACATGTAGTTCAGCAGCATCGTTGCATCTGGCAGAATGACACGTTCTACGGAAGAATGCGAGATGTCGCGCTCATGCCACAGTGTTACGTTCTCGTATGCAGATACCATGTGTCCACGGATAACACGGGACAGACCGGAGATGTTTTCACTGCCAATCGGGTTGCGCTTATGCGGCATCGCGGAAGACCCTTTTTGACCTTTGGCAAACGCTTCTTCCACTTCACGGAACTCGCTCTTCTGCAGTGCACGTACTTCTGTAGCGAACTTGTCCAGAGAAGTTGCGATCAATGCCAGTGTTGCCATGTACTCGGCGTGGCGGTCACGCTGCAGTGTTTGTGTGGAGATTGGTGCAGGCTTCGTGCCCAGCTTTTTGCAGACAAACTCTTCTACAAATGGATCGATGTTTGCATATGTTCCAACAGCACCGGAGATTTTACCGAACTGTACGCCATCCGCCGCATGGCGGAAACGCTCCAGGTTACGTTTCATCTCTTCATGCCACAACGCCATTTTCAATCCGAATGTTGTCGGCTCGGCATGCACACCATGTGTACGTCCCATCATAGGCGTATGCTGGTACGTCAGTGCTTTTTCACGCAAAATTTCGATGAAATTAATGATGTCCTTTTCCAGAATCTCGTTTGCTTGACGCAATACATAACCCAGTGCCGTATCCACCACGTCCGTGGAAGTCAGACCGTAGTGTACCCATTTCCGCTCTGCACCTAGGCTCTCGGATACTGTACGTGTGAACGCAATAACGTCATGACGTGTTTCCTTTTCAATCTCATAGATACGATCAATGTCAAAAGAAGCGTTCTGGCGAAGCAAAGCTGCGTCTTCCTTCGGAATAACACCAAGCTCGGCCCATGCCTCGCATGCACAAATTTCAACTTCCAGCCACGATTGGAATTTGTTCTCTTCCGTCCAGATGGCTCTCATTTCGGGTCTGCTGTAACGTTCAATCATGAATTTGTATGCCTCCATAGATTAGTTTGTTCGATCCATTGCAATGCTTCTTCTACATCCTGACAGAGCAGGTTCACATGCCCCATCTTCCGTCCTGTCTTCGCTTCGCTCTTGCCATATATATGAAGCTTAGGGATAACACCAAGTTCCATCGCTTCTTCATCAGGCTGCCCTGTTCTAGCGATGATGCCTTCCAGATGCTCACCAAGCACATTGACCATAACAACAGGGCTTAACAACGTTGTATCCCCCAGCGGTAATCCGCAGATGGCACGAATATGCTGCTCAAACTGTGATGTAGCGCAGGCCTCCATCGTATAGTGTCCGGAATTATGCGGCCTTGGGGCCAGCTCGTTCACATAAAGTCTGCCGTCAGCAGCAGCAAATAACTCTACCGCCAGCAGCCCCACGGCCTTCATCGATTCAGCGACAGCTGCGGCCAGCTTCTGTGCTTCAAGCTGGATATCTGCAGCCACTCGCGCAGGTACGATCGACGCATGCAAAATGTTGTTTACGTGAATGTTCTCCGCAGGCGGGAACGTTTTGATTTCTCCATTCGTGCTGCGAGCAACAATAACGGAAATTTCGCACTCAAACTTGATAAATTGCTCCAGCACCAGCTCTGCTCCTGTCGATGCAAGCTCTTGATACGCCTCTTCAGCTTCCGATGCGACCCGGATCACACGCTGCCCTTTGCCGTCATATCCACCTGTCACTGTTTTCAGAACACATGGAACACCGAGTTCGCTCACCGCAGCATTCATCGTATCCAGACTTGTAATCTCGCGGTATGGAGCAACCCTTACACCCGCTGCTTCAATCGCACGTTTCTCACGCAAGCGATGCTGGGTCGTGTATAAAAGAGAACTCCCTTGCGGCACGGATGACTCACGCTCAAGTAAAGCCGCCACTTCTGCATCCACATTCTCGAATTCATATGTGATCACATCGCACTGCCGCGCGAGTTCTCTTGCTGCCTGTACATCATCGTATCCAGCTTCAATCTGCTTCGCAATCTGACCACAAGGTGAATCCGGTGTTGGATCAAGAGTCACGAATCGATACCCCATCGCCGTTCCGGCCAGCGTCATCATTCGTCCGAGCTGTCCGCCGCCAAGAATACCGATTGTAGTATGTCCAGGTAATAAGATAGGTTGTCCCTGCCCTGTTCCATTATCCTGTCTGGTTGCCTTGTTACTCATAGCTCATCACTGCTTTCCAGTACTTCTTGTTTGATCCGTTCTCTGCGGGCTTCGGAGCGGCGCTGCACCTCCGGGTCAAATGCGCCAATGATCTGTGCCGCGAGCAGACCTGCATTTGTCGCGCCCGCTTTGCCAATGGCAACTGTGGCTACTGGGATGCCGCCAGGCATCTGCACAATGGACAGCAGGGAATCGAGGCCGTTCAATGCTTTGGATTGAACCGGAACACCGATGACTGGAAGCATCGTTTTGGATGCCACCATACCTGGAAGATGAGCCGCTCCGCCTGCACCAGCGATAATGACCTTGAATCCGCGGTCCGTCGCCTGTTCTGCATATTCAAACATCAAATCCGGAGTACGATGTGCAGAGACGACCTTTTTTTCATACCCAATCTCCAGCTCGTCCAGCACCTCGCACGCATGTTTCATCGTTTCCCAATCCGACTTGCTGCCCATAATTACAGCGACTTGCACTGACATGAATACATCCCACTCCCATCTGAGCATTTTAAAAACGAAAAAGTCCGCTACCCGCGAAAATATCACATTTTCTCCGGACACCGGACTACAAGAAATACGTATCCCTCATTTGGGCATGCCAAAAGGGGCTTGCTGTCCGCATTCATGCATGCGACTCTCAGCCGTATCTCCTCGTAGTCCGGAAATTTACGGTTTCCGGGTAGATACTTCCGGGCCCTATTCCCGGCGTTATACGAGCAAATATCTATTCAACACATTTCGTTACTATGTTCCATGAACCTACAGCTTTCGTTCCTACTCGACCATATTTTTTGACCTGATCGACACATCTAACATTTTAACAATCCCCTACAGCGAATGTCAACTTAAAGACGAACATTTAACATCTTGACAAAACTAATGTTCGGGAATCGGCATAATAATTTCAATTTAATCCCAAATCCAATTCAAACATCCTATCCTGCTGCTGCAAAATAAAAAAAGCCGGCTCCTCTTCAATCTCTCGAAGACAGCCGGCTTGTTTGTCACGGGAATGGAGTAATCCCCATTTATTTTACGATCAACACAGGAACCTGAGCATGCTGTACCACATTGTGGCTGACACTGCCCAGCACAAATTCACGGATTCCACCCAATCCACGGGAACCAATCACAATAATATCTGAACCGTTCTCTTTGGCATAGTCCAGCAGCACCTCAGCCGCAGCGCCTTGAATCAGATCCACATTTGCCGTAACACCGGCAGTCTGAATCCGTTCTTTGGCTTCATCCGTCGTCTGCACCGCAAGATTGTAATAATCATTGTTGAGTGAAGGCGGTAGCGGTGCCAGACCTTCCCCAATAAATACGCGCGGAAAATCAAAGGCATGAATCACATCCAGTACAGCCCCTGGTGATGCTTTGGCCAGCTCAATTGCACGATCCAGTGCTTTATTCGATGCTTTCGACCCATCATAAGCTACCAAAATTTTGGAAAATAACATGTAAATCTCCGTCCCTTCCTTATATATGTAGAATCCGAAGCAAGCCTCGGTCTGACATCTAGAGCCGTCAACGAGCCTTGAAACATGTACCTCTTTAACCCTTCGTGAATAACAATGAACCATTTATTAAGAAACAATTTACATACCAGATGAAATGGAACAGTCAAAACAGGCTCTCCGCGAAGCAGAATCGTTTTTTCGTCATATAGTTATAACCTACTGCAAAAAGTAACCATACAGCACTGCATTTAGAAACACCAGCAGTGGAATGCCAATTGTAAAGCTGGGGTGTTTCGTTTTATGCCTTTTCCGGTACATTGCAATCCAGACACCCAGCGCACCTCCAATGAACGCCAGCAAAAACAACGTTCGTTCAGGTGTGCGATCACGCCGCTGCTGTGCGCGCCTCTTGTCATCTGACATAACCAGATAGGTAACAATGTTGATAAAAATAAACCATGCGATAAGTCCAGTTTGCATATGCGTTTAGCGGTCCCCCTATCCCGGGACATTTCCCTGACTCCATTATAATCCTAAGGCAGGCAGATGATCAACGCGGATGGAGAACCGCAATACGTTCATATCAAACAAACGCTGAATCAAGCTCAGATTAAACTGAACGAAGGAGCTGCCGTTCTCACTGCTCTTCGTTCCATTACTGAGATTTTAGTTCCATAATCATTCCAATCTACGACTCTTGTTTTGGAATACCGTTCAGACTCGGCACTCGCTTAGCTGCTTTCTCTGGACGCACTGCGATATTCTCTTCTCGAATGCTGTCCTTGTTCTGCTGATTATGGCGTTTTTCCGATTTGTTATGCGGCATCTGAGGCTCACCTCCTCCGCCTTACGTTGCCTGAAAACGAGTCATCTTATACGAAGATGCACCTGTATTTAGTGCTGAACATGCGTCAAAACACCTCGACTGTTCAAGGAAGTGGTATAACGCTCCGTAAAGATTTGCATCATTACCGAATGTACATGCAGTGATCCTCGGGTTCGCTTTATGCAGAGGGTTAATTCGCCTCAGTTCACCAATCGCCCATTCGATTCGTTCCAGCACAACAGGCTGTGCACTGATGCCTCCTCCAATCGCAAACAATTCAGGGTCCAAAATGTACTGCAGATTCATAATTTGAACTGCGATCTGTGTGCAGTAGGTGTCAAATACGCTGTACGCGTCGGGATCATGCTGATTAATTAATTCAAAAACAGCTTCTCCATCCGCAGGGTTATCCAGTCCCTTCATCTCGCCGATTCGTCTGACCATCTCCACTGCCGAGCTTTCCAGCCCGAAATAAGCAGCTTCTTTGGTTACCGGATCAATTCGGCTCATCACATAACTGACTTCGCCAGCGGACAAATTTTTTCCGCGCTGCAGTTTGCCATCCATGATGATTCCACCCGCAATGCCGCTGCCCAGCACCAAAACCACCGAATCCTTGGCATGCTTCACACTGCCGAGCCACAGTTCAGCCAGCGCCGCACATTTACCATCATTCTCAATGGATACATCCATATCATATCGATCCGCCAGAAGTCTGGCTAAATTAATCTCATGTAAAAATGGAAAAGAACCACCATGATATACCATGCCTGTATCCACATCAACCGTCCCCGGGCAGCTCAAGGCTATTCCCTGAATTTGTTCCAGATCCTGTGCGTCGACGATGGTATAGAGCACGTCCTGCAGCTCTTGCAGATTGTTTCGCTGAACACCACGTTTCCCTTTGGACAAAAGCTCCCCGCTTTCGCTCATCACTCCATATTTTACAAAAGTTCCACCAATATCAATGACCAAATACATTTGTCCGCCCCCTGCTTGTAAATCAGTTCGTCGTATCCTAATTGAAATATAGAGCGTTTCCAATTATATTTATGGTATTCATTTGTGATTAATCGTAATTAATCATCACTCATAAGGGGGATGGAATAACTATGTCAATCGTTTCGGAAAACAAGCTTCAATGGATGATGCAGACGCTCTATGATGCTGCTTCCATCCCGGTGTTTTACATTATGAAAGATTGCAGCAGCCATACTTCTTTTAACCATGACCTTATAGAACAAATGCTCTCCATCCCTGTCCTTCAGAAAATCCAAGTCGTCCAGTATCTCATACCACATCACAAACAGGACCATAAACAAGCGGATAATATGATTCTGATGCCAGTGTTAACCGAAGAAGGGCAGGGCTTTGTTCTTTGGCCCAACGCACAGCAATATGTAACGAACAGTCCATTCACAATGGATCCCATTCCTGCACAGACAATAAATTCTGCGTCATTTGATCTGAATCAGCTGCTTAGTACAGCCCTCCTGGCTCATTATCTGCTGCATAATGAAATGCTTGACCGGAATCAGGTGCTGGAGGAGAACGACCATGTCCTAAACGGTCATACGGAAGGTGTACTGGAACTGTCTCTCCTGGAACAAAGAGAGCGGAGCTTGTATCACAAATCGTATCTCTCCGAGAAGAAGGTATTTGATCAGGTTCGTCTGGGAAACAAAAACAAGCTGCAGTTATACTTGAAACAGCATATGGAACTGAACGGTGTTTACGGCACTCTGTCCAAACATGACACGTTGCGGAGCAGAAAGAATCTGATCATCGCAGCGATCACGATGGGAACTCGCGCTGCCATTGAAGGCGGACTATACTCTGAATCAGCCCTGACACTTAGCGACACCTACATCCGACAGATCGAAACGCTGTCTCGAATAGATTCGATACACCCTATGCTGCAGCATATTCTTGGTGATTTCACCGAACGAGTATCCAAAGTCCATCGGGCCCATTTCTCCAGAGATATTCTGTTATGTCAGGAATATATCTTCAATCATTTGTACGATGACCTGAGCTTGTCTGTGCTTTCAAATCATTTGCAAATAAGCCCCTCCTATCTTTCCCGTAAATTCAAGGAAGAGACTGGAGAGGCGCTTCGCATTTTTATTCAGAAGCAGCGGATTGAAGAAGCCAGAACTCTTCTTGTTTTCTCAGACTACCGCCTGAGTGAGATCTACCCGCTGTTAAACTTTAACGATCAGAGTTATTTCATCAAGGTATTTCGGAAGCATACAGGCTTTACACCCAAGGAGTACCGTAACCGCTTTGTCGTTAAGCCATCTTGAGAATACACGTTTTTTAATTTTAAACTAACCTCTTTCCAAAGCCCAACTCTTTGCCAATCTGGCTCGTGAAACAAGCTTAGAATATTGTGCCCATGTAGATTCATTTCATAACATAGGATTCATGCGATTATGATTTCCCCTGTTTCTCCATAGCCGCCTTCAGCAAGTCTCCCAGATTGGAGCCGATCGATTCCTGCTTCGCATACTGCTTGACCAGCTTTTGCTGCTCGCGTTTGTTCACATGCTGCTTGTCCTTGTTGAGCGTCTCTGTGATCCCACAAGGCAGACACTGAACATACAGTCCAGCTTTGCCCTCTTTGATCTCCATCTTTTTGTGACACTGCGCGCAGCGGCGATTCGACAACCGCTTCTCATTGGAACGGCGATAACCACAATCCTCCGTAGGACATACAAGGAACTTGCCGCGTTTCCCCTTTTTCTCCAGCAGCTTTGCATTGCAGTCCGGGCAGTGGCTGTTTGTAACATTATGCGGCTTATACTCGGCTTTACTGCTTTTTACGGTAGATACAAGCTCCTTCGCCATAGAGCGAATACCGTCCAGGAACGGGCCTGGTTTACCCTGTCCACGGGCGATGCGCTCCAGTTCGGCTTCCCAGCGGGCTGTCAGTTCCGGTGTACGCAGCTGCGGTGCAGCAAGCTCAATCAGCTGTTTGCCTTTGCCGGTCGGATGCAGGCTGCTGCCTTGACGATCAATCGTATCCGAGCTGACCAGTTTCTCAATAATATCCGCACGTGTAGCAGGTGTACCGAGTCCATGCTTTTCCATCTGCGACAGCAGAGCTGCCTCTGTATAACGTTTCGGAGGCATGGTCCGTCCACTTTTGATCTGACAGCGATGCAGAGTTACAGACTGTCCTTGCTGCAGGTCCGGCAGCAGTGCACGTTCATGGTCGCCCGCGTCATCTGCGCGATCATCGTCTTCATCGGTGTAATCACCACCATATACTTCGCGCCAGCCGCTGTCTTTGACCGTTGTGCCCTTCACGTGGAAGGAGTCCTTACCTACCTGAACCGCAACAGCAACGGAATCATACTTGGCCGCCGGATAGAACAGACTTATAAAACGGCGAACAATCAGATCATACAGTTTACGTTCCTCCGGGCTCAGCTGATTAAGCAGTACAGTCTGTTCGGTTGGGATGATGGCATGGTGATCCGTAACTTTACTGTCGGCGACAATCCGCTTGGTAATGTTCAGATTTTTGCGCAGCAGAGGACGTGCAAGTGATGCATAAGGACCTACCGCAACACTTTCCAGCCGCTCTTTTAACGTTCCCGTCATATCGGAAGTAAGGTAACGGCTGTCTGTACGCGGATAGGTGACAAGTTTGTGCTGCTCATACAGACGCTGCAGCACGTTTGATGTCTGTTTTGCGGAGAAGCCATGTTTACGGTTCGCATCCCGCTGCAGTTCCGTAAGGTCGTATGCCAGCGGATGCGGCTCGACTTTCTCGCTTTTTTTCACCTGTGAAATCGTGCCTTTACGCCCTTCCACCCGCTGTTTCAACTGCTGCATATCCTGTTTTTCAAACACTCTTGAGTCTCCGCCAGCTGCCCGCCATACTGCCTGAAAATCGCCAAAATCCCCTGTTAACGTCTCATATTCCTGCGAGCGGAATCCGTTAATTTCATTTTCCCGATCCATAATCATGCCCAAGGTTGGAGTCTGTACACGACCTGCTGACAATTGGGCATTGAACCGCACCGTTAGGGCACGTGTTACATTAAGCCCAATCATCCAGTCTGCTTCCGCTCGGCAGCGTGCAGATTCATAGAGACGGTCGAACTGGCTGCCTGGTTTCAATGAGGCAAATCCATCCTTGATCGCTTTATCCGTCTGGGATGAGATCCACAGCCGTTTGAACGGTTTTTTCCACTGAGCCATCTGCATAATCCACCTTGCAAGCAGTTCTCCTTCACGGGCTGCATCGGTTGCAATGATAAGCTCGCCCACATCCTGACGTTTCATGAGCTGCTGCACCGCTTTATACTGGTGGTTTGTCTCTTTGAGCACCTTCAATTTTGTCCGTTCTGGCAAGATCGGCAGGTCTTCGAGATTCCAGGTGGCATACTTCTTGTCGTAATCCTCCGGTTCAGCCAGGCCCACCAAATGTCCCAGCGCCCACGTTACAATGTATTTTGGACCTTCCATATAACTTTTATGTTTATCACGCGCACCCATTACACGGGCAATCTCCCGCGCTACGGATGGTTTCTCTGCGAGTACCAATGTCTTCACTTCGTATCTCATCCTTTCTTTCAAACGCTAATCATCTGCGGCTAACATCTGTCTATTATATCATTTCAACAGGAAGCGTGTTTTTCGATAATACATCTTTACCAAGATTCCAAGTCCATTTCAGGTACATCTCCTTTTGGCGATGCAGTTTACCAACCACTCCATATTCCAAGTTTCTCAGACACAATACGTCATGTATATGTTATGTATTTTTACAATTTTTATATTTTTTCAAATAACCATCGTTTTGTAGTTTAAAGATTCAACGAGTAAATGTGACATAAGATTACACAAAACCAATTTGTATGCGTTTTTTTGGATAAATATTAGGATTGTAAGATTACCTCACATAAATATAAGATGTGCAAAAGCATATACAAAAAATCCTACAACTCACACACACATCATTTTAGACACAGGAAGGGAGCGTGGATGCATGACTTATCATGGATCTATATTAAAAAAAGGCGGGGCCTTATTACTTGCGGGAACAGTGGTTACCGCAGCGTGGGGAGGAACTGCTTTACCTACGGCTTTCGCCGCCACATCAGCTGCTCCTTCAAACCAAACCTCCACCGCCCCTGCCCTTGCAGGGAAAGCACCGGTTAACGCCGCATCCTTCGTTCAGGCCATGGAAGAAACCGCTGCCCTTGCAGGTGTACCTTTCACCATGGACCAACTCTCTGGCGCGACAATATCACGCAAAGATGCTGCATTGGCCCTGCATCAGTGGCTCCAGCTGGACGCTGCTCCGCAATCCTTCAAGGATGTACCGGACCGGTCCGAGTATGCCAGTGCCGTCGGCGCTCTGAATGCCGCCGGACTGATGAAAGGTTATACGGATTCTCTTTTCCTGCCGAATGCTGTACTTACAGCGAGCGACGTCTCTATTTTAAAAGACCGCATCTATAACTACATAAAACCGTTTGTGCTTGAAGAAGCCACCATTATGGATATGCAAACTGCCATGACTCAAGGTAAACTGACATCCAAAGAGCTGGTGCAGCAGTATCTGGACCGTATCGCCAAATATGATGATCAGGGCGTCAACATCAACGCTGTCCTGAATTTGAACCCGGATGCACTCAAGATAGCGGAACAACTCGATGAAGAGCGCGCAGCTCAAGGACCTCGCGGGCAGCTTCACGGGATTCCGATTCTGGTGAAGGATAACTTTGATACCAAAGACATGCCAACAACAGCTGGCTGCATCTGTCTGAAAGACTCCATCCCGGCCCATGATGCAGAGCAGGTAAAAAAGCTAAAAGCAGCAGGTGCTATTATTCTTGGCAAAACCAACCTGCACGAGTTTGCTTTTGGCATTACGACATCCAGCTCACTAGGAGGACAAACGCTCAATCCTTATGCCCTTGATCATTATCCAGGCGGATCGAGCGGCGGAACAGGTGCAGCCATCGCCGCCAACTTTGCTGCGGCAGGCATGGGTACCGACACGGGCGGCTCCATCCGCATACCTTCCAGCTTCAACAGCCTTGTCGGCATTCGCCCAACGATTGGGCTCTCCAGTCGTGAGGGCATCATTCCACTCGCACTTACACAGGACGTTGGCGGACCGATGGCTCGTACCGTAAGCGATGCAGCAATTATGCTGGATGCTACCGTTGGTTATGACAAAAAAGATACAGCCACTGCTTACGCTGTAGGCAAAATTCCATCCAGCTACACGGACTTTCTCGATATAAACGGACTGAAAGGTGCCCGGATCGGTGTAGCCCCAGAGCTTATTCCAAGTACCAAAGCGGAAGAAAAGGCTGTGGCAGACGTTATCAATGCTGCTGTCGAGGAGCTTAAATCCCTCGGCGCAACTGCTGTACCGATCTCTATCCCGAACTTTGCTGAAATTAATAAATATCCGAGTCTCAGCGGCTACGAATTCAAATTCCAGTTGAATGACTATCTGGATTCTCTGGGTGACAAAGCACCATATCACAGCTTGTCCGAGATCATCGCATCCGGTCAGTTTGATAAAACCCAAGAACAAGCCATGAAAGCACGGGATGCAAGAGATACGTTGGAAACATCGGAATATAAGGATATTGTTCTGAAGCGCACTCAAATTACTCGTGATTCCTTACTGAAAGTGATGGCAGATAATCATCTGGATGCAATTATCTATCCAACATCGACACAAGCTGCTGGCGTTATTGGTAAGGGTCAAACCTCTGGTGCCAACAATCGTTTAAGTCCGTTCTCCGGGTTCCCGTCTATCACTGTACCAGCTGGTTTCACAACAGATGGCCTGCCAGTAGGCATGGAATTTCTGGGCCGCACCTTTGACGAAGGCACCCTGATCAAGCTCGCTTACAGCTACGAACAAGGTACTCACCACCGTCAGGCACCCAAGTTAACACCTTAAAGTGTTAATTCCATTAACTAATCGTTTACTAATTATATGAACTTATTAATACTCATATCATTTGCGGATGCAGCTCCGTTCCAATGAGACAATCTAAATAGCTTTCAAAACAAGTACACCTGTCACGATTGCGCGGCAGGTGTACTTGTTTCATGTTCCGATTTTGATGTATTACACTATCCTGTTTATTCAAACGTCAGCACAATACTGCAGTGCTAAATTTAAACTGAGCGTACAGATTCGTTTCTAGCGATTAATTTGTATCCGGCACGCTCCAGTGAACGATGAGACCGGAGTAAGTCAGTCCGCCCCCAAAACCAAACAATGCAATATGCTGTCCATATCTTAATTTGCCCTCATCCACCGCAATCTGCAGTGCAAGCGGAATGGAAGCCGCAGATGTATTCCCACAGTATTCCATGCTCGTCAGCGTACGCTCTAACGGAACAGGCCCACGCTCACATACCGCTTCAATCATACGCATATTAGCGCTGTGTGGAACAAACCAGTCGATCTGTTCCGGAGACATCTCGGCTCTCTTTATGAGTTGACCAAGCTGTTCTGGGACCATACGAACCGCCCATTTGTATACCTCTCTCCCGTTCTGAACCAGCTTGCCCTCGATATTCAGAGGCAGACCGTTCATCTCTGTAGAAAGACCGCTTTTATATAAATGCATTCCGCCTTCTCCCTGTGTCCCGGAAACGATAGATTTAAAGTCACCTTGACCCACAGCACGCTCCACTAAAAAAGCACCCGCTCCATCTCCGAACAACACGCAGGTTGTACGATCCGTATAATCTGTTATCTTAGATAACGTCTCTGCTCCAATCACCAGTACCTTACGATACATACCACTGGTAACCAGACTGTCTGCCAGCTGCATGCCGTATGTGAAACCTGCACAAGCCGCATTCAGATCAAGTACTCCTGTGTGCGGAATACGCAAATTAGCCTGAAGACGAGATGCCGAACTCGGAAAGGAATACTCGGGAGTACTTGTTGCAAAAAGAATCATATCTACATCGGAGACATTCACTTGGTAACGACGTATCATATCCTCCACAGCTTTTGTGGCCAAATCTGATACAAACTCGTGTTCCGCTGCAATCCGGCGTTCTCTCATCCCTGTTCGCTGCACAATCCAATCGTCACTTGTATCAACCATTTTTTCTAAATCTGCATTACTTAAAATACGCTCCGGCACATACGTCCCCATAGCTGTTATTGCTGCTTTAGATTGATGATTCATAGCAGAGATCACCTCGTTCTTTTTTTACATTATAGCACTAAGTCTTAGTACTTGGTACTAATTTTTAAAATATTGTTTTTTTATTTTTTTTAAAAACCTCCCTCTGCCCCGCGGATCAACATTACTATTACCCTATACGGCTTTATTTTATAGACGAAAAAACAAGGTCCGTCTTGTCATCTGAGTGAAGTTTGTCCGTAAGTTATAGAAATAGCCAAGAACAGCTCAACAAATCTGAGCTGTTCTTGGCTATAAAAAGTGCAGCATAAAATAAAAACCACCACCGAGTTACATCGGCAGTGGTTCTTTGCTTGGCGGCGTCCTACTCTCCCAGGACCCTGCGGTCCAAGTACCATCGGCGCTAGAGGGCTTAACGGTCGTGTTCGGGATGGGTACGTGTGGAACCCCTCCGCCATCGCCACCAAACGCGATTGGATCGAAGCTGTGCTTCTTCCATTCAGTTGAAACTGAAAATCAACCACACCTTAAGGGATGTACCGATTTTCATTTCACTATTCAGAGTGTTGTTCTCTGAAAACTAGATTCGAAACGAAACTTACGCGACTCAAAACCTGCTATTGGATAAGCCCTCGACCGATTAGTACTGGTCAGCTCCATGCATTGCTGCACTTCCACCCCCAGCCTATCTACCTCGTCGTCTTCAAGGGGTCTTACATACTGGGAAATCTCATCTTGAGGGGGGCTTCACGCTTAGATGCTTTCAGCGCTTATCCCGTCCGTACATAGCTACCCAGCGGTGCTCCTGGCGGAACAACTGGTACACCAGCGGTACGTCCATCCCGGTCCTCTCGTACTAAGGACAGCTCCTCTCAAATTTCCTACGCCCACGACAGATAGGGACCGAACTGTCTCACGACGTTCTGAACCCAGCTCGCGTACCGCTTTAATGGGCGAACAGCCCAACCCTTGGGACCTACTTCAGCCCCAGGATGCGATGAGCCGACATCGAGGTGCCAAACCTCCCCGTCGATGTGGACTCTTGGGGGAGATAAGCCTGTTATCCCCAGGGTAGCTTTTATCCGTTGAGCGATGGCCCTTCCATGCGGTACCACCGGATCACTAAGCCCGACTTTCGTCCCTGCTCGACTTGTAGGTCTCGCAGTCAAGCTCCCTTATGCCTTTGCACTCTTCGAATGATTTCCAACCATTCTGAGGGAACCTTTGGGCGCCTCCGTTACTCTTTAGGAGGCGACCGCCCCAGTCAAACTGCCCACCTGACACTGTCCCCGTACCCGCTAAGGGCACCAGGTTAGAACCTAGATACGATCAGGGTGGTATCCCAACGGTGCCTCCACACAAGCTGGCGCTCATGCTTCAAAGGCTCCCACCTATCCTGTACAGATCGTACCCAAATTCAATATCAAGCTGCAGTAAAGCTCCATGGGGTCTTTCCGTCTTGTCGCGGGTAACCTGCATCTTCACAGGTATTAAAATTTCACCGGATCTCTCGTTGAGACAGCGCCCAAGTCGTTACGCCATTCGTGCGGGTCAGAATTTACCTGACAAGGAATTTCGCTACCTTAGGACCGTTATAGTTACGGCCGCCGTTTACTGGGGCTTCGGTTCACAGCTTCGGATTGCTCCTAACCACTCCCCTTAACCTTCCAGCACCGGGCAGGCGTCAGCCCGTATACTTCGCCTTACGGCTTCGCACAGACCTGTGTTTTTGCTAAACAGTCGCTTGGGCCTTTTCACTGCGGCCCCCTCGTGCTATTCACACTACCGGGGCACCCCTTCTCCCGAAGTTACGGGGTCATTTTGCCGAGTTCCTTAACGAGAGTTCTTCCGCGCGCCTTAGAATTCTCTTCTCGCCTACCTGTGTCGGTTTGCGGTACGGGCACCTTCATCTGGCTAGAGGCTTTTCTTGGCAGTGTGAGATCATGACCTTCGCTACTGTAATTTTCACTCCCCATCACAGCTCAGCCTTATGATGTGCGGATTTGCCTACACATCAGCCTTACTGCTTGGACAGGCATCCATCAGCCTGCGTCACTACCCTACTGCGTCCCCCCATCGCTCGTAACGATTTACGGTGGTACAGGAATTTCGACCTGTTGTCCTTCGACTACGCCTTTCGGCCTCGCCTTAGGTCCCGACTTACCCTGAGCGGACGAGCCTTCCTCAGGAACCCTTAGGCTTTCGGCGGATCAGATTCTCACTGATCTTTTCGTTACTCATACCGGCATTCTCACTTGTATAATGTCCAGCGCTCCTTACGGTACACCTTCAACCCTTATACAACGCTCCCCTACCCCTGATGCAAAGCATCAAGCCATAGCTTCGGTGGTGTGTTTAGCCCCGTTACATTTTCGGCGCAGAGTCACTCGACCAGTGAGCTATTACGCACTCTTTCAATGATGGCTGCTTCTAAGCCAACATCCTGGTTGTCTGTGCAACTCCACATCCTTTCCCACTTAACACACACTTGGGGACCTTAGCTGATGGTCTGGGCTGTTTCCCTTTTGACAATGGATCTTAGCACTCACTGTCTGACTCCCGGAAGTAAGTCTATGGCATTCGGAGTTTGACTGAGCTTGGTAACCCTTGCGGGCCCCGCACCCAATCAGTGCTCTACCTCCACGACTCTGTTTTCCGAGGCTAGCCCTAAAGCTATTTCGGGGAGAACCAGCTATCTCCGAGTTCGATTGGAATTTCTCCGCTACCCCCACCTCATCCCCGCATTTTTCAACATGCGTGGGTTCGGGCCTCCAGTGCGTGTTACCGCACCTTCACCCTGGACAGGGGTAGATCACCCGGTTTCGGGTCTACGTCCACGTACTCAATCGCCCTATTCAGACTCGCTTTCGCTGCGGCTCCGGCTCTTCACCTTAACCTTGCACGGGAACGTAACTCGCCGGTTCATTCTACAAAAGGCACGCCATCACCCCTAAAACGGGCTCTGACTTTTTGTAAGCACACGGTTTCAGGTTCTATTTCACTCCCCTTCCGGGGTGCTTTTCACCTTTCCCTCACGGTACTGCTTCACTATCGGTCGCTAGGAAGTATTTAGCCTTGGCAGATGGTCCTGCCGGATTCATACGGGGTTTCACGTGCCCCGCACTACTCGGGATCCGTCTCGGAGGGAACAGACTTTCAATTACAGGGCTTTTACCTTCTTTGGCGGGCCTTTCCAGACCTCTTCGCTTAACCGGTTCCTTTGTAACTCCATGTGAGACGTCCCACAACCCCAAAGAGCAAGCTCTCTGGTTTGGGCTTCTCCGCGTTCGCTCGCCGCTACTGACGGAATCACTATTGTTTTCTCTTCCTCAGGGTACTTAGATGTTTCAGTTCCCCTGGTATGCCTCTGCACAACCTATGTATTCAGTTGTGAGTAACTGGATATTACCCCAGCTGGGTTTCCCCATTCGGACATCCCCGGATCAAAGCTTGCTTACAGCTCCCCGAGGCAGTATCGTTGTTCGCCACGTCCTTCATCGGCTCCTAGCGCCTAGGCATCCTCCGTGTGCTCTTAGCAGCTTAACCAGATTGCTCCGGTTTCGTTTGCTCGCTTCCCTTGTTTTGCTTACGCAAAGCCAAAAGTCGCTCCCATCCGATACCATCGCAATTGCATTTAACTACCTTATATACACTTTCACTTGTTGACACAAGTTCAGCTTGGATGATTGTTGTTCGGTTACTTGAACCGAGCCATCATTCATCCCAAAAAGGAATGTTCTAATTCGCGTTTGTTTCGTTTCGATATCTAGTTTTCAAAGAACAAATCGGTTTTTTCAGCCCGTTCACCATCGGTGTCCGTCGAAAAAACGAGATGATTGAGAGTTTGAGCTCTCAAAACTGAGCAACGAGTGAGTTGAAAGCTTTACGAAGTAAAGCTCGCTTCGGAAGCATGCTTCCTGAAGACTTTTTTGAATGTCTTCATTGCAGAAGACGATTCTCCATAGAAAGGAGGTGATCCAGCCGCACCTTCCGATACGGCTACCTTGTTACGACTTCACCCCAATCATCTATCCCACCTTCGGCGGCTGGCTCCTTGCGGTTACCCCACCGACTTCGGGTGTTATAAACTCTCGTGGTGTGACGGGCGGTGTGTACAAGACCCGGGAACGTATTCACCGCGGCATGCTGATCCGCGATTACTAGCAATTCCGACTTCATGCAGGCGAGTTGCAGCCTGCAATCCGAACTGAGACCGGCTTTTTAGGATTGGTTCCACCTCGCGGCTTCACTGCCCGTTGTACCGGCCATTGTAGTACGTGTGTAGCCCAGGTCATAAGGGGCATGATGATTTGACGTCATCCCCACCTTCCTCCGGTTTGTCACCGGCAGTCACCTTAGAGTGCCCACCCGAAGTGCTGGCAACTAAGATCAAGGGTTGCGCTCGTTGCGGGACTTAACCCAACATCTCACGACACGAGCTGACGACAACCATGCACCACCTGTCTTGAATGTCCCGAAGGAAAGGCACATCTCTGCACCGGTCATTCAGATGTCAAGACCTGGTAAGGTTCTTCGCGTTGCTTCGAATTAAACCACATACTCCACTGCTTGTGCGGGTCCCCGTCAATTCCTTTGAGTTTCAGTCTTGCGACCGTACTCCCCAGGCGGAATGCTTAATGTGTTAACTTCGGCACCAAGGGTATCGAAACCCCTAACACCTAGCATTCATCGTTTACGGCGTGGACTACCAGGGTATCTAATCCTGTTTGCTCCCCACGCTTTCGCGCCTCAGCGTCAGTTACAGCCCAGAGAGTCGCCTTCGCCACTGGTGTTCCTCCACATCTCTACGCATTTCACCGCTACACGTGGAATTCCACTCTCCTCTTCTGCACTCAAGTCACGCAGTTTCCAGTGCGATCCGGGGTTGAGCCCCGGGATTAAACACCAGACTTACATGACCGCCTGCGCGCGCTTTACGCCCAATAATTCCGGACAACGCTTGCCCCCTACGTATTACCGCGGCTGCTGGCACGTAGTTAGCCGGGGCTTTCTTCTCAGGTACCGTCACCTTGAGAGCAGTTACTCTCCCAAGCGTTCTTCCCTGGCAACAGAGCTTTACGATCCGAAAACCTTCATCACTCACGCGGCATTGCTCCGTCAGGCTTTCGCCCATTGCGGAAGATTCCCTACTGCTGCCTCCCGTAGGAGTCTGGGCCGTGTCTCAGTCCCAGTGTGGCCGATCACCCTCTCAGGTCGGCTACGCATCGTCGCCTTGGTGAGCCGTTACCTCACCAACTAGCTAATGCGCCGCAGGCCCATCCCCAAGTGACAGATTGCTCCGTCTTTCCAGTTCCCTTCAGGCGAAGAAAACAAGTATTCGGTATTAGCTACCGTTTCCGGTAGTTGTCCCAAGCTTGAGGGCAGGTTGCCTACGTGTTACTCACCCGTCCGCCGCTAACCATCCGAGAAGCAAGCTTCTCTTCAAGTCCGCTCGACTTGCATGTATTAGGCATGCCGCCAGCGTTCGTCCTGAGCCAGGATCAAACTCTCCAATAAAGATGAATTTCGCCAGCGTAGTTAAACGCTGTGAAACCCATCGGGGTATTGAAAAGAGCGAATAGCTCATTTTGAATCTGACGAGATTAAAAATCTCATTTTAGCTTCGAAATCATACAGTCCGAAGACATGCACCGATTTCTCAGCGTCGATCTTGCAAGCAAGATCGTTACTCACTCGTTGTTCAGTTTTCAAAGATCAAACTTGTTTCTCTGCTGAGTTTCTTTCACTTCAGCAACTCTTATATCTTATCACGTCCGAACCAACTTTGCAAGCTCTTTTTTTCAAGTTTCTTTCGAAGCTTGTTTTTCATTTGCTTGCCGCACGGTGTAAACTGTGTTTTCTTGGCCGGAATTAGAATATACCATGTACGCATTTGTAATGCAAGTATTTTTTTATATCCATTTTCACAGGGCATACGACTAAAAGCAAAGGAGTAATACCTTGGTTTTGTGCATCCATATTCTGTTCATTAATTAAAAGTTTTATACAACAATAATTATATCATCATAAACTTAGCTGTTTTTCTACGCTCCCGCTGCTCTGGCGTTCATCTCTCAAAACTGAATTTCAATCTTTTAAATGTAATCATACGATTATCTGATTCATCCTAATCTTTGATATCATTAATGTGCTCAATCTTAAGGCCTGACGGTCTCCCCACCCATACCACTCACATCAAAAAAGCCTACCTTATGCTTCTTGGCCAACTCACGCATTATGCTATATGCGTCCTCGGAAGCAGACCATGCAAACGCAGCATAGATTACTTCTTTTCCAATGGTACATTCGGTTAATCGGTTATCTGTTCCGGCTTCCTCCATTGCTTCAAAAACTTCATTGCTCACATCCATAGAAGGGAATATCTGAATGAACTCTTCATAGAAGCGCTGAAGGGGCTCTGAAGTCACCTCAATATCCGAGTAGGAATGCTTTTCCGATCACCCGGTTTCCTCTACATACCATTTCATAAATAACTCTCGATCTATTGGCGCCTGAAGCGGTTCAAAAACCATCAAATCATAACTCATTTTAATTTCCTCCTTTATATACTTCGAAGAAATCAGATTTTATTATATATAGTAGATATCCATTGCTGGTAGTCCTTATAAACAGTAACTTCCAGAACTTAATATGTTTAAAATAACACCTGTTATTTCACTCACTTAAGTAATTACTTAAATAAAACAGCAAAAGAAAAAAGCGGATGCTCGATTGGATATCGAAGCTCCGCTTCATTCAAATGCTCATGTTTATTATTTTCTATATCCCTATCTCACCAGTCGCATTATTCGGACCGTGCTTTTAAGCTGGAAAACCCATCCTTACTCCCCACCAATCAATACGTAACGGCAAATGACGATAATGGCCAGTACCCACATCAGCCAGTGCACTTTCACTTTGCGCTCTGTAACGAGATTGCTGAACACAGCCAGAATGACGTAGGATACGATACCTGCGGAAATCCCGTTTGCAATCCCGCCTGTAAATGGCATGAGTACAATCGTAAGAAATGCAGGGAAAGCTTGAAGAAAATCATCCCACTCAATGCTGCGAACCTGACTCATCATAAGCACACCCACAATGATCAATGCCGGTGCTGTTGCAGCGGATGGAACAACCAATGCGAGCGGTGCAATAAACAAAGCGAGAATGAACAGCAGACCTGTTGTTACCGAGGTTAAGCCTGTACGTCCGCCAGCTTCTACACCAGAAGCACTTTCAACATAAGCTGTAATCGTACTTGTACCCAGTGCCGCACCCGCGCTGACGCCGACTGCATCGACGAGCATAGCTTTACCAATCGTTTTCTCACCTTTTGCTTTATCCTTCATGATGCCCATACGTGTCGCCGTACCAACCATCGTACCGAACGTATCAAACAACTCAACGAATGTGAAAATGAAGATGATTTCGAACAAGCCAAGGCTGATAGCGCCTTTCAGATCAAGCTGTCCAACAGCCAGATCACTGAAGTTAGGCAGCCAGCTGGCACTGGACAGGCCGCTCAGATTGGTCACTCCCATTGGAATACCGATCAGCGTTGTAGCTACGATACCGATCAGCAGTGCACCTTTCACACGCATCACCATGAGAACAGCAATCAGCAGCAGCCCAATCAGAGCCAAGAGTGCGTCATGATGTGTAACAAAGTTTCCTAAAGACAGGTTAAAGCTGCTTCCCGGAATCGGCTTGCTCAAATCTGCATCCGGCGCAACATTCACCGTTACCGCCACAAGGTTGGCGAGTTTAAAACCAATAATCGTAATAAAAAGACCAATCCCTACGGTAATTGCCATTTTAATGGACTGTGGAACCGCAACGAGCAGCATCTGCCGAACCCGAGTCACGGTCAAAATAATGAACACGATACCTGAAAGGAATACAGCACCGAGTGCTGCCTGCCAGCTGATCGCGCCGTTCGAACTCAGGACGACGGTCATAAAGTATGCATTTAATCCCATACCCGGAGCGAGTGCGATCGGAACGTTCACGAACAATCCCATAATAATTGTCATTAATCCAGCGCCGACGGCTGTCGCAAAAAATACTGCATTATCAGACATACCTGCCCCAGCTGAACCCAGGAACAATGTGTTTACAAAAAGAATGTAAGCCATTGTCATAAAGGTGGTCAGACCCGCAACAATCTCCGTTCTAACGTTTGTTCCGTTTTCTTTGAGTTTAAAGAAACGATCCATAATTCACTAACTCCTCCTTAGAGATGTTGAAGCTATATTGAAAAACGACAAATGACCCTGAGAAGTATTTTCCCCAGAGTTCAGCTTGACCAGAAGCAGGCACATTGCCTGTGAACCAAGAACAAAAAAAATTCTAATGTGCGCGGGTGATGTTCCACCGCAGTCATGTAGAATTCATGTGCTTAGCCTGCTCCTCTTCGTAGCCAGATCATTAGGGTGATCTCGTAGAGACTCCCGGGCCATATCCCCAGGATTATACGAATTAGTATGCGCTATTTGTTTGCTTTCCATCACCCATTTTAGAAGGACAGCCTTTACTTTGTCAATGAAAAAAACGAATGTTTATGGCACACCCTCTGAATAACGTTCGTATTATTTAACAAATCAAACCAGTTCAGCGATTTACATCCCAGTTACTGGCATGTTTAATAGCAAAGCATAACGACAATATATCCATATTTTCATCACTTTTTTCTGATGGATAAGGGTAAGATTTCATAAATTCAGACAAGAAGATAAGCTGTTTAATGATTTAGGAAATTTAATTACTTAGGCTGTGTTAATTCTAAATGCTGATTTTCTGCCAAAAATATAACCGCCCTGTAGAGAGCGGTTAATTAAGCTATATTTCCTATTAGTTGCAGGGTTTTAACGGGTTAAAAGACAAAGCAGCGGTCGGCTTCATCCAAGGAACCTTTTGAAATCAGCTGCAAATAGACTCGCAGGATACCGTAAATTTCATACCCGTCGTCTGCACTACATTTCCTGCAATTTCAGTGAAGCCATCTTCTACTATGGCCGAAATTTCTAGTGTTGATATCAATTTTGTCCAGAACTTAACGGCTTTTAAATTCAATTTGAACATCCCCACCTCGTATCGACCCGAATGAAGTTTGAAGATCTGCATGACTGCATCTTTGGCTATGCTCGTGCCTCTATATTTGGGCAATACGAATAGCTCCTGTACCGAATAGTCCACTCCGTCTGCTGCATAAGGAGGGGAAGTAACCAGAATAAACCCTGCAATCTTTTCATTAAACATGATGAAGTAAGGATATAAGCGTTCATCCCTATAATATGGCGAGATATCTTCCATTTCGAATGTTCCTTCTGTTCCAATATCCTCCCGTGAGTATGCAGAAAGCTCATAGAGATAATAATTAAATAAGTTTTCAAACTGTTCTTTGTTTGTATCCGTTATTTGTTGAATTGTCGCCTTCATCGTCGTAACCCCCGTGAATAATCTCTATTCAGTGCACTCTTCCTGCGTATATCGTATTGTGTATTTTCCGAAAATACACCATGCGGTGCGGACAAACCAGCCCGTCTTTATGTCATTGCACTTTAATTTCATCAATTACTCGGTTTTTTGCTGCTGAAGGAACCGGTCAGAATGTTTTACTCCAAGATATAAGACTACTGATGCATATAGTGGTCATACAGCTGCTCGAAAGTTGTAAAACGTTTGACTTCTCTGCCAACCTGATCATACTCTTCTAGATATTCATCCATTACTTTAAGGAAATTCTCACTCATAACTTGTAAATCCCCTGCATCAAAGTACTGCATGAGATCAAATTTTTTGGTCCCCTTCTCCACAGTCATATAGTCAAGGTACTCTTGTGCACCAAAGGCCGAAAGAAAGGCGTAGGAAGCATCGTTATCTATAACACTATTCAACATTTTATTGCGATAGTTGCTCCACAATTCTTCATATGTTCCCTTCAGATTCTCATAGGTCGGAGCAGGCTTAGCAGTGAAATTATCACACATTGTGCCGTGTAACCTCGCAACACTTTTTAACATATTCAAAGATGCCGTTCGGATCTCTTCAATGCTGGGAGCTTCGATGATTGACATGTATAAGGTTTTGATATCGTCCGGTACATAGCGAAACGAGCATGTCTCCTGCAAATATCGCTTGATTCCTCGCTTGATGCATGTATTATTCATACTGGCTAACGCATTGACCAGATTGTAGAGAACACCGGCGGATGCCTGCCGCACTGCGCCAATATCATCACCCAACATCGTATCGCTGTATGCCTGCTTAGCCAGATCAATCCATTTAATCGCCCGGTTAAGACAATCTTCTCCTATCGGCTTCGCAAGTGCATCCAGAGCTTTTCGCCGGAAGTCATTGAATTTTTCCAAATCTTCAGGGTTTGCATAATAGAGTATCTTGAGTTCGGTTAGACTCGATACGTGGGGACTCTCCAAAGTGGACTGCTCTTGTATTTTTGAATTCCATGGCGTGCAGTAGATATCATAACCAACGTCGTCCAGGATGAAGCAATCGGATATTCCCCAGCCCTTATCTGTATTATTAATGATAACTAGATCAAGATCGCTCTTCTCGTGGAAGTCTCCGGTATTAAATGAACCCGTAAGCCCGATAATTGCGATATCGTCAAGAAAGTCTCTTTTTACGCGTTCGATGACCATATTAATGAGCCGTTCATTTTTGTCCAGTAACTTCTTCTTTATCATTTCGTTCATTCATTATCCCCCTTCCTATGACCCGGTCTTCATTCAACACAACAGCCTTAACTTGAGTCTATCGATTTAAATCTGCAGTTACTATGTATAAATTGATTTAAATCATCTTTGAACAAAATTGAACCGCCAAAACGACGATTTAGCGGATTTTCATTAGTTTTATATCAGGGATTATTTCTCAATTGTTAATCATGTTACTTGAAGACACGAAGCCAAATTTTAAAATCACAATCCATCCTGATACCTTTACATTCACAATAAGTAAGAGTCGATTTATGTCTTTGCTCTGAGAAAGGTCTCTTGGTCCACTATAAAATCCTCAACTAGATTCTTCATTCTGGTCACAAAAAAAACTCCCTTCAATTTGCGAAACAACGCAAATAAAAGGGAGTAACTTGTACAATGTATTGCTGCAGGTGTGACCGTACTGCCAGCGGAGCAAGTGCCACAAACCCTATCTTATCAAGGCTCCAGAACGATTAATATTGTGAATAACTAACGACCTATTCCCACTCAATCGTTGCAGGTGGTTTGGAAGTTACGTCATAGACGATCCGGTTTACGTTATCCACCTCGTTAACGATCCGCACGGAGATTTTCTCGAGTACGTCCCAAGGGATACGTGCCCAGTCTGCTGTCATACCGTCGATCGAAGTCACCGCACGAATACCTACCGTGTAGGAATACGTACGTGCGTCACCCATAACGCCAACACTCTTCATGTTAGGCAGGGCGGTGAAATACTGCCAGATTTCGCGGTCCAGACCGGCCTTAATGATTTCTTCACGCAGGATATAGTCGGAATCACGAACGATTTTCAGTTTTTCTTCCGTCACTTCACCAAGCACACGGATCGCAAGACCCGGACCAGGGAAAGGTTGACGGTGTACGATTTCGTCCGGCAGGCCGCATTCTGTACCTACTTTACGTACTTCATCCTTGAACAGTGTGTTCAAAGGTTCGATCAGTTTGAAATTCATGTCTTCCGGCAGACCGCCCACGTTGTGGTGGGATTTGATCGTCTGTGCCGTAGCTGTACCGCTCTCTACGATGTCCGTGTACAGTGTACCTTGAGCCAGGAATTCGAAATCGTCGAACTGTTTGGACTCTTCATCAAACACATAAATAAACTCGTTACCGATAATTTTACGTTTTTGCTCCGGATCATCCACGCCAGCCAGCTTGGACATGAAACGTTCCTGCGCATCGATTTTGACAACCTTCATATCAAACTTGCCAACAAACGTCTCCATTACGCTCTCTGCTTCACCTTTACGCAGCAGGCCGTGGTCGATAAACATACATGTCAGCTGATCGCCAATCGCTTTGTGCAGCAGGGCTGCCACAACGGAAGAATCCACGCCGCCGCTGAGCGCACACAGCACTTTGCCGTCGCCTACTTTTGCACGAATATCTTTGATGGTGTCATCAATAAAGGTTTCCATCGTCCAATTGCCTTCGCAACCGCAGATTTCGAACAGGAAATTGCGAATCATGTCGTTACCGCGAACGGAGTGACGTACTTCCGGGTGGAACTGAACTGCATACAATTTGCGCTCGTCGTTACTCATTGCAGCGATTGGCGCACTTTCCGTACCTGCATCCAGTTTGAAGCCCGGAGGCAATGTGACAACATGGTCACCGTGACTCATCCATACGGTATGCTCGCCTTCGATGCCTTTTGCAAGTGCGGCACCTGCGGCAAACGCCAGGTCAGCTTTGCCGTACTCACGCTTCTCGGAGCGCTCGACTTTACCTTCAAGCTGCTGTGCCATCAATTGCATTCCGTAACAAATACCGAAGATTGGCAAGCCCAGGTCATAAACGCCCGGATCAACGTGCGGTGCATTCTCGGCGTATACGCTGGATGGACCTCCAGAGAACACGATCCCTTTTGGTGCAAGTTCTGCAATTTTCTCCGCTGGTGTGTTATACGGCAAAAGCTCGCTGTATACGCCAAGATCCCGGATTCTTCTGGCGATTAACTGGTTGTATTGGCCCCCGAAGTCAAGGACAACCACAATTTCATTCTGCTTATTCATTACCGTGCCTCCCTCAATTAATGAAACTAATTATACGCAACGACAAAACCTACCGTCAAGGAAAGACGAAACTCCATTTTCGGGCAGGCAACGAGGAATTGCGACATTGAGCGACATCCGCTGCCATTCCCCGGCCCGGGTTTCGTGATGCACTTTGGTTCAATACGATCTGCACATATGCTCTATCTTTTCTGTCCTTTTAGAATTGGATTAAAGCACCGATTTCATCCATTGGATTCGAAGCATATCTCAGCCGTGGGGTAGAATAGGCAGGCTTTGATAAGGCAGCTTTGTTTAGGAAAGCAGGTACGGGCCATGCTGCAAGAAATATGCCGAGCCGCAGCCGTAATAGCAATGATACGTGTAATTCAAAGTGCTAACGATTCCACAGAACCTTATTTTGAACATTGGAGGCTGTTTGGAGACCTAACGATTTTCAGGAGTCCTATTTGAACTAAAACACCTGAAAGCCGGCGAAAAACGCGGTATTTCAGGTAAATAAGGTTACTAGGGATCGTTAGGTTTTCCAAGTGACCAAAATGGGTCAAATAGCGTCACTGGGGATCGTTAAAGAGGGTAAGTTCCGTTTAGTCCCGTCCACATTGAGGTTGAAAACTGAAAGGAATTACAGCAATTGGGTTAGGCCCCCGAGAGATGACCCAGAATTCCTATTGTAAAAAACAAAAGAAGTCTCCTTCACCCTTGGGCAAACGAGACTTTATGGGAAGCGAGATAGTTCATATTTCTATCCAGCTTCAATAAAGCACGGAGCAGGATGCTCCACCGTGTTTAATACTTTAAGTAGGCGGAGCAGGCTTGTACCTGCATCGGACTTGCTCCTGTTCCTGCGCTGGCGCAGGCATTAGCGCTGGCGTCTTGGGGTACGCCGGGCCAGGCGAAGTGCCCGGCGCAGGAAATCGAGACTGTCCGCGCGCAGCGGACGGTCTGGCCCATACAGCAGCCGCTCCCAATCGGCTGCAAAGCGCGCGATGTCCGCGCCGTCCGTGCCTGCGGCTACGGCGGGTGACGCTGCGTACTCCCGCAGCGTCATGCCCGGCGGCCGCGGGCCGTACTTCCGCGCAAGCGCGTGCCAGACCGGAGCGGCAGCCTGCAGCAGCCGCTCGCGGTCCGGGAAGCTGCTGCGCGGCCACGCCAGCAGCAGCCCAAGCCGCAGTGCGGGGCGAAGCCGCCGCACGCAGGCCCACGCAGCGGCGCACAGCAGCGCCGCTGCCGCAAGTGCTGCCGCGGCTGGCCATGGCGCTGCGGCCAAATTCCGTGCGCGCGCAGCCAGCCACGCGCCTGCACGGGCAAGCCCGCTGCTCATTCCCGGCAGCAGGGCCCCATCGCCAGGCTGTGCCGCGGCGACAACCGCAGCGCTGGCATCTTCAGCCTGCGCAGAGTCAAACCCCGGCGTAGCTTCAAACGGTATCCAGCCTACGCCGGGAAAATATACCTCTACCCAGGAATGGGCATCTCCCTGGGTGACAACAACACGCCCGGGGACCTGAGGGTCTGCCTCTCCCGGGGCGTAACCCTTCACCCAGCGTGCCGGTATGCCTTCGGCACGCAGCAGTACGACCATGGCGGTGGAGAAATGGTTGCAATATCCCGCCCGGGTCACAAACAGAAAATCATCCACAAAATCCGTGCCGCGTGTCGGCATCCGGGTATCCAGCGAGTAGCGGGCATTGGCCTGCAGATAACTGCGTACGGCCTGAACCGCATCGTACCTCGATGCACTCGTAC
The DNA here is from genome assembly GCF_040702995.1 of Paenibacillus sp. AN1007. Lineage (NCBI taxonomy): Bacteria > Bacillati > Bacillota > Bacilli > Caryophanales > Paenibacillaceae > Paenibacillus > Paenibacillus sp. AN1007. The sequence goes on from NZ_CP159992.1 coordinate 5,036,195, forward strand.
CGACAATTTCGGCAGCCAGATCTCTTACGCGCTGCGGAAGCGTACCCGGGAGCTGCAGATCCTTTCTGCGTATGGAGGCCGGATCAACTGGATTATCTCTGCTCCCGGCAAGATTCTCCTGTGTCTTCACGCCAGTGCTCGTTGTTTCATTCAAACGATTCTTCTTGTGATCCAGACCAGCACTTTTCTGTTCATCCACGCCAAAGCGCTTCTTCTCATCTTCACTAACGCTCTTCTTTTCCATACCAGCACTCTGCCGGAGTTCCTCAGGTGTCACATTCGGTACCATGACATCCACAGTATAGTTCCGAACACGTTCCGTTCGATCCCTTCCTGCAGCAAGCCATAAAGTGCCTGTATCATCACTGGACAGCAGTGACTTTTCATTTTTTCCATTCATTTTGCTGCCATCTTGAAAAGACAAGCTTACCGGCAGCCCTCCTGTAAACAGTGGATTAGGCCCTCGCCACTCCTTCTCCATGGTGATGATCTGACGAACCCGCTGCCAATGCGGATGGTCCTCCCATCCATCGGCACGCAGTAAACCCGAAGCGTCCGCGTAACGAAAGCGCTGCTCCACATCACTCCACGCACTTCCATTGTAATAAGAACGTGTTTCTCCTCTCCAATATGTAGACACTGGAGTGTTTGCCGTGAATACAGGATCATTTCCCTGTACCAGGGGTGCTCCCATAGGCGCATCGACTGTACTGTACCCTGTTACACTGAAGGCGGCCGGCACACTGCGAGAAGGAGTATACCCCGCCCATTTGGCCAATCGTTCGACCGTATCCATAACAGAGATGTGCCCGGCAGGTGACACGAAGGTCATACGGGCAGGAACCACAGACAACAGTACCAAACTGACAGCAGCTCCTAACGACACAGCTATCCAGGAGAGAAAAACGCTTCTCCGCATTGGACGAGAGCTGTTCTTTCTGCAGCTCATCCTAGTTTGAAGTGTACTTTGGTTTGTACGCTGCTGCGTGCTTTGAATTGTGCCCGGGTCTGTACTTTGATATCCACTTCGGCTTGCGTATACATTTTGATGTGTACTTCTACCTATCCTTTGATGCGCAATTCCATCTGTATGCCGATGTACTCTTCGATGTTTACTTTGAGGTTCATTGGGCTGATCCGGTCCAGATTCTACATGACCTGTTCCTTCATACAGACGCAAAAGGTACAGCATACCCTGAATACACAGCATCCAGCATACTGAACGGACCACCGAGCCATAAGCATCATATTCCGCAAAACTCTCCAGCATAATCAGGTACACTAACGTTCCGACCCCAAACAGAGAGATGCTGCGGCGAAGCATCACCAGATACTGCACCGAAGCAAGCAGCATACTCCAGCCGCACAGCATGAACAACCCTCTGGTTTCTCTGCTCATCACACGAAAGTGCCCTTTGTCGATCCATTCCCCCAGATCAGCATTAAGCAGTGAGGGATAGGATACACCCCACTCGATTGGATGACCGGCTCCGTACATCATACATAATGCAGCATATATAATAGGCACGCGCAGTACGATACTGGCAGCCCAGCCTGTTCGAATCATTCCAGCGGATAAGAGAACGGCCGAATAACACGCCATAACCGCAGCAAAGCGCTCACTGCCCGTTTGACCGGCAGCAGTCACAGGATATATCCATTCCATACACAATACGAGCAGCCCTGCTGTGATCAACCATAGATAAAGCGAAGGCGCAGTTAATGGGCCATCAACCGATAACGGCGGCACCTCTCTTGAACTGCGATTCTTAACCGCCTGATCAGGTGAAACAGAAAATGCCGTGCGAAGCTTTGTTTTACGCTCCCACATCGACAATCCCCGCCTTCCCGCCAAACGAACCCCCGTTTGCAGCAGCCTCCTGACAGACTACCCGTATCCCTTTCGATATAAGGCGCCCCGTCCACTCTTCCGTACGCTTGGTATTTACGGACGGGATGGACGCCGCAGGTGCTCCAGCAGCTGCATTCCCGCCTGCAGCCTTCCGTACCTGATCCAGTGTTTTATCCTGCTTTCCTTCCAGTCGATGCTGCTTTTCTTCAAATGGACCAACGTGAGAATCAGCTGAGGAATATCCGCTGTTCTCTGTATATCCGCCTATTGCTGCAGGAGCATTGGCTAAATGCACAACTGCCTGAAAGTCCAAGGCAGCCGCATACTCAAGCCAGACCACAAGGCGTTCATCCAGCTGTCCCGTAAATACGAGGATACTTGAACCGTAAGGAAGCTGTTCCAGCCTGCTAACATCCAGCTGGACTTCAGACGGTACGATCTCCTTACGTAAACGAGCGTAAGCCAGCCGTTTCAACGCATAGGCTAATCTTTCCTCTGAATCAATATCGGTCCCCTGCACCTCTCCAGCAGCGCCGCTTCGATTTATCTGTACTTCATGCCGTGACACAGCTCCCAAAGGCATGTCCGCTTTACCGGCCAGCTCTTCCCCGCTCAGCCAGAGCTGACAGGGCATCTGTGCATCTGCCGCTTCCCGAACCCAATCAGCAGCGCCAATCACTGCTCGTTCAAACGCTTCATGCGTCTGATCTTCAGCACCATGCTTCTCGTAACCGGAATGTTCCTCGTATACTACAACCGCCAGCGAGGTACGCTGCGGCATTTCAGGAATCAATGTGTGGAGCTTTCCGGTTCGGGCCGTGCTTTTCCAATGAATCTGATTAAAAGAATCTCCCAGCTGATATTCACGAATCTCCGTTCCGGGAGCACCCTCTACATGTCGATGCAAGCCCATACCTTCCCCGCTGTTCGTACACGCTTCCGGCCAAATGGACGACCCGGCATGTCCGGCGGAGGCTGGTACCACCACAATCGGCTGCTCACCTTCAAGCACGGTGTACGCCTTGTTCCATCCAAAAACATCTCCCCAGTACGCTCGCCCCTGCTCCCACGCATGCACTCCCCGGGCAAGACCAGTTATCTCATATTGATAAGACCACTGCCTCTTCATACCCGGAAAAAATAATTTACGATGTACACCTGCAGGGGTGTTGTCGCAGACTACAAGCCACAGCAGCGGAAGCACACAGCGAATCTCCAGCTGCACATGAACACGTATTCGTTCTCCTGCCGCAATCTGATCTTTTCGGATATGTCTGCGTATATGAATGTGACGAGGACCGAAGATTTGAAGCAGTATTCCATAACTCAAGATCAGCATGGAGACAGCCGCCAGAAACAACGCTGATTTTCCGCCATGCCAGAAATAGAGAGAGGCCAGAAGAACAGCAGCCATCACTTGAGGCCAGTTTCCGCGAAACCCTCTCATGCGCGCCGCCCTCTGCCTTGACCGCTCATCTGAACGGGTACAGGCACAGTCGATAACACTTCATGGATCACCTGCTCCTGCACTGCACTTCCGTCTGTCCTGTTCATTGATTTCAGCTGAATCCGGTGGGAGAGGACCGGTACGGCAAGTGATTTCACATCATCCGGTACAGCGTAACTGCGTCCCTGCAAATAGGCATACGCCTGCACAGCTGTCATCCAGGCCAGCGTTCCACGAGGACTGATTCCCAATCTCACCGCATCGTGACTTCTCGTCGCCACGGCAACCGCTACGAGATACTGCTTGATCACGGCATCCACATGCACCCGTCTGACTTCACGCTGCATTGCAGTAACTTCCTCAGCCAGCAGAATAGGACGCATGTTCTCCAGCACATCGTTACTCCGCTCACGAGACAGCAGCTCTACCTCCTGCTCAGGTGCAGGATACCCCAGCGTAATTCGCATCATAAACCGATCCAGCTGCGCTTCAGGCAGGCGGTACGTACCTTCAAATTGCAGCGGATTCTGTGTTGCAAGCAGCAGAAAGGGTCTTGGCAGCGCATAGGTCGTGCCGTCCACCGTCACGCTGCGTTCTTCCATGGCCTCTAATAACGAAGATTGCGTCCGGGGCGATGCACGGTTAATTTCATCGGCAAGCACAATATTGTTCATCAGCGGCCCCGGTCTAAACCTGAACTCTCCTGCAGGCGCATGGTAAATGGATACACCGGTTACATCTGCCGGCATCACATCCGGCGTACACTGAATACGCCCCATTGCACAGCTTAACGAGGAAGCTGCCGTGCGGATAAGCATGGTTTTCCCTGTACCCGGCACATCTTCCAGCAGCACATGTCCTTCACTAAGCATCGCAGTAAGTATATATTGAATTTCCCGCTTCTTGCCGATGATCACCTCGGCTATTCGACTGCTGACCCTGTTCAACAGCTCGACGGCATGTTCATGTTCAATTCGTTTCTTGGTCATCGGACTAACCTCTCCTTCCCTGTCACTTAAATCCTGATTATCGTAATCTATGATTCATTCTTACCAGGAAGTAGAGAGAATAGTCAGATGATCCTCCATTTCTTTTAAATCATGCTGTAGGAATGTTTCAAATTCATCGAAGTCCACGGCGGGTCCACGGTGATTATCCACGCATTGTCCCTTGATTGCACAGCGTACTGCTCTGCCCCAAACTGCTCCATTAATTCACCCGCATCCGCCCAGATCGTACCTCCACTGCTTTCTATAACGCCCCGTACTGTCCTGCCCTCCTGGTTATGTAAACGTTTGGACGTCAATGTTCCCTTGACCGGGTTAATCTGCACAATACGGTCTTTCCACCAGGTTGTTGCTGTACCAGAGGTTTGATCCCAGCTTATGCTGCCTCCCAGTTTGGTCATATAACTGCGCAGTGGAACAAGGATTTTCTGATCTTTGAACCGGTATTCGCCAGGCCTAAGTTCAATCGTTGTGTATCCCAATTGAATCTGAAGTGGTTTGGCTGCGAGCCATTGGTTTGCATTCGTGTCTACATGTTTGGCAATCCAGCCAGCACTCGGGGACGGACGGTTTTTATATTTAACCGCAGGTTTAACCTGAAACTGCACAGGTTTGTCTGATGCCTGCATCAATTCAAAACGGTAGCCCTGCTGTTTGTAATAGTGAATAATGTCTGGCAGTGCCTTCACCGTCTCGGCATGTGCTCCTCCGTCATGCATCAGCACAATGGCAGAAGATGTTCCTGCCGGGACGTTTACAGCATGAGCTTTAATTTCACTGGCGGGCACATTCCGCCGCTTGGAATCGCCGCTGTCCACGTTCCAGTCCATGACAGCGTATCCTCCCTTTTTCAACAGGTCAAAATAAGTCTGGTCAAAATGTCCGTATGTTCCGCCAGGTGCTCTTACAAGTGCAGGGCGAACGCCTGCAATGCGGTTAAGGATATCTTCCGTGCGTTTGATTTGCTGCCAGAACGTTTGAAAATTGCGGTAAAGCTCGTTATATTCATGGTTATATGTATGATTGCCAAGGGTATGCCCTTCACGTATCATGCGTTTGATCATTCCAGGCATGCGCTCAGCGTGTTCTCCCAGCACAAAAAAAGTAGCTGGAACCTCTTCATCGCGCAAAATATCCAGAACTTCCGGTGTATGTTTGCCTGGCCCATCGTCAAAGCTCAGGTAGACTACCTTGTCTGGCTTATCACTTTTCGCTGCCGCTTCAGCTGACATTGCACCTGCTCCAAGCACCCCTGCCAGCAGCAGTATAACAAATGAGCACCACATGGACAGATGCCGCCGCAATCGCCATCTCTCAGCGGAATGATATGAAGTTTGCTGTTCAGCAAGCTGCCCGTTTTGTTTTTGTTCCGTCCATCTTCCCGATTTCTGTGCCATTGGTGAATCAACCTCCACACTCTAGTGAATTTGCTGATAGACTTCAGCAGATTTGTTAGAATTATATGGGGACGGATCACAAAAAAGACGTCATTTGATCTATTATTTTACTGCAATTGTCACAGGCTTCTGCAATGGGGTCATTGATTCTTGATCTGCAATTCGGTAGCATTAGAAAATAATGAATATGAACGGGCATGCAGCTGTCGGAACAGCCTGATTCATATGAATCACCAGGAGTGTGAACCTATTGGAAATACTTGAGAAGGTCCAGCAGTTATTCGGCTCTTACGGATACAGCGTATTGTTTTTCGGTCTGCTGCTGGAGTTTATTGCACTTCCCTTCCCAGGAGAAACGACCATGGCATATGCGGGTTACCTGTCCTACAGAGGGCAGCTGGATTTCGGTACGCTTGTGATATTGGCGTTTCTCGGAACGACGATCGGCATGACCATAACGTATTTCATTGGTGCCCGAGCCGGCCTTCCCTTTATCATGCGATATGGAAAATGGTTTTTCCTCAAACCGGACAAGCTGGATAAAACACAGAAGTGGTTTGCCAAGTACGGCAACGCCTTAATTTTCATCGGATACTTTATTCCGGGAGTCCGTCACTTCACGGGTTACTTCTCAGGCATTGCTGCGATTCCATTCCGCAAGTTTGCTCTATATGCCTATTCGGGCGCACTGTTCTGGGTAGTGCTGTTCCTTGGAATTGGTAAGCTGTTCGGACCTGGCTGGAACGCGATTTTCACGCTCGCTCATAAATATACAGCTGTCATTCTGGCAGTCATCGGGCTTGTGCTGCTGATTGCCGTGATCTATCGGTATCGTAAAAGCTGGACAAACCGCAGAGCCCACAAGGCAGTGCCTGTTCCTCAAAGACAAAAGCAAAATGCAGACTGATCGCTGTCTGGTGATCTAGGTTTAAAGTCGTGCGACTGCACGGCTTTTTTTTGCGTTCGCTTCTATTCGTTATGAAATAAAACGTAAATTATCTTTTTTTCATAAATTGAAAAACTCCCGGTCATACTACTTGCAAATAAAGGGATGTATAGATAGGGGGGACAGCATGGCTTCAGAAACACAGACACCGCAGGAATCACAGTCAATTCATCCCAACCTGCATGAGAATATTACGTACTGCAAGGACGCCATGGGTAACAGTAATGACCTGATGATCCGTCCGCTGCAGACCCTGCATAAATGGCCATCTGTTTTGCTGTATATTGACGGACTGATTGACGTCCAGATTCTGAATAATGCCATCCTGCAGTCTCTGCTGCAGGAACGAAGTTTGCCTGACTTTTCTGCAGACGACGAACATCTGTCCTACCTGCAGAATGATGTTCTTACTGCCGGTGAAGTACTCTGGGTCAACGATATGGATGATGTAATGAATTCCATGCTGGCAGGGGATATCATTCTGCTGCTGGAGGGATCCTCTCGCGGATTGAAAATCGGCGCGGCAGGCTGGGAGGATCGTCCCGTTGGTGAGCCTGTCTCCCAAACGGTTGTACGGGGTCCCATGGAAGGTTTCACAGAAAATATGCGGACAAATACCGCATTAATCCGCAAACGAATTCGTGATCCCCATCTGTGGATTGAAGAGCGTGAGATTGGACGAGTCACCAAAACCCGCGTAGCTGTCGTATATCTGGAGCACATTGTAAACGAGGACGTCGTTCAGGAACTTCGCAGGAGACTGGATGAGATCGATATCGACAGTATTCTGGAGAGCGGGTACATCGAGGAACTTGTGCAGGACAAAACAAAAACGATCTTTCCGACCGTATATAACAGTGAACGTCCAGATACCATTTCGGCTGCCTTACTGGAAGGTCGCGTAGCCATTATCGTCGATGGCACCCCCTTTGTTCTGCTTGTTCCCGCTCTGTTCGTTCATTTTTTCCAGTCTCCCGAGGACTATTATCAGCGAGCAGATATCAGCACACTGATTCGTATGATTCGATATCTGTCCTTCTTTATCGCCATGCTGGCACCGGCCTTCTATATCGCTATTTCAACATTTCATCAGGAAATGCTGCCAACCAACCTGCTGATCAGCCTGGCTGCTCAGCGGGAAGGTGTACCCTTTCCTGCTTTTATTGAGGCCCTCCTCATGGAATTGACCTATGAAATTTTGCGCGAAGCCGGTATCCGGATTCCCAAAACAGTCGGGCAGGCTGTATCCATCGTAGGTACGCTGGTCATTGGGCAAGCAGCGGTAGACGCAGGTGTCGTATCTGCCGCTATGGTTATTATCGTATCGATTACGGCAATATCCAGTTACGTAATCCCGGAGAACGGCCTTTCAATTTCCGTGCGAATTCTTCGCTTTGTATTAATGATATTGGCCGCAGCCTTCGGTTTCTACGGTATTCTGATCGTGCTGCTGATTACGGTAACTCATCTATGCAGCCTTCGCTCATTCGGTATTTCGTATATGACTCCGTTTGCACCATATATCCAGAAAGACCTCAAAGATACGATCTTCCGCGTACCTTGGTCCCGGATGAAAACAAGGCCATTATCCACAGGAACACCTAATGTAAAGAGACAAAAACCCGGAAAAATGAAACGTTAACTTAGTCAGGAGATCATCATATGAGAAGAGGTTTATGCCTGCTGTTATCCCTTGCCATGCTGCTTCCCCTGCTGACCGGCTGCTGGGATCGCCATGAACTTAATGAACTTGGCATCATGCTCGGCCTTGGGGTCGATAAGGAAGGGGACCAGATTCGGGTAAGTGCCCAGATTGTCGTACCGAATGAAATATCAGCCAAAGCTGTGGGCGGGAAAGGTACACCTGTGACCCAGTATCAGGCAACGGGAAAGTCACTGTTCGAGGCCATTCAAAGTCTCACCCAAACCAGCCCGCGGAGAATATTTATGTCTCATATTCGGGTTCTCATATTCGGAGAGGATTTTGCCCGCAATGAGGGGATCTACGACGTGATGGAGGCACTTATGAGAGAACCCTCGGTTCGGCCAGATTATTACGTTATGGTAGCGCGTAAAACGACAGCTGCTGAAGTACTTAACCTGCTTACGCCTCTGGATAACATTCCGGCTGATAAATTGTTCAATTCTTTGGATGTCTCAGCCAAAACGTGGTCCCCCACAACGACGGTAACAGGGGATCAACTTATGGACTTTATGCTTACACCTGGTATCAATCCGGTTATTACCGGTGTTGAAATTATAGGGAATCAGAACAAAAAGAGCAGTCTGGAGAACATATCCACCATCCGTACAGGTGCGAAACTGAATACAACAGGCCTGAGTGTATTTAAAGGTGACAAGCTGATTGGCTGGCTGAATGAAGATGAGTCTAAGGGATACAATTACATCCGGGGGAATGTGAAATCTACGATGGGTCATGTGGACTGCCCAAGTGGAGAAGGAGTCGTTACGATGAAAACCCTTCGGGCTTCAACGGATCGTAAAGCCAAAGTTGTCAACGGAGAACCTCAAGTGAAGATCAAACTTCATATTGTATCTTCTGTTGCATCAGTTGACTGCAGTATGCAGATTGGTTCCATGACAGCCATTCGTGAGTTGGAAAAGGTGTCCGAAGATCGTCTCAAGGAGCTTATGCAGAAATCCGTTAATGCGGTACGCCGCAAGTATCATGTAGACATCTTCGGCTTTGGCCAGGAGATTTACCAGAATGATCCTAAATTCTTCAAAAAAGTAGAGAATGATTGGGATAAATACTTTGAAAATCTTGACGTAGTTTATGAAACAAAAGCCCAAATCAGGCGTGTGGGCGCCCTCGACAACTCTTTCAAAAATCAAATAAAGGATTGAGGATATGCTGCTCTCTATCACAGCTGTTGTAATCGGATGTTTGATTGGATTAATCGATCTGCCCAAGCTCATTCGGGGCAAGCAGTGGAAAGAAACCGCTGTGTACAGCGGTATGCTGCTCACAGCTACAGTGTTCAGTGTGATTGCTGTTAATTTGTGGGAATTCCCCAGCCCCTTGTACATCATCATCTGGATCTATGAACCCGTTAATCAATTACTGGCTTACCTCACTGGAACTTAGCCAAAGGAGTGAAATCGATGCTCGAAAAGGGACGCCTGGGTACCCGCGCACTGGCAGCCTTGACCTTTATGATGGTCGTAGGCGATATGATGCTGATCTATCCTTCAGTCATCACGTCGTATGCCAAACAGAATTCCTGGATTTGTGCCCTGATCGGTGTTCCAATCAGCATGCTTCTTATGGCGATGTTCCTCAAACTGGGTAAAGCATACCCGGATCAGAACCTGGTCTCCATAGCTCGGAGCATCCTTGGGTTCTGGCCCGGAACGCTGGTGGCTGTATTTTACTTGTACTTTTTTGTTATGGGTGCATCTACCCATACCCGGGAAGTAGGTGATTTTATGGTCTCACAAATCTTCCCTTATACCCCCATTCGTGTGCTTATCCTTTTATTTGTCATTGCTGTTTGCTGGAGCGTACACAACGGAATTGAAACCATCGGAAGAACTAGTGAGCTGTTGCTGCCGATTATTGTCATATTCATCCTTACCCTTTCCTTCTGTCTACTGCCCGAAGTAGATGCCCGCAACCTGAAACCAGTTCAAGACACCGACATTGTTACTTTGGCTCAGGGTATTTTGGTAAGTATCATCTATCCTGTGGGCGAAGCTATTCCCATCCTCATGCTGCTTCCCTATACCGTCAGCCAGCTCCACCGGAATCGGGATGTTATTATCGCTGCCGGCCTGGGCAATCTGATGCTTGCCATGCTGGTTATCATTTCTCTGCTTGTACTGGGTGCCTTTTTGTCACAGCACAGCATCTATGCCTCTTTTATACTGGCTCAGAAAATTAATGTCGCCGACTTTTTTCAGAGAATTGAGGCGTTTATGGCATCTGCCTGGCTCATCTCAACATACTTCAAAGCTGTAATCTATATGTATGCTTTCACGATAGGCATTGCTGAACTGTTTAAGATGCAGCAGTATCGTTCTTTAATTCTGCCTACCTCCATGCTTGTATTCGGTTTATCTAACGTCATTGCTCCTGGTGTGATCTTCATCGTTATTACCGTGGTCCCCTACTGGGTCGATTGGGACACAACGATAGGTATTATATTGCCTGGTATGCTGCTGCTCATCCACTTAACCAAGACCCGTTTTAGCAAAGCCTGACTTGAATTGAAAGGAGTGCACGCCATGCTGGTTCAGGAGCGATTGACGATTCGCCAGTTCACAGTCCTGGCACTCATGACAATGATTGGGGACATGATTTTGATCTATCCCACGATGGTCACTTATTCAGGTAATCAAGATGCCTGGATCTGTTCCATCATATCTCAGCCGATCGGATTATGTATATTGTGGTTGCTCTATAAGCTGCATCAAACATATCCGACCCTATCATTAATTGAAATCTGTCCCAAAATACTCGGGGTATGGATCGGTTCTATTCTGTCCGTAGGTTATTTGTTCTATTTTATGATGGGAGCTTCCATATGTATTCGAGAAGTCGGGGATTTTATGACGACGCAAATTTATCTATATACCCCAATAAGAGCTATACTTCTGCTTTTTGTTGCAGCACTCACCTGGGGAATGGTGAAAGGCCTGGGGTCTATCGGAAAAAGCGCTGAAGTTTGGGTCCCTTTTGTTATTGTCGGACTGCTCATCCTCATTATATTTTTGCTCCCAAAGGCAGAGCTCTCCCGGATAAAACCCTATTTAAGCACACCCTTTTTCCCTATGGTATCAGGCAGTATCCGCGGTGCTACAGCCTCGTATGGAGAGCTTATTATTCTGTCAATGATTCTCCCATACATTAAACATGATTCGCATGTTCGCCGGGATATGATGCTTTCTACCCTGTTTGGAGGTGCGCTGCTAACCTCTCTTCTGTTTATTGCCCTGCTTGTGATGGGCCCTATGCTCACACAGCACAATATTTATATATCTTATGTTTTGGCACAGAAAATCAATGTCGGAAACTTTTTTCAACGGATCGAAGCCCTAACGGCTACGGCGTGGCTGGTGTCCACGTACTTCAAAACCATCATATATATCTTCGGGTTCGTATTGGGTACTGCTCAATTATTTCGATTAAAAAGTTATAAACCTCTGGTTTTGCCATCGATGATGCTGTTCTTTGCAATGTCTGTCGTCCTTGCTCCAAATATTGTTTTCTATACCACAACCATTATCTATGCTTGGTTTGATTGGGATTTTACGATATGCCTGATTATTCCGTCACTGCTTATCTTGATCCATCGGGTCAAACAAGGCTTCAAGAAGCGCCGCGGCAGATCGGCCGCTGAAGCAGAATAAACAGGCTGCATCCGGAACTTTTCAGTCCATGGATACAGCCTGTTTTTAATTTTATTCAAAATGTGGACGTCCTACAGAGCCTTGACTGTCTCCAGCGCCTCTTCAATATGCCCCTTCACTCGTACCTTCGCCCACTGCTTGATCAGCCTGCCCTCTTCATCCAGCAGGAAGGTTGAACGCACGATTCCCATGTACTCTTTGCCGTACATTTTCTTCAGCTGCCACACACCGAACTGCTCCGCAACAGCATGCTCCTCATCCGATAACAGGATAAAGGGCAGTCCGTATTTGGCAATAAATTTGTCATGCTGTTTCATCTGGTCGGTACTGATCCCCAGAATAACGGTATTCAGCCCCTGAAACTCCTCATGCCGATCACGGAAATCACAGGCTTGCTGGGTACAGGAAGAGGTCATATCTTTCGGATAAAAGTAAATCAAGACACGTTTACCCCGATAATCAGACAGCTTCACCGACTCACCCGAGCTGGATGGCAGCTCGAAATCCGGGACTTGTACACCTTCTGTTAAAGTCATCTTCATGTCCTCCTTGTAATTCACGTTAAATACATGTTACCCCATCCTTGGACTCCCTTACGAACTTCTTGAAAATGGACGCTATACACTCGTGCTGGAGTCCCGGTTATGATCCCGCTCCCCGGTACCTCTTTACACCAAAGTTCCACAAGGTAAGTCCAATGGCTGCAAACACCAGTCCCATGACCGGAGTGAGCAAAGCCATACGATGCATTTCAGCTCGATCAAGGAATAGTGCTGCAGGATAGATGCCGACAAAGGCAAACGGGATGATCCAAGTGAGCAGCACCTGAATCGCTCTGTTATAGATCGTTACCGGATAACGTCCATACCCTTGAATATTGTACATTAGCGGTAGTATGCCTGTCGGCGCATCCGAGTAAAAGGACAATGATGTCAAGGTGGTATAGATGCCCGCATAGATTAGAACTGAACTAATCGCCAGAATAATCAAGGCAGGGATATGCCACCATTCCAGCACCAGACCCATCTCTGCTCCGCTGCTGATCATGATGATCAACCCGATGAATGAGCCTACGAGAGAGGGCGGATCAACATTTTCAAGCAGGATCTGGAACAGATTATGTGCCGGTCGTGTCAGAATACGGTCCATTTCGCCTTTGACAATATACCGTTCGCTGAACCCCCACAGATTGATAAAACAGCTAAAGATGCCGTATGGCACCATAAAGTACCCGTATACAAACAAAACTTCCGCCTCACTCCAGCCGCCGAGGTTATCCGTATGCCGGAACACCACAAAGATAAAGATCAGATTCGTTGCCTGAAACAGCAGATCCGAGATAATCTCCACCCAGAAGTCGGCGCGGTACGTCAGACGTGTCTTCATATAATTTTTCAAATATTCCCAGATCAGACCGATATAGTACATTCGCTTATCCCCCTTGCACGAACAGACGCTTGCGCGCCTGCCGCCAGATCAGCACCATCGGCAGCAGCAGCAGCATGAACCACAGTACCTGAATGCCGAGTACATTCCAGATGCCTGTACCCTCTACTCTGCCCGTGAAGACCGAGCCGGGAAGATACGTAATCGCCTGAAAAGGCAGTACCTTCATGATGGCGGACAACCAGCCCGGATACAGACTGATTGGAATAATCAAGCCTGAGAACAAATCAACTACGACACGTTTCATGCGCATCATACCTTCGTTGTTCTCCACAAAAAATGCCGCCAGTCCCGTAATGACATTAATCTGGGAATTAATAACGAAACTGAAGAACAGCATGACGAGAAAACCGATCCAAGCCGATGGCGCTGTGGGAAGTTCCACCGGGAACAGCAGAATGGCAATCAGCATGCCCGGAATCATGAGCAGCAGGAAGCGGAAAATACCTTCGCCAAGCCCCTGCATCATTTTGACCATCACATAGTTAATCGGCCTTATGAACTGAATCGCAATGGAGCCATCCCGAATATCAGCAGCGATCTCCCGATCCAGGTTGTTAAAATAAAACGCGCGCGCCATCCACGAGACCGCAACATACGTTGTCATCTGCGCTGCCGTAAAACCGCCAATCTCTCCGCTGCCTCCGTAAATAGCTTGCCACGTAAAGTAATACACGCCGATATTCAGCGTATATATCAAAATGCCGGAATAATAATTAACTCGATATGCGAGCATCGTCAGAAAACGAATGCGCATGAAATCGATAAACGCACTATTCATTCAGGAAGCACCTGCCGCTTCATTTCCTGCTGACACGATCTCCGGACGCTCCGCAGAACCAGACTGATAGATGCTCCGGACAATCTCATCCGTATTGGTTTCAATAATCTGGATATCCGTAATATCCGCCTGTCCCACAACACGACCGAGCACATCCGACACGTTCAGTTCCAGCGGAATCCACACGGAAGCGGACAGCTCATTCTCTACGGTCCAGCGCACAGGCATCGCAGCCGTCCATTCCTGCATCTGGGTTATCGTGTGACCTGTACCAAACTTAAAGCGAACCTCCCGCTCCGTGCCCCACTGGGACTTGAGGTGATCCAGACCCCCATCATAGATAATACTGCCTGCATCCAGCATAATGACGCGCGAGCACAGGGCTTCGATATCCTGCAGATCATGGGTTGTAAGCAGAATGGTTGTGCCATGCTCCTCATTCATATCTTTCAAAAACTCGCGAATCTCCGACTTCACCACGATATCCAGACCAATCGTCGGCTCATCCAAAAAGACGATGCTTGGATTGTGCAGCAGCGCCGCCACCAGTTCACATCGCATCCGCTGACCAAGACTGAGCTTGCGTACCGGACGACTCAACAATTCCTGCAGCTGCAGACGCTCGACCAGCTCGTCCAGTCGTTTACGGAAGTCCTGTTCCCCTACGCGGTACACTTTGCGAAGCAGATGAAAGGATTCAATAACGCCGATATCCCACCACAGCTGGCTTCGCTGACCAAATACTACGCCAATATTTTTGACAAACTTCTCACGTTCCTGATACGGAACATACCCGCCAACGGATATATGTCCGGATGTAGGCACCAAAATGCCGGTCAACATCTTGATCGTTGTTGATTTGCCGGCACCATTCTCCCCAATGTATCCGCATATTTCGCCCTGAGGAATCTGAAACGAAATATCGTTAACTGCCAATACTTCTTGGTATTGACGTGCAAACAGATCCTGGAATGCGCCCTTCAGGCCGCCACGGCTTTTCTGGACATTAAACGTCTTGCGCAAATCTTTGACATCAATCGCCAGCATGTTTATACCTCACTTGGATTATGTTGAAATTGCTTGTAGCCCAAAAAGAAATTATAATAGGAACAGTCAAAATTCAGCAAGCTTTAAAAAAAGTTCGAAGCGGCCTCCTCTTTCTTGAATTCTGCAGGGGAAGCGAACGGAAAGCTTTGACTTGAATACAGCTCTAACGCAACTTTACATGTACTGAAATCGTTTATTTTTTATCTCAAATACAAAGGAGCGCTAGCATGACCAGAAAGACGAAGAGGACCCTATGGATTTCTCTTGCCGCCTTCGTGTTAATTGTTGGAGGGGCAGCGGCCTATTATTTTGGTTCTATTCTTAATCAGTTGGATGGTTTGCAGAAAAAAGGCGAGGACTCGCCATTTGCCAATATTGAAAATGTGCAGAAAGTAAACACACCTGACCCTCCGAAATGGGAAGGTACCGAGACTGTGAACATTTTGGTTATGGGTGTCGATGCCCGCGGTCTGAAGAAGGGTGAAGTTCCTCGTTCAGACAGCATGATGGTAGTGTCACTTGATCCGCTTACTAAAAAAATTAATCTCTTCTCCATCCTGCGTGATACTTACGTGACTATTGACGGTTACGGTAAAGACCGGATTAACACAGCAATCACCCACGGCCCGAACGCAGCCATGGAAGCAGCCAGCGATCTGCTGGGTATCCCTGTTCAGTATTATGTGTATACCGATTTCCAGGGATTCATCAAACTGGTGGATGCCGTTGGCGGTGTGGACTTTGATGTGGAGAAGGACATGCATTATACAAGTAAAGCCGACAATAACGAATATGATATCGATCTGAAAAAAGGTTACCAGCATCTCGACGGGAAAACAGCTTTGATGTATGTGCGTTTCCGTCACGACGCCATGTCTGACTTCGCACGCTCTGAACGGCAGCGCGAGCTGCTCAAAGCTGTGACGGCGAAGATGCAGTCTACAACTACGATCGCCAAACTGCCTTCCATTCTGGAAGAAGTCAGCCCGTATGTGGATACCAATCTTACCCTCTCCGATATGTGGAAGCTGGGAGGACTTGGCTATCAAAGCAGCATGAATGGCAGTGAGCAGATTCCGCCGATGAATCTGTTAAAAGAAGAACGTACTCCAGGCGGGGCACAAGTCTTGTCCGTCACGAGTGAAGAAAAGCTGAAACAGCATATTCAGGACATTATTCACCCGCCAGCCAAGACAGAGGATGAAAAAGCCAAGGAAGACAAAACGGCCAGTGCCGATGAGAAAAACACGCAGCAGCCTTCGCAGTAACTTCCAGCTGAAAGTTACTCACAGCGCCTATGACTGCACCGTTTATAACATATTGATGATTGATCCATTCTTGAAAGGGCAGCCCCGATGCTGCCCTTTCGCTATGCCTGAGCGAAAAAGTATGCGAAAATAATCATATCCTTCCATGGTGATGATCGTATACACTTTGGAACTACGAAAGGAAAGGAAGTTATCAAAATGAATTCACGTACAAACTCTGAGTTGTTATATACGGAAGCCCTGGAGCATATTGTGGGCGGAGTCAACAGCCCATCCCGCTCGTTCAAAGCGGTAGGCGGCGGTGCACCCGTTTTTATGAAAAAAGCGCAGGGTGCACACTTTTGGGATGTGGATGACAACAAATATATCGACTATCTTGCTGCTTACGGTCCGATTGTGACTGGACATGCCCACCCTCATATTACAAAGGCCATTGCGGAAGCTGCTGCGAATGGTGTTTTGTACGGCACACCGACCGAACTTGAAATCAAGCTTGCGAAAATGCTAAAAGAAGCGATTCCTTCCATGGACAAGGTTCGCTTTGTTAACTCGGGTACAGAAGCCGTGATGACTACCATCCGGGTGGCTCGTGCATATACGAAACGAAATAAAATCGTGAAATTTGCCGGTTGTTATCATGGTCACTCTGATCTGGTATTGGTGGCGGCTGGTTCCGGTCCATCGACTCTCGGCATCCCTGATAGTGCCGGTATCCCGACCAGCATCGCTCACGAAGTCATTACTGTTCCTTATAACGATCTGGATTCTCTGAAGGAAGCACTCGAGCGCTGGGGTGACGATGTAGCTGCTGTTATGGTAGAGCCGATTGTCGGTAACTTCGGCATGGTTATGCCAGAGCCTGGCTTCCTGGAAGGCCTCTGTGCGATGACACGTGCGAACGGCTCTCTTGTCATTTATGACGAGGTGATCACCGCTTTCCGCTTCCACTACGGCTCCACCCAGACGTATGCGGGATTGGACAACCATGCGGAGATCGAGCCGGATCTTACAGCGCTCGGTAAAATTATCGGGGGCGGCCTGCCGATCGGTGCCTACGGCGGCCGTAAACATGTGATGGAGCAGGTTGCTCCGCTTGGCCCGGCATACCAAGCCGGAACGATGGCAGGCAATCCCGCATCCATCTCGGCGGGTATCGCTTGTCTTGAAGTGCTGCAGGGTGCTGGCGTATACGAAGAGATGGAACGTCTCGCCATCGATCTGACCGCTGGCCTTCAAGCATCTGCTGATCGCCATGGCATTGATCTGACGATCAACCGGATTCGCGGGGCATTCTCTACGCATTTCTGCAGCCATCCGGTAACCAACTATGATCACGCTCAAGATACCGATGGCGAACGCTTTGCATCCTTCTTCCGCCACATGCTGAATCGCGGCATCAATCTCGCTCCATCAAAGTATGAAGCCTGGTTCCTCACCACGGCTCATACGGATGAAGATATCGCTGCTACACTGGAAGCTGCAGATGCCTCATTCAAAGCGATGGCCCAGGAGTAAGCACAGATGCTATCTGGCGGCATCTAGAAAACCAGAGAGTCCAGCCCTTAGGGCCGGGCTCTTTGTGCTGAAAAGGGCTGACTGGTTCACGATGAGAGCTGCGCAGCATCTGAACTAACTTGTTGTGGATCTGATCTGCAATTTCATAATCTCCTCCCGAATGATCTGCATTGCATCTGCAATACGCTGTTTTGGAACGTTGGATATATTCAACCGCAGCATCTGGTCCGTATAAGTTCGGTAAGTTCCTTCGGGATAATACCGTTCTGTTGTATCTGCAATAATTCCGCGGTTCTGCAGACGGGAGAGCAGCATACGGACAGGCATATCTCCTGGTAAAGGCAGCACTGTATGCTCTGCTCCAGTTCGCGGCGCAGAGCGGAATGGTCCAAACTCGGGATGAGCTGCCAACTGCTCCTTTACAACATCCATACGCGTGGCATAACGGCTGCGGATCGTTTTGCGATGATGGGCAAACATGCCGCTATGAATGTAAACCTCCAGTGCAGCTTGAGATAGAACGGAAGTGTCGATATCAAGCATTTTTTTATACGTCCCAAAGCCGGGCACCAGCGCAGTTGGCAGAACGGCCACGCCTATACGCAGTCCGGGGAACAGAATTTTAGAATAACTTTTCAGATAAATAACCCGGTCATACATATCATAGGCCCACAAGGGATCTTGTCTTGTACTGTCCTCCAAATCAGCCAGGTAATCGTCTTCCACTAGGTATACGCCGTATCGATGTGCTAGTCGGAGAAGTCTCTTCTTCTCCGCTGCCGTCAGTGATGTTCCGATGGGGTTATGAAACCGCGGCATGACGTAAAAAAACTTGATATCTCCCTCCGCAAATTGACGTTCAAGCGAGTCCCAGTCCAGTCCTTCCTCCACCGTTCTTCGTACACCTGCAATCGGCACGTTCAGGCTCTTCAGCAGGATTGGCATGTTGTGATACGTTGGCAGCTCCACCATCACTTTAGTTCTCCCGCCCGGAAAAGGCATTAAAACAAGTGTCGCCAGTGCCTGCTGCACCCCCGATGTGATGAAAAACTGCTCCGTCCCCGCAAATACCTGATAATCGGTAAACTGTTTCTTTAAGAGCTCAATCAGCGAAGGCAGTCCCTGATCTGTCCCATATAAAAATAGTTCATCCTGTTTCTCTCTCATTGCCAGATCTACACAGTGCCGAAAATCGGCATACGGAAACACTCTCGGGTCCGGAGCGGCCGATGCAAAATCAAGAGGTTCCTGCCAGTCTACATCCTGTGCTTCTACACCATTCTGTACGGCATAATAGCCGGATTGAGGGATCGCATATACCAGATGTCTGTGCTCAAGCCATTCGTAAGCTCGAATCGCTGTACTCACACTGCATTGATACTGTGCTGCGACGGTGCGGACGGCGGGAAGTCTGATTCCTTTTTCCTCCCAATATCGGCCCTCCCGGCTCACCATCTGTTCCTGTATCCACTGCTGCAAATCTTGAGCGATCATCTCATATTTTTTCACTGTGTCTCCTCCTCTTCTAGAACTGTACCGATACAATACTGTATTTTCTCTATTGTAGCATGGGGTACGCCGAAGTATATTAAATAAGGCTCATATGTCCCATTGCTTGACAGCTAAGGGTGAGAATTAGGCAGATCAAAGATTATTAAGTTCCGCAGATATTGGACTGGGAGAGATTCATTACATCCATTCGTTTCGGTTTTGCTGACTTATAATTCAAGCCGACTTCGTTCGCTTACGTATAGAGCCTGTATTTTGCCAATTGAGTTTAGAGTCTGTATCGCATTATCTGGAGGGAAAACGAATGAATACTGCACGAAGTCGAACCTATGCTTATATCGCAGCTGTTGTTTACGCCGCTATTATCGGGTTATCTTTTTTATTTGTGAAAATGACGGTCACCATCGCTCATCCCATAGATGTGCTTGCCCATCGCTTCGCCCTGTCGCTTATTGTGGTCAGCATTCCTGTGCTGTTTGGCTGGATCAAGATCCGTCTTCGACTGGCCGACCTGTGGAGAATTGTCCCGCTTGGACTGCTCTCACCCGTTCTGTTCTTTGCCTTTCAAGCCTTTGGACTGGTGACTTCCAATTCTTCGGAAGCGGGCATCATTCAGGCGATGGTACCTGTGTTCACCCTCGTCTTGGCTTCTGTCTTTCTGAAGGAACGGACATCTATTGTACAAAAGATGTCTCTGCTCCTGTCTGTCGCTGGCGTGATCTTTATCTTTGCCATGAAAGGCAGCGGCATGTCGATGAGCAATCTGCAGGGCATTGTACTGCTGCTGCTCTCGGCGATCAGTTTTGCAGGATACGGGGTACTGGCAAGACCGCTCACTCGGAAATATAAACCTCTGGAGCTGACTTGGGTTACCTTGATGGTAGGCTGCGTGGTATTTAATATCGCTGCATTCGTTCGCCATGCATACACCGGATCGATGGCCGAATACATCCAGCCGCTCGGCGATCTATCCTACCTGGGTGCGCTCGCTTATCTGGCGATTCTGTCTACCATGGTATCTACCCTGCTGTCCAGCTACGCCCTGACTCATCTGGAAGCTTCACGCGTCAGTGTATTCAGTAATTTGTCTACTCTCATCTCCATCGCAGGTGGGGCCTTAATTCTGCATGAGCCTGTATTCGGATACCACTACATTGGAGCTGTGCTGATTATCATCGGTGTACTTGGAACCAACATGAGTACGCGCAAGCATAGTCTGGTCGTTCATTCTAAAGCCTGATACAATGTGAAAAATTGTAAACTTACGTTATCCGCATACCTGCGGCTGATGAAGGCGGCACCGCGAGCACAGCCTTGTCCTTCTGTTCTATTCCCCTAGGGAATCGGAACGGAGGACGAGGATTTTTTTCATTTTCAGACGACGATTCTGGGTTTTGGCAGCAGGACATCCGTGTGCATTAACTCTATTTTTAATTGAAATAGATCGAGGCTGAAAGGAGGTGGTGGTGGCTGAAGAAGGCTGGTGGCGGCAGCTCAAGCACAAGCTCGAAATCAAGTTAACAGCATGAACAATCTCTGATATGTATAAAGAGCAAGCCGCTGCCAAACTATCTGAGATCAGTTGAAAATGGAAAGGGGTGGGCGTCTGGGCATGAATCCCCTCTCCTGTATGAAGTTCCGCAAACACGTTAACACTGCTGAGGACAGTCTATTCGGAAAAGGAGATCCTCAGCATGAAACGTACGCAGCCGTCTTTTTTGCAAGCCATGATGTTAATCATGTTGTCGGTTGGTCTCATCAGCCATGTATTAATTATTCCTGCTCTTCTCAGCGCGGCTAAAAGGGATTCCTGGATCTCCGTTCTATTATCCGCAGGGCCGTTCGTCATCTTTGTTCTGATGCTTGCCTATGTGTCTAAGTTCCTGCAGCATCAAACTTTACATGATTGGCTGTCTTCCCATCTTGGCAGACCCGTAGGCCTACTCCTGCGGGTGGGGAACAGTCTCTTTTTTCTATCTGTCATCTACTTTACGCTGCGGGACACAACAACCTGGGCCAAGACTAACTATCTGACGGAAACACCTGTCATGGCAACCACGATTGCACTCATGGCCTTATGTGGGTATGCTGCCTATAAAGGCATGCGCTCCCTTGCCTTCACAGCGGGACTGATTCTGCCGCTCGTCGTGCTGCTCGGTTTCTACGTAGCGATTGTCAATTCCCAGTATAAAGATTACAGCCGTCTTTTGCCTGTGTTGGAGCATGGATGGTCACCTGTATTTCACGGGATGGTGTACAGTCTCGCAGGCATGTTTGAGCTGCTCTTCCTCTGGTACATTCAGCCTCACCTCAGCAAACGCATAAAGTTATGGCAGTATCTGATGCTTGCTTTCATCATAATTGGTTTAACGACAGGACCGCTAATTGGGGCTATTGTAGAATTCGATCCTTACGAAGCCGCTAAAATGAGATATCCTGCCTTTGAGGAATGGCGTATCGCTTCCCTCGGCAAATATATTGCCCAGACTGATTTTTTTTCTATCTATCAATGGCTTGCCGGTTCATTTACCCGCATCAGTCTGGCTATGTATATTGTGGTAGAAATTTGGAATATTAAAAAAACCTCCAGAAGGATGATCTCCTGCGCCTCGTTAGCTGTATTTTTTATTCTATCCATGCTCTATCCTCTGGACGACATTACCTTTTCGAAGATTCTGGTCGATTACATCTTTCCATTCAATCTCGTGTATCTGAGTGGATTTGCGGTTCTGGCTGCGGCCGTTGCCCTTATCCATTCACGTCATCAGAGGAGGAAACAACACCATGGAGAAACACCGGATTGACAAGGCATCCTATGAGACCCTGCTTGTCTCCCTAAGAAAAAATTTTGAATCCTGTGCAGATGTGGTCATTCAGACGTTTTCTGCCCAAGATGAGACCGTTCGTTCTGTCATG
The DNA here is from genome assembly GCF_040702995.1 of Paenibacillus sp. AN1007. Lineage (NCBI taxonomy): Bacteria > Bacillati > Bacillota > Bacilli > Caryophanales > Paenibacillaceae > Paenibacillus > Paenibacillus sp. AN1007. The sequence goes on from NZ_CP159992.1 coordinate 5,058,699, forward strand.
CTGCTCTACTGTGACGGGCTGGTAGATAACAAACAGATCAATCAATTTATCATCCCGCGTCTGGAACAGCATACATTGATCATGGAAGAGGCTGTGCCCAAGGAGCTTGGCCTAACCCTGAAGCCTATAGATGACATTGCTGATCTCCAAAACATAAACATGCTCCTGTTTAGCGGGCAGCTGCTTCTTATTTTTGAAAATGGTGTACAGGCCTGCAGTCTGGATATTGCCAATATTCCGGGGCGTGCACCAGAAGAGTCAGCCATCGAGACGTCCGTAAAAGGACCACGCGACGGATTCACCGAAGAGCTGTCCACGAACATCGCCTTGGTTCGCAAACGATTGAAAACGTCATCCATGTGTTATGAGAAAATCATAAAAGGGGATCGCACACAGACAACGATCGGCCTCTTATATGTCAGAGATATTATTAACCCCGAAATTCTAGAGACTGCTCGCAGCAATCTGAATCAGATTAACGTTGACGGCATCATGGGCACGTCCATTATGGAACGTGCCGTTATGGGAGGCGTGCGAAGCATCTTCCCGCTCACGGATAATTCTGAACGTCCAGACTACGTCGCGGATTCCTTAATCAATGGACGCTTCGCTGTACTTACGGACGGATCACCCATAGCCGTCATTGCACCGACAACGCTGTTTAACCAGTTGAAATCACCCGAAGATGAGAGCACTCCCTTTTTCATCGTGACCTTTGAACGGATACTACGGATTGCCGGGCTGCTCATTGCCTGTTTCTTTCCCGCCTTCTACATCGGTTTGACCAGCTTTAATCTGGAACAGATTCCGCTTCCGCTGCTTGCAACCATTGCTGGAACGCGGATGGGATTACCTATGCCGGTTACCCTTGAAGCTTTCCTCATGATCTTTATGTTTGAACTGTTCAATGAAGCTGGACGCAGGCTGCCTCGTGCATTGGGACAGACCGTCAGTGTGGTTGGCGGCTTAATCATCGGAGATGCAGCCATTCGAGCCGGAATTACATCTCCCACAATTATTGTCACCGTAGCGATCTCCGTCATCTCCAGCTACATTCTGGTGAACACGGTTCTTGGAGGGGCCACATCGCAAATCCGTATCGGGATGCTGATCGCTTCTTCGATCTTGGGATTATTCGGCTTTATGGTTGCTCTGTTTGCCTTGTTAGTTCATCTCGTATCCTTGGAGTGTTACGGCGTATCCTACCTCTCCCCTGTATCACCATACATTCCGGGAGATTTCACACAGGCCGTATCGATGCCTCCTTCCATGACACGCACCAAACGGCCAGCTGTATTACGCACGCAGGACTCTACCCGTCATAAGGAAAAACCTTAATGAGATGGGCTTGCGTAAGCAGCATCGTGGCGGTTTGTGTCATGCTGCTGACAGGATGCTGGGATTCCAAGGAAGTGCAGAGCATTAACTTTATTACAGCCATCGGCATCGATTATGCGGATAATCAATATACGACATACGCCCAGTTAATTGATTTTTCCAGCATTGCAAAACAGGAAGGTCCGACACCAAGAGAAGGCAGTCAAATATGGATCGGAAAAGGCACGGGCACAACGTTAAGTATGGCGATCAACAATCTGTATCAGACCTCGCAGCAGCAAACGCTGTGGACTCATGTGAAAGCAATTGTGCTGTCCAAAAATGCATTGGAAGGGCGACTAGAGGATATTTTCAACACGTTGCTTCATTCCGGACAGCTGCGATACACACCATGGATCTATGCGACGGAACAAGATATGTCCACTTTACTCTCTCCCTCCGCGATTCTGAACCAGTCGGCTCAAACGATTGAGTTGTTTGAACCGATGCGACTGTATAGACAGCATTCCGGGTATGAGCCCATACGCCTGCATCAGCTGCTTGATAGTTTGAGAGAACCCGCATCCGTCGTGCTGCTGCCTTCTGTTTCCACTAAAAATCAGACGTGGCATAACGGTGAAGAGACCCCGCCGCTGATCCGAATGGATGGATTTTACGTGGTGAGCAATGGAAAAAGTCAGGGGAAAGTTTCTGGTGCCGAAGCAGACGGCGCCCGTTACGTAAATTATGATCATGTGTACCAATATCCGCTGTACGTCTATGGGAAGCATGGCAGTACTCCTGATCTTACATTGACTCTTCACAAACCCAAAACGCGTATAAAGGCAAAAAAAAGTGCTAACGGTATCTCCTTTGATCTGTTCACTTCTGTGAAGGCTGCAATTGCCGAGGATCACGGCTCTTATCCTTCTCCTCGTTTAATGGAGCAGGAGGCAATCAAACAGATCGAGAGCCAAATCCGCAGCACCTTTGCCAAAACCCAAGCACGAAAAATAGATTCATTTGGTCTTGTCGAACATCTCTACCGACATCATTCTGATTGGTGGAGAGAAGAAATTGCTCAGCAAGCAGATCCCATCACACGTTTTCAACTTGGCCAAGTTGAAGTAAAAGTACAAATTCTCAATGCCAGTACGTATAAATATGGGGAGTAATTGGATGAGCAAAGACCTGCAATCTGCATCGAACTGTCGCAGATTACAGGTCTTTCTGTGCTTGGCCAGTGCTTGGCCAGTGCTTGTTAGCGCAGCAGGATTGGTAAGACAACGTATAATGTTCATTTGTCAGCTCTCTTCGTTTATGCCACAGGGTACGCCATGACACTCATTAGAGCCAGTTCAGGCTGGGTTGTGTCCAGACGGCTATACTGGACAATGACTGGCACATTACTTGATAGCGTAAAGGCATACGGTACGCCAGGAGGAATAGCTTCGCCTTCAGAACGCAGCGATGCGGTACGGATATGCTTTGTTCTTCGGGCCGGAACTTCGGCTCTGATCTGTTCGAGCGGCTCGCGATCTTCAAAGTAAATCGTGATGTCCAGTGCCGCATCTGTACCGCCTGTATTTAATACGCAAATACTCTCGTGACTCTCCAGTGCACCTGAGCTATCCGGGGGAATATAGCCATCCGGAATAACCCAATAGGTATGACCATGGGAGTTCGGATTTTTTTGAACGTTAGCGTGATTTGTCATGGAATGATCCTCCTTTATTTGCACTGCGAAGGTGATTTGAGTTAAAGCCTGTAGGGAGCGCAGGCGGACTCTCGGTTGGCGGATCGGCTTCGGGCCGCTGTTGGTCCGGGATTTCTTTTATTCCCCTCCATGGGGGAAATCCCGGGCCAAACGCGGACGCTTCGCTCGTTACTTCGCGATACGCCATGGAAATTAAATCTGTAGGGAGCGCGGGCGGACTCTCGGTGGGCGGATCGGCTTCGGGCCGCTGTTGGTCCAGGATTTCTTTTATTCCCCTCTATGGGGGAAATCCCGGACCAAACGCGGGCGCTTCGCTCCCTTTTCCCGATTCCGCCCTCCTCGCTGCTTCGCTCACCCTCAACTGCTTTTAAAAGGCATGGCCTTCGCTTCGTTGGGCCACTTTTTTCGCTCCCTGCTTCGCTGAACTCGCGTTTCACTTAAAGTCTGTAGGGAGCGCGGGCGGACTCTCGGTGGGCAGATCGGCTTCGGGCCGCTGTTGGTCCGGGATTTCTTTTATTCCCCTCTATGGGGGAAATCCCGGACCAAACGCGGGCGCTTCGCTCCCTTTTCCCGATTCCGCCCTCCTCGCTGCTTCGCTCACCCTCAACTGCTTTTAAAAGGCATGGCCTTCGCTTCGTTGGGCCACTTTTTCTCGCTCCCTGCTTCGCTGAACTCACGTTTCATTTTTAACAGCTGCAGTTCAAGTTAACTCTCAGACGCACAGGACTTAAAATCCCGTGGTATTAAATCTCAGTGTAAATTAGATCCTTACCACAACAATTTGTTCCTTATCCACTGCATTCGCTCTTATCTGAGGTACATCTGCAGCGGCTGCAAACGCAGCTCACGGATAGCTTCGGCCACCTGCTCTGCCAGCCGGCGTGCGCCTCGCTCCTGAAAATGTGTGTTATCTTCCACACCCGTTGGGAAGTTGATATATTCGCCGGGCAGTACCCACATAAAATCATCCTTGGTGCCTTCTTCACCCGTCTGCTCAAACATCAGACGGCTGCGTTCAGCCAAATCGATTAGCGGCACCTCTTCATCTGCCGCAAGTTCACGCATGGCGGTAATATAATCGCCGTGTGTATCGGTCAATGTACCGTCATCCGCAAAATAGCGCCGATGCACAGGTGTAATCAGCACCGGGCGAGCTTTAGCCTCGCGTGCGGCATCGATATATTTTTTCAAATACTGCTTATAGGTGGTGAAAGGATCTGTTCCCCGTTCAGGGTCAGGCTTCTCATCGTTATGTCCGAATTGAATCCATAGAAAATCATCGGGTTTGATTCGCTGCATGATGGCATCCAAGCGACCTTCATGAATGAAACTGCGAGAGCTTCGGCCTGACTGTGCATGGTTATCCACGGCCACGTCATGTTTGAACTGTGCAGGCAGCAGCTGTCCCCAGCCGCAATACGGGTATCCGCTCTCTGGCTGATCCGTTACCGTTGAATCCCCCGCGAGAAACACGGTCATGGTCTGATTCGCCAGCGTAATCTCCAGTGCATTTATACGAGGTGCAGCCCCCGAAAACGTAAGCCGAAGGCGCCCTCCTCGAACAACAACTGCAAACCTCATTTCAGCACATTGTCCGGCCACCGTGCGAATTGGAGGCAGCATCAGCCGGCCTTCTCCGGCTTTGACACGAGTAACCGTATCCGCAAGAAGATCTCCTGCGATCAGCAGCACCTGGTACGTCCCGTCCGGCACATCGACGATAAATGAAGCCTTGAGCGGGATGCAGAAGCTGGAACGCAGGCGGGCAGACATTGCTGCCTGCCCCTGCGGAGGATAAACCCCTTTTGAAGAAAACCCTTCCGTTTCCTGCTCATCATAACGCTGCTTCTCATATACCAGTGAACCCGGTTCAAATCCATATCCTCTGCTCTCGTCGTATATCGTTGTGGACGACACAGCCGCATAGCCATCTACTTTTCCTACATTCGTATGGATGCCTTCTTCGCCAGCTTCCTTATCGGATTTCCTCACAGCTGCAGTGGATACCGATGAGATTTCTGATCTATGATCAGCTTGAGCGATCGGACCAAAACTAAACTTCCACGACGAACTCTTTTGTTCGGCTTGTTCTATCTGTTCTACTTGTTCTCCATGTTCTGCGTTTTCCAAGTCTGCTGCATCCACTAATTTTTCTCCTCCAATGTATTATTGGTTTGATGCGCTGGCCTCGTTAACCCTTCAAACCGCTCGTGCTCATGCCCTGTACAATCTGTTTCTGGAAGATAAAAAATACGGCTACAACCGGAATCAGACTGACGATCGACATAGCAAACATCGCGCCCCAGTTGGAGGCAGATTCACTGTCCAGGAACATTTTGAGTGCCATCGATACGGTGTATTTGTCAGGCGAGTTCAGGTACAGCACCGGTCCTAGCAGGTCCTCCCATCTCCAGTAAAAGGAGAAGATTGCCGCTGTCGCCAGCGAAGATTTGATCAACGGCATGATGATTTGCACATAAAGTCTGAATTTGTTACAGCCATCAATCGTCGCTGCCTCATCCAATTCTTTCGGAATGGTACGAATAAACTGCACCATCAGGAAGATAAAAAACGGCATCCCGAAGAAGGTCGGAACAACAATCGGCAGAATCGTGTTCAGCCAGCCCAGTTTGGTAAAAATGATATACTGCGGAACCAATACGACGTCATGCGGCAGCATGAGCGTAAGCATCATCAGAGAGAACCAGAAGGTGCGGCCTTTGAAGTTCAGTCTGGCAAAACCGAACGCGATCAGGGAAGATGACAGCACTGCCCCGATCGTGGAAATGACTACAATGATCAGTGAATTGGCGATGTAATCCATGAATGGCCGTCCCGCCGTCCCTTTCCAGCCATCCACATAGTTGGACCAGATCCATTCCGTAGGAAACAGGCTTTCTGCTGTTACAAAAATCGTCCGGCTTTCCTTAAATGAACTGAACAGCATCCACAGCACCGGGTACAGCATCAGGAGGGCAAGCGCAGCAACGAACAGATGGTAGATTGGCCATTTGACATTTCTCCACACCATGATCATTTCCCTCCTTCAGATTCGTAGAATACCCATAACTTGGATGTCAGGAACACAGCTGCCGTAAGCACACCAATCATGATTAACATGACCCAGGCCATCGCGGAAGCATAACCCATGTTGTTAAACATAAACGCCTGACGGAACAGATAGAGCGAGTACAGCATCGTACCGTCCATTGGACCGCCCTCGCCTTTTGAAATGATGTAAGCAGGCACAAAGGTCATAAATGCACCGATCGTCTGCATAATCAGATTGAACAGTACAATTGGACTGAGCAGCGGCAGCGTAATGCTGAAAAATTTGCGAACCGGATTCGCGCCGTCCACACCTGCAGCCTCATACATCTCAGGGGAAATATTTTTGAGTCCTGCCAGAAAGATCAGCATCGAAGAACCAAACTGCCACACCGACAACGAGATCAGCATGACTAGTGCCGCGTCCGGGTCGCCAAACCAGCTGATCGGCCCAATACCGATAGCTGTCATCGCACTGTTGATGACCCCTTCATTGCTGAACAGGTTACGCCACATAATAGATACGGCCACACTACCGCCGATGATGGAAGGCAGATAGTACAGTGTACGGTACGTTCCCACCATGCGAGAGCCCGTATTCAGAATCATCGCGACAAAGAGGGCAAAGATCAGCCTTAACGGCACCCCGATGAACACATATAAAAAGGTAACCTTGACCGAATTCCAATATTTCGGATCATCAAAAAACATCTTGGTATAATTGTCCAGCCCGATCCACCTTGGAGAGGTGAACAGGTTATAACTCGTAAACGACATATATAAGGAAACAAACATCGGAATGAGCGTAAATCCGAGGAACCCGATGATAAACGGGCTGATAAACGCATATCCTGTCAAGTTTCGGCGCAATGATGAATACTGCCTCAAGTGAAACGTACCTCCTTCATGGATCAGCCTGCTGCTGCACTTTTATGTCACAGACGGGACGGGGAAAGGCCCTCGCCGTTCAGCGAGCAGCCCCGTTCCCGTCCATCCCTGCATGCGGGACGAGCAAGCTATCTTTCAACTGTTATTTATTGTTTGCTAGCACGGCCTCTGCATTTTTGCGGAAAGTCTGTGCCGCCTGTTCGGCAGTAATCTTGCCAAAATTCAGCTCTTCCACCACATCTGCCAGGGAGGAAATCACTTCAGGTGATCCAACCGGTGGTGGTGGGCTCATTGGCGAAGCTTTCGGTTCCATCGATGCCACGAATTCAAATACCTGCTTCGTCGCGTCACTCAGTTCAGGAGCAATGGCCTCTTTGATTTTCCCAGAAATCGGCACACCGCGCTCCCCTTTGATCAGTTTGTTCGCCTCTTCGTCATTCACCCAGAAATCAATGAACTTTGCCGCTTCTTCTTTCACTTTGGAGTTGGACGTTACACCCCAATACATACTTGGCTGCATATAAAGTCCTTTTTCCATGTCTGGTCCCGGCATTGGCGCAATCGCGAGTGGACGATTAGCTACCTGCTGCAGAGCTACAAACTGGTTAGACCACTGCCATACCCCGATGCCTTTTTCCTTGACCAGATCCGACTCTTCGATGATGCCTTTCGTCTGGTTAGCCACATCCGGTGAAGGAGCTGCCTTCTGCTCAATCATCCGCTGCATCAATCCGAAGAATTCTACGAATAGAGCATCGTCATCATAACCAAGCCCGGTTCCTTCTGGGTTGTAGAGTGATTTGCCTTTGGTACGCAGGAAATAGTGGAAGAAGATATCCGGCGCTACGCCGCCATCCAGATACAGCCCCTTCTCCGCTGCCTGCTTGCCAAGCGCTTCGTAGGATTCCCATGTCAGATTTTCCGGCATGGTATCTACGCCAGCTTTCTTGAGCAGTGCCGGATCATATTGAAAACCAAGTACGTTCACCCCGGCAGGTACACCGTACTGTTTGCCGTTAATTACACCTGTGCTGATGACATTCTCAGCTACATCATCCACCTTGATCTGGCTGCCCAGATACGGTGCGAGATCCTCAAGCTGACCGTTCTGTGCATATTGACTGATGTAGGAAATATCCATCTGAATAATGTCAGGCAGCTGGTTGGCTGCGGCTTGCGGAGCAAGCTTTTTCCAGTAGTCGTCAAAAGAAGCATATTCCACATCAATTTTGACGTTTGGATTTTTCGTTTTATACAGGTCGATGACCTTCTGTGTATATTCATGCCTTGTATCCGAGCCCCACCAGGCGATACGCAGGTTTACCGAATCATCCTTGCTCCCGGATCCCTGCTCGCTGCCTCCACCTGAGCTGCACGCTGCTGTAAACACAAGTAACGCAGCCATCACCAGGAATATTGCCTTTTTCACCATGTCAATCTCCCCTTTTTATGCTGATATGGTATTGTGAACGGGTTATCTCCATCTTGTTATCGATACACTGATAACGCTTTCACAAACTTGATAATGCCATTTTCGCAAAAGTACGATCCAAGTTGAATACACAAAACCGTCTTGTTGGTTCAAAAAACAGAGGAGGACATTCCCTGACGCTGCAAGCGCCGGTTGTCCTCCTCCTGAAAATATGGATCTGCGCAGCTCCACCACTGCCAATTCACTGTTAGATGCCGAATCTGCGGAATTCGGTAGGTGTCATTCCGGTCCATTTTTTGAACACCTGACTGAAATATTGCGAATTGCCTCCAAATCCGAACAGCTCCGCCAGCTCAAAAACCTTCACATCCCCGCCTCTGCGGATATGTTCACAAGCCCGTTCGATGCGCAGACGATTAACGTAATTGGAGAAATTTTCGCCAGTAACTTTTTTGAAAATTTTACCGAGGTAATCGGGATTCATATATAACATCTGATGAGCCACTCCACTTAAGGAAAGATCAGCCTCACCATAATGACGGTCTACGATGTCCATCATCTTCTCCACTGCCGAAGATTGGCGGATGATGTAATTTTTATAATAACCCGCGGTTAACCGGGTGGCACTGTCTGCGACAAATGCTTTTAAACCGGGCAGTGTATCCATATGTGTCAGTTCTGCCATCCGCTGCGTGAAATCCGCAGCCTCTTCAGGTGGGCAGACTTGAATCATCGCCGAGTACAGCTGCACGACATACGCGCGTGTAACCTCAATATCCAGCTTCTGTTCGGCCAGCTGCTCGAACAGACGGTGCACTTCAGCGGCAGCCTCCTCCGCATTCCCGGATTTAATCAGCTGGCACAGCTGTTCGGCATCCCGCTCCACATACACACCGTCGCACTCCCCTGCCAGTACTACATCCTCTTTGGTAATGAGCTTACCTTCCCCGATGAAAAAACGATGATTCAAGTACTGCATCACCTCGCGGAACAACCGACGGGACTGAGCCATCTGGTCGGCTTCACTAAGTGCGGCGGTGACCTCCAGCTTATATAGACGGGTAAAAGCCTGGCGGACTGCTTCAATTCGCTCCTGCAGTACCTGCAGCTCTACTGGTTCTGCCAGGACAATCAGGAGCTTGCCTTCAATGGTTGTGCTTAACAAAACGTCAGGAAGCATGTCAGCCGCTATATTTTTAATCGCAAACAAATGACTGTAATCATGCTCCTCCACAATACGAACCAGCAGTAACCGAACGCTTTTCTGCTGCAGCTCCAGATTGAATAGGTCCTGATAATATTCCAGATCCATCGGCCCATATGTACGATTGGTCATATACTCCAGCAAAAACTGTTCTTTCACATGGGGAAGTACTCGCTGCAGCCGCTGCTTCATCTCCCCTGCAGCATGCTCTTTCACCTGTGCATCCTGACGCTCCTGCAGCAGCTCGATCAAGGCATCGTGGATCTGATTTTCATTACAGGGCTTAAGCAGATAATGCTTCACCCCATACTGCATCGCCTTGCGAGCATATTCAAATTCCTTATAGCCGGACAGCATAATAAATCGCACAGCGGGATAGGCCTCAGATGCTTTCTCGATCAGACCCAGCCCATCCAGACCCGGCATGGAGATATCGGTAATGATAATATCCGGTTTGGAGCTTTCGATCTTCCCCAGCGCCTCGACACCGTTTCTGGCCGTCTCCACAAGCTCTGTCCCTGCAGCCGCCCAGTCAACGACCTGAGAAATCCCCTCCAGTATGACACGTTCATCATCTACGAGCATCACTTTGTACATCGTCATCGTCCTCTCTGATCCAAGGTATGCTGATCGATACTACAGTTCCTGATCCGGGCTTGCTGCTTATGCTCATGATGCCTTCGTCACCAAAGGTCAGCCTGAGACGTTCCTGGATGTTCGTAAGGCCTATGCCCTGTCCTCTGGTCTGAATCTGTCCTTCCTGCAAACGTTCCATAAATTCGGAAGTCATGCCCGGCCCGTTATCCTCTACCTCAATCCGGATATACTCTCCTTCTGCTCTGGCACGAATTCGAATCTGGCATGGCTCGATACTCGGTTCAAGTGCATAATGAATGGCATTCTCTACAAGCGGCTGCAGCGTTAACTTCGGAATTCTGGCTGTTCCAGCCTCAGGTGCGATATGCATGTCAAAATCAAGTCTTTCTTCAAACCGGGTACGCTGAATGGTAACGTAGCTGCGCACGATATCCAGCTCACGTTCCAGTGTAATCCACTTTTCGGACATATTGACCGAGCTTCGCAGCAGAAAGCCCAGCGCCTCGACCATCTCCGAAATTTGATGCTGCTTCTGTACTTTGGCAAGCCAGTTGATGGATTCAAGGGTATTGTACAAAAAATGCGGATTAATCTGCGCTTGAAGCGCTTTCAATTCCGTCTCGCGAATAACGAGCTGCTTTGCATAATTTTCATCAATCAGCTCTCGAATCCGCTGCAGCATCATCTTGAAGGTTCGATGCAGCAGTCCCACTTCGTTCTGCGGAGATACGGGAACGCTGCCAAGAGCGGCTTCTTCCAGTTTATCCAGGTCTCCCTTTTCAATATTACGCATTTTCTTAATCAAACGGGCGATCGGATGGGTGATACTGCGCGAGAATTTGGCTCCGAACATTAGAGCGACCAGGAAAATCATAATAAAAATGGCCATGACGAGCTGTTTGACAAACTGAATCTGCTTGAACATCTGATCGAATGGCGTGGTGTATAAGTAATTCCAGCTGGTATACGAGGAGTTAGCTCTCGCAACAAAAAATTTGCCCTGTTCTAACGTGGCGATTCCGTAAGGCTGCGTCCGCTTCAGCTCTTCTGCTATTTCGGACCTGCTGACCGTGGATTCGGTCGGATAGATGACCTCTGTCCCGTCAATAATCAGCAGCTGGGAGTCCTCAGCCGGTTCCTGCATCTGATCCTGTACGATGCGGTCCAGCCGCACACGGATAATCAGGGTGCCCAGCTTCTCCAGCGTAAATGCACCGCCAGTGAAAGACTTTACCTGTCTGACTGACATTAATCTGGCCTGCTGATCTCCACTCGCCTGCCAAACATTGGATCCGGCATACTGCTCTCCCAGCGAGATCAATTCCTTTTGCTTCTCCGCAGAGATGCCTTCCCGGTTACCTGCAGCCATCACATTGTTATCGTTGTCGATAAAAATCATGGAGTACACGTATTTCTCGGAACCCGCGTAGGCCACGAGGCGATTGGTAATTTTTTTGCGCAGACCGTTACGCTCATACCCCGTTTCGGACTTCTCCAGCTGCAGCAAATATTGCTGCAGCGGCTCATCCGACATCACTTTGAAAGATAAATTGGATAACTCGCGCAGCTTGTTTTCAATTCCGACGGAAGACATGTTGAGCACCTGTGATGACTTCTCATAGATCTGGCGGTCATAGATATTCAATACGTACTGCATGACAGATACATAGAAAGCAAAGCTGATTAACATCAAAAAGCCAATCAGCAGCATCGTTTTGTGATGGATGGGCATTGTGTTGAAAGCGTTTTTAATTTTACGCACTCAGGAGCGCTCCTTTGCTTGGCGAAGGGTGCGTTCGCCCAAAATGCTTCTGAATTTCTGTAAGTTATTTTGATATTTACACATTAATAGACAGATGACAAGTCATATTTAAATCTCGCATACCTTTCCCAGCATAGACTCCAATTTTCATGCAATTTCTCACCCATGTTCTATTGTGTAAAAACATATAAAACATTGTGATAAATATTTTCTTACCAGTAAGAGATAGACTCGACTCTATTCTTTTCATTTAGAGTTTAATGGAAATACATTTAATCGTTCATAGACTTTACATCTTTTTTTTAGTAGAAGGTGTTTTATTTTTACATTTTTTCTGTTATATATATATCTAGAGACATAAAGTAATTATATGAAGAAAAGGAATTATTTATTTAAATTTTTATCTTTGTCAAATCCAAGCTTATTATTCCTCAATAATAAGGAGGTGATTATTGTCGAGTGGGTCTATTTAGTATTGGCAATTATATTTGAAGTAGCCGGGACCACAAGTATGAAACTTTCCAATGGTTTCACCAAACTTATCCCCAGCATACTTCTGATTGTATTTTACTTAGGAAGTTTGTCCTTTCTTACATTAACTCTAAAAAAAATCGATGTTTCCGTTGCTTATGCAGTATGGTCAGGAATGGGAATCGTCTTTATCTCTTGCATTGGTCTTTTATATTTTAACGAACGCTTCTCTTTTGTGAAGTTTATTGCAATTATTTTAATTATTGTTGGTGTAGTTACATTAAATCTTACCAAAGATCAGCAAACTAATAGCCAAGAAGAGGCTAAGTATAGTAGTGAAATTAATTGATATTGGAGAGATTACATTGGATATATTCCATAAATGTATGAACTGGGAAGTAGTAAAGAATATGCGTGCTAATGATTCTTATCCGTATTTTAAACCTATTCAAGAAAAGATGGGTACAACAGCCATTGTTGATAATCAACATATGATTATGCTTGGGTCAAATGACTATATAGGATTATCAAGCGATGTAAGACTTACTCAAGCAGCTGCTGAAGCAATGAAAGATTACGGCACATCATCATGCGGCTCCAGATTCTTAAATGGAACCCTTCCACTGCATTTAGAATTAGAAACTGAGTTAGCAGCATTTTTAAATCGTGATCGAGCTATTGTATTTTCAACAGGATACCAAACAAACCTCGGGGTCATCTCAGCAATCATGGGACGTAACGATATTGCTATCGTTGATCGACAAGTGCATGCCTCAATTGTTGATGGACTCCGCCTCTCCTCTTGTAAAACATTACGATTCAAACATAATGATATGAATGATCTTGAAACGAAACTAAAGGCTGCTCCAAAAGATACAGGTAAACTAATAATAGTTGACGGTGTATTTAGTATGGAGGGGGATATCTCCAATCTTAAAACCATTGTTGCGCTTAAGGAGCAATACGGTGCCAGATTACTTGTAGATGATGCCCATGGAGTCGGAGTTCTTGGTATCAACGGAAGGGGAACAGGAGAGTATCTGGATGTGGAATCCAAGATAGATCTTATAACGGGAACATTCAGCAAGTCTTTTGGTAGTCTGGGAGGTTTTGTGGCTGGTGATGAAGAGATTGTTGATTATATTCTTCACAAGGGAAGAAGCATGATTTTTAGTGCGAGTATGACACCTGCGAGTACTGCTGCATGTCTTAAAGCACTTGAGATTATTAGAAACGAACCTGAACGTCGAGATCGACTTCATAGACATACCAAAAAGATGGTTGAAGGTTTACGAGATTTAGGATTCAATACCGGGAATAGCCAGACGCCCATTATTCCCATACATGTAGGCAGCGCGATGAAAACCTTTATTTTTTGGAAAGCCTTAATGGATGCAGGTATTTATACAAACCCGGTAATTTCTCCAGCGGTCCAAGAAGGCGGAGAAATGATTCGTATTTCTTTAATGGCGACACATACCTCTGAGCAGCTTGATGAATCTTTACATATTTTCGAGGATATAGGGCGGGAATTAAAACTAAGCAGTGGAAAGGAAAGTATTCCTCTACTAAATAGCTAAAAGTAACTTATAAGGAGAATTATATCCTATGCTTAATAAACTCGAATTGCTCTTTCGTATGGTTTGGTACAAAATGACCAACAAACACGCAAATAACACAAAAGATTATGATAAAGCAAGCGGAGATTACGATTCTTTTTTCTCTAAAATTATGGGAGAGCATTCAATTCATTTACTAGATAAAATAAACATTACTCCTGGTCAAGATATTCTAGAACTAGCTTGTGGTACCGGTTATATCACTAACGAGATTGCTCAGAGGCTCCAGGGTAAGGGATCAATTACTACAGTGGACCTTTCCAATGGCATGCTTGAGGTTGCTCGCTCGAAATTATTAAACTACCCTTCTCTAAAAGTTAATCTGCAGCTGAATGATATGATGACCTTCCTTAAACAGACACCCAGTTCCAGCTTTGATACTGTAGTCTGTGGTTGGGCCATCTGTTATACCAATCCTGTACTTTTTATGAGAGAAGTAAAGCGTGTATTAAAACCAGAAGGAAAGGTAGGAATAATAGAGACACGAGTTGATTCTGAGAAGGTACTTATGGATGCATTCGAGAAAGTTTTAAGTTTAAACCCTTCTTACCTGCAGCGCTATATTAAGGTAGAACTACCGCAGAATCCTACAGTATTAAACAAATGGTTTTTACGAGGAAATTTACAGACGTTACATTCATGGGAAGGAGAGCAGCCTATACCGTGCCAATCATCGGACGATGCTATGGAGTGGGTCTTACGTTCAGGTGCAGCAGCAGGTTTTTTAGATGTCATCGATCGAGAGAAAGAAGATGAAATTTTGGATCAAATTAAGAAACAGCTCGATCACGTGCTGCATTTAGAGAAAAAGCTCGATTTGTCCCATACCTTTGTTGCAGGCATTGCTCGAAAGGAAATCTCTTAAATGAATAAGAAGATTTTATATCTGGATAATATAAAGTCTTTTATGGCAGTGCTGGTAATTGTATTTCATACAAACAGTGCTTACGGGGCTGAAGGTGGCTGGTATTATGTTGAACTATCCAACGATGAACTATCCAAAACGATCCTTACCTTTGTTAATGCTGTATGCCAGACATTTTTCATGGGTCTATTCTTTTTTATATCAGCTTATTTTACACCACCTTCATTTGATAAAAAAGGATTCTATCCTTATATAAAAGGAAGAGTCTTCAAGTTACTTATTCCCGCTTTATTCTATTACTTTATTCTAAATCCTTTTTGTATATTTTTGGTAGAACCTCAGTCCCATCTTTCCTTATCTTCTTTTGGGTTTTACAACATGTGGTTCATTATGGCTCTGTTTTATTTTTCCTCAATCTATGGCTTGGTACGAAAATGGTTTGGAGGCTTTACTGTAAAAATAAACTTCCCATCCAAAATAGGCATATTGTATTTCATCCTATTAATAGGATCTTTGAATTTTGTAACAAGATTAATCTTTCCTACCAATATGTTATATATACATGATTTTTCCTTGGGATACTTTCCACAGTATATTATGTTATTTTGGCTCGGCACCGTTGCTTACAGGAATAACTGGCTAGATCAGATAGACTCGCTGCTCACGAGCTTTTATTTCCGAATCTCTTTAATAACTATTGTGACTTTGCCTGCAGCATTTTTACTCATTGATTTGTACGGAGGAAGTCTCGCTTCCTTTTATGGAGGATTCACCTTTGAATCTCTTTATTATTCTTTCTGGGAGCCGTTTACATCTATTGGGATTATTCTAAAAATAATCACTGTCTTTAAGACAAAGTTCAATTTTACTAATTCATTTTTATCCAGATTCAACCGTTCAAGCTATGCAATTTATATTTTTCAAGCTCCTATAATTGTATCTTTACAGCTAGCTCTACAAACCATTGATGTGAATATTATAATCAAGGTTATGCTGGTGAGTAGTATCACATTAATAATTTCGTTTTATTTAAGCCGTTTTCTCTTAAAAAATAAAATGTTGAATCAAATGATATGATGATTGGGAAGGAGTAACATGAAAATTTTAAAACCCTTTTTTTTGGTCACCGATATAGGTTTTATCGTCTACTGGATTATCATATATTTTCAAATCATACCTGACTCTTGGGCTTTTAAAGACTATACTAATCCCATTATGATCAACTGGAACTGGTCCTTTTTTCCTTTGGATATTCTTATCTCAATTACAGGTTTGAGCAGTCTTTATTTATATCAACGAAGCAACCCTTTATGGAGACCATGGTCACTCATATCTCTAGTCCTAACCTTTTGCTCCGGATTGCAGGCAATTGCCTTCTGGGCATATGCTGGCGATTTCGATATTTATTGGTGGGGATTTAATTTGTATTTAATGATATATCCACTGTTTTTCTTAAAGACTGTCATGAAACCTCAAAAAAATGCAATATAAAACTGACTCAACACTTTTGTTCACAGCTAATTCCTTGTAGTCGTAGCTAAACGGTGAGTACTTATTATTTCAGGTAGAACCAAAGTGCATAATTATAGCAAATAGCCTTAGTCCTAATTCTTCAGGACTAAGGCTATTTGATTTAGTTGGAAGCGCCCGTTAACTATTTTATTCATTTAAACGCTAATGAAATCATGATTTCTACGGATTTACAAATACCGTTTTGAGCTTCGCGATATACTGCACGTCAAAACCAAGACCTTCAGCCACCATAGCTACCGGTACATAGGTTTTGGATTCCTTACCTACTTTGTTCAGGAAAGCCGGGGTGTCCACAGCAACGGATGTGCCATTCACTTTTAAGGCATTAGCTCCGATCTTCACAGCTACTTTGCGGTCACCGTAAGTAATGGTTGCGGTTGCGGTTTTATTATCCCACACTGTTTTGGCTCCTACGGCGTTGACAATGTCCTGGATTGCCACAAAGTTTTTGCCGTTGCGGATAATCGGTTTATATGGAGTGTTGAGTGTTTTGCCGCTGACAATGATGTTCATCGGTTGACCTGCATCTGGTGCAGCCAGTTTGGTGTAGTCGCCCCAGATTGTTTTGGCAAACTCTTCAGCAATGGCAGCATATCCGAATTGATTCGGGTGAAAATCACGGTCTTTGATCATATGTGTCATCGTGCCTTCACCGCCAACAAAATCTTTGGCTACATGAGCCACTTTCACATCTGTACCCTGAGCTGCGAACTGAGCGGCAATGCCGTCAATCGTTTGTGTAAAGCCCTGGGAAGCCTGCATCAGCTTGGCATACAGCTCTTTGCCAGCGACTTCCGGCATCGGCTGGTACTGATCTGCAATGACGATCCGGGCCGATGGATTAACTGCATGAATATTATTAATGATCGCAGTAACATTGGTTGTATACGTGGCCAGCAGCTCTTTCACTTTCTCCTGCAGCTCCTGATCGCTCAAGGTGTTCGCTGTACCAAGCAGCTCGGATACGTCATTGCCACCAATCGTCATCGCTACGAGATTGGCCTGTGCAATGCTCTCACGGATGGAAGCCGTGTTTGCACCAATCTGACCGGCTCTCGGATCAGGCAGGTTAGGCTGAATTGCATCCGCAGTAAGCGTCTCTCCTTCGTTAACGGCATCAGTAAAGTTCTTCAGACCGCTGGTCTTAAGTCCGGCGATACCGAAGTTATCTACCTGTGTACGCCCATGCAGCAGACCTTGTTCCTGCAAACGCTCAACATAACCATATGGGGCAGTGGTCATCTTAGGCTCATACCCTACAGTAATGGAGTCACCCAGTGTAACGATGCGGAACTCTTTCGTCACTGCCGCTGCATCTTTCTTCGGTGCAGTCTTCGATGTTTCGTCCGAAGCCACAGGTAATACGCTCGTTTTGGCATCAGCAGCATGTGCAGGCAATGCGGACGATGTGAACAGCAGCATACCCGCCAGCATACTGGCTGAGAGACCTGCAGCTGTGTTTTTCCATATCCGTTTACGTTTCATTCTAGTGAACACTCCTTTGGTTGCATCTATATTTCACACAATTATATAGTAAGTCAGTCATTCTGATGACATATGCTTGTGTAAAACTATTCTATCATCTTGGAGCAGGTCCTGTCCTCTTTCCTATAAATGGGCATAAAATAACAGACTCCCCATCGTTGGGAAGTCCGTTAATCATACAATTCATCTCTATTGAGTGCCTTAGGGTCCAGGGTTTATGAATGATCATACGTTTTGTTTTGTGCGGGCTCATTTACTCTTGTCCCTGCTCTGAGTCTGCACCTTGGCCTGTAACTTGGTCTTGATCTGACAATGGTTTGCCATTCGCCTTTGTTTTCGACCCGGCAGCACGTTCCAGATAGCGATCATAGCGGTCATCCAGTTCCCGAGCCATATTGCGAAACTTTAATGTTTCCTCCACGATCGGGTCTCGTTCCGTCTGAATGCGCACCTCGTATTTGGGAGGAATGAGCTGACGTTCCTGCTCTTCAGCATCGACGGATGCTTCCATGTCTCCTTCCGTCAGCATGTCGCTAAGCCGTTGTTCAAGTTCTTTGGACTCATCCATTGTTATTCGCTCCTTCACTAAAGTGGTGTCTACTTATTCCAAACCTGTAGCCTTGGCTTCCTTCAACACATTGGTCAATGCATCATGAACCTTGCCATTGCTGGCAGCGATATGGTTTACCGCCAGTGTATATGGTGTTCCAACGGTATCCGTGACTTTACCACCGGATTCCGCTACCAGCAGTGCTCCTGCGGCAATATCCCACGGCTTGAGGCCAACTTCCGTATAGGCACTCAGCCGTCCTGCGGCAACGTAAGCCAGATGAATTGCAGCGGAGCCGCCTGCACGCAGGTTGCGAACCTGCGGAGCAAGGGCCTGAACAGCAGCCATATTCAGCGGCAGCGCAAACGTGGTATCTGCCGGGAAGCCTACCGCCACAAGGCTCTGTGCAAGTGTTTCTTCACCCGATACCGTCATCCGGTTTCCGTGCACGTAGGCTCCTTTCCCTTTTTCAGCAACAAATAATTCGTCCCGGGAAGGGTCATAGATGACACCCACGATGACTTCGCCCTTATGTGCCAGCGCAATGGAAACCGAATAGAATGGGAATCCATGCACAAAGTTCGTCGTGCCATCCACCGGATCCACAATCCAGAGGTACTCCTCCTCTGCTGCCTCTTTCAGCGCTCTTGCTGAAGCCTCAGGTCCTGGTTCGACTCCTTCCTCACCCAGAACAGCGTGATCTGGAAAATGGGTTAGAATCAGGCGGCGAATCATCTGCTCCGCGCCTTTATCGACTTCGGTTACCAAATCCTGCGGAGAATATTTGGTTCCTAGTTCACTTACCGTACCCAGACGGCTCTTGATCCACTCGCCCGCCTTGGATGCGGCATTAATGGCAACGGCAGTATAGCTTTTGCTTGTCACGACATAAGGTACCTTTTCCTTTTCACTCAAAGCGTTCACTCTACTTTCTATATCAATCTACGAAAAAGTTAAAATACTTGTTAGAAGTATACGTCCGAGCGTGTGTAAAGTTTCTTACCGCCCAAGCCCCTTTTGGCTTCAGGGATGGATGCGAACGGTGGACTCATCTACCCACTCCACACCCTCATTCTGATAGAAAGCCAGTTTCTGCATCAGCTGCACCAGAGCCTCATCCTTACGTTTCGCCTCAATCATTACATCAAGGGCTGGGGTATCTGCCGCAATATGACGCAGAAAATCAAGCAGCGGCTCAACCTCGACTCCATCCGCATGGCCACGAAGGTCCTTCTCGCTCTTCGGGCTGGAGACATGAATTTTCGGTACCAGCGGCTTATCCGCTGGTGCATCGGCCTGTGCGAGCGGTGACTGCCAAGTCTTTAAAATATCCGGCCACAGCTCCCATGGCTGCTCGCCTTCATTGTTCACCCACTGATGATGGATATCAAGTACCATAGGCAGGCCGAGGTTCTGACATACTGCCAGCGTTTCGGGCGAATTGAAGGTTTTATCATCATTTTCAAGTGTCAATCGCTCCTGGATGTCAAGGTCCAGTGTTGAAAAATTCTCCTCAAAACGCCGTGCTGCCGAGGGCTTGTCCCCGTATGCACCACCAATATGAATATTGTTCTTGGCTGTAGCATTGAGACCCATGGCATTCAGCATCCGGACATGATGACGCAGATCCTTCATTGAGCTGCGCAGCACCTCTTCACGAGGCGTACTCAGCACGGTAAAATGATCCGGATGAAAGGAGACGCGCATCTCGTTTTCCTTCACAAAATGACCGATGGCTTCGAAATCCGGCTTCAGTGCCGGGAACGGGTCCCAGTCACTTAAGTCCTCATGGGTTGCAAGTGGAATCAATTTCGAAGAAAAGCGATATACATGAATATGGCTGCCTTTATTATGCCTGAGCAAACGTAATGTATTGTGCAGGTTCTCGGCTGCAATGCGTTCCAGCTTGCGAAGAGCCGCTTCCCTGTCGTCGATTTTTTTAAAACTGGCCATCGTCATGGTCCGTGAAGGCGAAGCATTCTCCACGAGCACCGACATCGCCACGTAACCGAAACGTACAAGCATCATTTTCTTCCTCTCTGTTTAGGGCGGACAGACCGCACGGCTGCAGCAGCCGCGAAGATAAGCCGACACGGTATATAACCAAGTTTTACCCTAAACAAGGGACCATAATCGCATGCTTGCAAATCCTCCAGGCGCTCTTTGCAAGAAGTCATGCCCTCAAGTTAAACCCCAGTGATAGGCCCATCAATGGGCTCTATTCCTGAGCCTGCTCACCAAAGAACATCTCGTCGGCCAGTGCCGTCTGAATCCGTGATTCTTCCTCCGTCAGCTTACGAATAAGCTGCATTTCCACTTCCGTCACTTCCTGGTTCTGAAAATTGATCTCTGCAATGGAAGCCACGATCTTCACAATCGCCACGGCTGTATTATCCGGGGTGTAAGCAATGACCTTTTGCCCGGTTGGGAACACCCGGAAGCCTTGTTTGACCATTTTGCCGCGACCGTATTCCAGCAGTTCGAAAAGCTCCTGCTCGCTTTTGAATTTGCATACTGAATTAAACTCTGTCTGAAATCCCATGCACATTCCTCCTGATTTCCTGATTCGGTTCGTCTCAGGCTACGCCTGAACGCCGTTTTCGTAATTCAGTGCCTGCTTGCGGTTATACCGCTCCAGTCCCAGTTCGATCATACGATCCAGCAATTCGGCATACGATACACCTGTCTCGCGCCATAAAAGTGGGTACATACTGTAAGGCGTAAAGCCTGGCATAGTGTTCACTTCATTAATGAGCAGCGCTCCATCCGACTTGCGAACGAAGAAATCCACACGTGAAATGCCGTTACCTTCAATCGCACGGAATGCCTGCAGGGCTGCTTCACGGATGCGGTCAGCTGCCTCTGTGTCCAGCGGTGCAGGAATCAGCATCTGAGACTGTCCGTCAATGTATTTGGCAGCATAATCATAATATTCGCCGGAGGATACAATCTCGCCGGGAACCGATGCCATCGGTTCATCATTGCCGAGAACACTAACCTCAACTTCACGAGCTTCTACAAACTCCTCAACCACAACTTTGGTGTCATACCGTAGTGCAAACTCAATGGCTGTTTTCAGTTCATCGCGGTTACGCGCTTTGGAGATCCCTACACTAGAGCCAAGGTTGGCCGGTTTGATAAAACACGGATAACCAAGCTGGTCCTCGACCTGGACGATCATATCGTGCTGAGCCTGCTTCCATTGTGTCGCGTTAAAATACGTAAAGGCACACTGGTCAATCCCAGCCTGAGCGAACAGCTTTTTCATCACCACTTTGTCCATGCCGCCTGCCGAAGCCAGCACGCCTGCACCCACATACGGCATATCTGCCATCTCAAACATGCCCTGGATGGTGCCATCCTCTCCAAACGTGCCGTGGAGCAGCGGGAACATGATGTCCAGCGCTTCCGCCCCGCCCGATAAACGTGCAAACAATGCATTCAGTGCGTCCTGTGTGCCGCCCGCCGAGCTTTCCAGCTTCAAGTCTTCGATGCGTGCAAAAGGTGCATGCATCACCGCTCCTTTTTTCCACGTCCCCTGTTTGGAGATATAAAAAGGAACCAGTTCATACTTTTCATAATCAAATGCATTTGTTACAGCAAACGCCGTTTGCAGCGACACTTCGTGTTCGCCCGATTTTCCGCCGTATACGACGCCTACTTTTAATTTATTCATACTCATGCGTAACCTCCGATTATATCTGTACGTGATGCTGTCTGCGCAGCCATCTCAAATCCCTGCCCGGCTGCTTCCGGTTTCTATTCTTATTTTACACGGAACGGGCTGTCTGCGTCACCGCAGCCCGCAAATCTTTACCTTTTAAAACTCATCTGCAATATGAAAAAGCCGGTATGCCGTCTGCTCCGTCCAGGCATAGGAATCCCGGTAGTCCCAAAAACGGTGACGGCTGCTGACCGTATGTGCGTTCACAAGCGGCATGCCTCCCGCATCAAAAGCGGTGACCACCGTGCTGTGCTGGAACCTTCCGTCGCCGTCCCAGTCATAGAAAATAACATCGCCAAGCATAAGCTGCTCAGGGCGATCCACCTCGGTGGCTGTCAGCCCCCAGCTGCTGCCGGACAAATATCTTGCCAGGCTGTTGGATACAGCCCAGCTGTAGCTCCACATTTCCGAGCCGTTCACATACCCTTTGTACCACCAGCCTGCTTCTCTTCTACCAGTATAGTGGATGGGTGCTTCCCCTGCAAAGAGACATTGGGACACATAATTGGTGCAGTCCACATCGAATTCTTCAAAAGCCGGATTGCCCGCATTCCACCACCGATCAGCGTAGGCAACAGCCAGATCCCGACGGTAGATTTGTCTTCTGGCTCTTCGTCCCTGGCTCAATACTTCCCGGTTCAACAGCGGTCGGTTCCCCGCCTGTACAAAATCAGCCTGCTGATACGGACGTCCTTCCCCGGCTGGACGCCGTTCGGGCACTTCACGCTCCACACGCGCAATACTCCACCGCTCATTTTCGCGTAAAAAGGTTAACCTTTCCCGCTCAATTCGATCCTCGCGATGAGTAATCCCGCTCTTTTCATAGAACAATCTGCTGTAGAGCTGCACTTCAATTACCGCTTCTTCCGATCCATCAATGAGAGTACGCACAAGCTTGGCACTGGTCTCGCTGCGAAGAGGTACGGCGCGCCGTCTGCGGTACCATTCATCCAGCCTTGCCATGCGCTCTCCCCGTTCCACCACAAATTCGGGATCGGTTACGATTCGTTCACTCGCCTGTGGACGGTAATCGATCTCACAGCGATTGTACTGGTTGACGTACGTATACAAGGCGCTCTTCCATTCGCGTTCCAAGCTTATGTCCCCCTTTGACATGAGTTAGTCTCTATCCAACTGCTCATTCCATGGCTTGATCTCCTACTATGCATATGAAGGAAAAATCCGTTGTATGTACACAGTTTCGGATAAAGCCCCTGTAAAAACATTCAGGAAAGCTCGAAATCATGCTTGCTCCCATCAGATTTTAGTAAACGCCTTCATTCGTTCAAAAGCGTGCTTGCACAGGCAAAAAGCCCTTTACGTACGAAGGTGAAAACGGTATACTTAGAACTAAAGTTATGATTTTGAAATTATGTTTCATCTAGTGAAACTACTGAACAAGAACACGGAACGGTGAAGGCCTGTTCTTTATTTAGAAATGAACGTTTTCTTCATCTCACCGACACATTTTAAGGAGGTACATGTATGTCAGCAAAGAACCATTTCTCCGCCGCTCGTACGCTTGAGGTTGGAGGCAAATCTTACCGCTACTACAGTCTCGAGGCACTTCAGGAAGGCGGCCACGGCGACCTTTCCAAACTTCCCTTCTCAATTAAAGTGCTGCTTGAAGCAGCGGTTCGTCAATTCGACGGACGTGCTATTACCGAAGATCACGTAAAACAACTGACCGGCTGGGCAGAAGGCCGTGATAATAATAAGGAAATTCCGTTTATCCCTGCGCGGATCGTATTGCAGGATTTCACGGGTGTACCGGTTGTTGTTGACCTCGCGGCAATGCGCGATACGGTGAAAAAGGCAGGCGGCGATCCAAAACAGATCAACCCGCTCGTTCCCGTTGATCTGGTTATTGACCACTCCGTTATGGTCGATGCATTCGGTACCAGTGATGCACTGGATTACAACATCAAGGTTGAGTTCGAGCGTAATGAAGAGCGTTACCGCTTCCTGCGCTGGGCACAAACAGCATTCAATAACTTCCGTGCTGTTCCACCATCCACGGGGATTGTTCACCAGGTTAACCTGGAGTACCTCGCTTCCGTGGCAGCTACCAAAACGGTTGATGGCGAAACGGTTGTATTCCCGGATTCACTCGTAGGTACGGACTCTCATACTACAATGATCAACGGTCTCGGCGTTGTCGGCTGGGGTGTAGGTGGTATCGAGGCCGAAGCAGGTATGCTGGGTCAGCCGCTTTATTTTGTAACACCAGACGTTATCGGTTTCAAACTGACAGGCAGCCTGAGCGAAGGCGCAACAGCAACAGACCTTGCCCTGACAGTTACTCAAATGCTTCGTAAAAAAGGCGTTGTCGGCAAATTCGTTGAGTTCTACGGACCGGGCCTTGCCAACATTGGCCTTGCTGACCGTGCAACAGTTGCCAACATGGCACCGGAATACGGCGCAACCATCGGTTTCTTCCCTGTAGACAGCGAGACGCTGAACTACCTGCGCAGCACTGGACGTTCCGATGAACAAGTAGAGCTGGTTGAAGCGTATTACAAAGCTCAAGGTATGTTCCGCACAGCGAACACGGTTGATCCGGAATTCACAGATGTCATTGAACTTGATCTCGGCTCCGTTGTACCAAGCCTTGCAGGACCTAAACGTCCACAAGACCGTATCGAGCTGACACAAATGAAAGAAAGCTTCAACAGCATCATCCGTACCCCTGTCGACAAAGGCGGTTATGGACTGAGCGATGAGAAGATTGAACAAAAAGTGCCAGTGAAGCACCCTGACGGTTCCACAAGTGAATTGAAAGCAGGCGCTGTTGTGATCGCGGCGATCACAAGCTGCACAAATACATCCAACCCTAGCGTTATGGTCGGTGCAGGTTTGCTCGCGAAAAAAGCAGTTGAACTCGGTCTGACCAAACCAGGATACGTGAAAAGCAGCTTGACTCCAGGTTCTCTTGTCGTTACAGAGTATCTGGAAAAAGCAGGTCTGATCCCTTATCTTGATCAGCTCGGATTCAACGTTGCTGGATACGGCTGTGCAACATGTATCGGTAACTCCGGTCCACTGCCGGATGAAGTAAGCGAAGCGATTGCCGAGAACGATATGACTGTAGCAGCTGTATTGTCCGGTAACCGTAACTTTGAAGGCCGTGTACACGCACAAGTGAAAGCCAACTATTTGGCTTCTCCGCCACTCGTTGTTGCTTACGCACTGGCAGGTACAGTTGATATTGACTTCGAAACCGATCCTATCGGTCACGATCAGAATGATCAACCTGTATTCCTGAAAGACATCTGGCCTAGCTCCGAAGAGATCAAGGATGCGATTGCCAGCTCCCTGAATGCTCAGATGTTCCGCAACAAATATGAGAATGTATTTACTGCCAATGAACGCTGGAACAACATCGCTGTACCGGAAGGCGAACTGTATGAGTGGGACCCGAACTCCACATACATCCAGAACCCGCCGTTCTTCCAGGAGCTTGGCGATAAACTGAATGATATTGCTGACATCCGCTCTGCACGCGTAATGGCGCTGCTGGGTGATTCCGTAACAACGGATCACATCTCACCAGCAGGTAACATTGCTCCGTCCAGTCCAGCAGGACTGTACCTGAAAGAGCATGGCGTAGAGCGCAAAGACTTCAACTCCTACGGTTCACGTCGTGGTAACCATGAAGTGATGATGCGCGGTACGTTCGCCAACATTCGTATTCGTAACCAGGTAGCTCCAGGTACTGAAGGCGGTATTACAAAATACCTGCCTACAGATGAAGAAATGTCCATCTACGATGCTTCCATGAAGTATCAGGATGAAGGACAGAACCTGATCGTTATCGCAGGTAAAGAGTACGGTACAGGAAGCTCCCGTGACTGGGCAGCCAAAGGAACATTCCTGCTCGGTGTCAAAGCCGTTATCGCAGAAAGCTTCGAGCGTATCCACCGCAGTAACCTGGTGGGCATGGGCGTTATGCCGCTGCAATTCCAAGAAGGTCATGGCTGGTCCAGCCTTGGTCTGAACGGACGCGAGACATTTGACATCACAGGTCTGAGCAATGATGTGAAACCAGGCCAAGAATTGAAAGTAACTGTAACTCGCGAAGACGGTACGCAGTTCGACTTCCCTGTCATCGCTCGTCTGGACAGTATGGTTGATGTGGATTACTACCACAACGGCGGTATCCTGCAAACCGTACTGCGTCAAATGATGAAAAAAGCTTAATACGCTTGATCTTTCATGGGATAAAGTGATATAACGAAGCCCCGCTTCATGTGCAGCCTGCACGATGAAGCGGGGCTTTTTTTCGATTTTTGGTTATTGTGTTGTAAATTCAGGTTGGGTTGGGTTGGGTTGGGTCGGGGCCCCTATCTACTCAAAAATCGATCCTAATCCCCACTTCTGAATCATCCGGTGGTGCAGGGATGCGATAGATACCCCTGCATTTTAATTTTTCTACGTTGATCCAATCCATAAAGTCGTCCCCGCCGTAACTACGGATAAAAATCCCATATTCCAATTCATCATCGAAATTAATGTATTCCGTATATTGAGTGAACGGATGTTTACCTTCAATGCTTTGCAGAAAATCAGAGAATTCATTTCTCCACTCTTGGACCTGCCCTACATACTGGTCAGGCACATAATAATAAAAGCCATCGGGCGTATAATACGAAATTTTCATAATCAACCGATCTGCCTCCTAGATTTTCAGAATAGCCATGCCTTCCTTCAGCTGTTCAGAAACAGCCGTATAGTATTCAATCCCATCAGCAAGCTCGCGTTCCGTTTTATGTACCAGGTAATAAGAATACTTCTGCATCAGTTCATGCTCGTTCAACTCAATTGGCAGATGAATGATCTCATAATGGTCTCCATGCTCTGAACGTTCTGAATTAGCATAGAAGCGATAACCTCGTTCGGATTGTCCAATATTCATAACGGTCTGGATAACCAACAGCTCGCTCCGCGTGAAGCTGCGAATTAGTGTGGATCTTTCCTTTTCCAATGCCAGCACATCCTGTTCAGCTTCGGGCCTGCGCTTCGCCTCCACGATCTCATTTTCTATAGTTACGAGTGCTCTCATACTTCCAGCAAGTTGTTTAGCTAATAGATACAATTCAGCTCCTCCTTCAGGTATGGTGAACAGAGAATATACAGGTAATACACGTCCTCATCTTCACTCGATTCCATCAGCTGTATTCCCATTATACATGGGGAAAACTCGCTGGATAAGATCTCTCATGAAAATGAAAAAACTCCCTATCACGCATACATTATCCGCTGTGCGCTCAAAGGAGATTCCCCTAATGTCCCATATGATGTGAAGATTGATCAAACAGCTGCATCGTTCCCATCACGAGAAACAAACATGACATCACAATTAAAGCCGTCCCGATCCATCCTGCCGCAGCTCGACGATTCCTGACCTGCCTGTCTGCATCACCTGCTGTCTTCTGAGGATATACCAGAAACATGAGCCCTGTGCCGATAAACAGCACAGCCATAATAATCATATTGCCATTCCTCCTTGGAAAGAAAATAGATTCGGATTACTCTCATTCCTACAGTAATTCTCAGACGGGTTTCCTACACTCTCAGCATAGTGATTCGCTCTGTTATTCCTCTAACGGTTCAACTACTTAGTTATTCGCTGCCAGTCGCGCCCTTCCTCCCTTAAACAGCAGATTGAGGATGAGCATCAGCATGTACACCACATACCCCATTATTCCGCCAAGCGTGTTCAGCATCAGATCATCTACATCAAAGATACCTATTCCCGTCAGCAGCTGTGTAACTTCATAACCCAAACTAAGCAGGAATGACAAGACAAGTACATGAATTCCGGTGAAAAAGGAGTGCCGTGTCAGACCCGCTATAAACATGCCGAGCGGCACAAACGCTGCAATATTACCGGCCAGATGAATGGCCGTTCCTGGGCGGTGCAGCGACAGACTGTGCCAGTCACGTTTGATCTCCTGAAACGGAGTCAGATTAACGGTACGTGTATGAATCAGGTCCGGCTGGCGCAGGAGCGCAGTCAGTCTGTCCCATATCAGCTCCGTATCCACCGGACCTCCTTTGAATAAAATCAGTTTGGTCAGCAAGTAGAGGTATATCAGGCATAGAATAATCCCAATGATTCGGAGCGGATTTGATTTATTCTCATGCTTATACTTATGATCAAGTTTCCCATCCGATTGCGGCTTGTTCTGTCTCATGCTGTCCCTCCCCTACGCTGATCATTGCTGCTGCAGCTCAACGCTCATGATCAAGATGGTTCCTTAACGGTAACAATGACTCCCTCCATGTTGTCCCCGGATATATCATAAGACTCATGCTCTGGCACATATACCTTGTTATCCTCTGATACCCGGTAATAATGGATGCGGAACGTCTCGCCGTCAAGATCAACGGTCACGTCTCTCTTTTCTTTTAACATCTCCAGATACTCTTCCAAAACCATCTGATTCTCGTACATAATCGCACTATGCGGCATGCCGACATATCTAAAATGCCAGGGTTCATACTGGATGCCTGTCACGTTCACTTTATCTTTGGGATATCGCAAAATAAAACCGTATTTCCATGCGTTTTTCTCCAGCCACGCTCCCTCAGGAGCCTCACTCATTGGGGCCAGACTTGAACCTATATCCAAGGATAACCCCAGATTGTGCTCACTGTAACCCGCAGGCAGTGCGTAATCTGAACCCTTTTGCCGATACAGCTCGTCCTGCTTCTCGAAATCTCTATACCCGCTGCTCATCAGAAAATATCGCACTTCCTCCTGGGCGGCCGCCTCAACCATCTTCTGGAATCTCTCGGCCACTTCACGAGATAACATTATTTTTGTATCCAGCACGCCGTACCCGCTGAGCAGGTCCCGCTCCTTTGCCACATATACAATATCGGAACGAACACCCTCCGGCTTAATCGGATGCTCTGAATTAACCAAGACGAGATTACCTTTATGTATGTGCTTTTTCATCTCTATGTTCGCAGCTGTCCGGTATCCTTCATATTTCTTGTCTGCGTCCAAAACAATAATCGACATCTCCTTATTTCCTCCCAAGGCTGCCGGCGATTGCGTTAGGATATACCCAACCACAATGATGCATATCAAAAAGCCCCACTTTTTCATCACTGCTCCTCCTTCCTCTTCTCATTCAAGGATAGACGAAACAATTTAAAGAAAAAGCAGGGCAATTCTAAAGTTTTTCTTAATTTTCAGGAGCAACCTGTTGAAAAGCAGGCAGGCGAACCTCAAACATGGTACGTACCACATCACTTACTGCCGATATTATGCCATCGTGCTGCTCTACAATGTTGCGGGCGATAAACAGACCAAGACCTGTACCTCCCTCTTGAGCAGAACGTGCACGGTCCCCCGTGTAATACATGTCAAAGATCCGCGGAAGATCGTCCGGATGAATATACCCGCCATAATTGGTAATCTGAATGACAATCTGACCTGAATCCTGATACCCGTTAATGTCTACATACATGCCGTCTTTGCCATGCCGCGCGGCATTAATCAGCAAATTCTCGAACACACGGGCAAGCAGCTCACCATCCCCGGATACGGTCAGATCGTCAGCGATGATTAAACGGGTGACCAGATGATTTTTTTCAAAAACAGGATAGAGCTCCTCGTTCATCTGCTTCAACAGCTCGCTCAGATCCAGCCGCGTTCTGCGCACAGGCAGCATACCGTAATTCATTCGTGTGATCTCGAACAGATCATCAATCAGTTTTTCCAGCCGCTGCGATTTGGTAAATGCAATCGCGATGAAATGCCGGGCCTGCTCCTCGGTTAACTGCTCGTCCTTCATCAGCAAATCCAGATAACCCAGTACGGAGGTCAGGGGTGTACGCAGATCATGGGCAAGGTTTACGATGAGCTGGTCTTTGCTGTTTTCGGCAAAATCCCCCCGTTTCACCGCTTCCCGCAGCTTCTGGCTCGCCATATTAACACTTTCCGCAATCGTACCCAATTCGTCTTTGGCCACAATCTGCACCTGATGATCAAAGTCCCCGTTAGCCAAGTGATTAATGCCTGCGGAAATCTCTTTGAAATACGTAACGTAACGTCTGGTAAACAAGTAGAAAAATAAAATCGCAAGCGGGATGAAGAGCAGCATAAAGACATATAAATCGCCAATACTTCTCATGATATTCCGATATTCCGCCAGCGGGTCTTCCCGCCTCACCCCTGCGTAGTACATCTGAAGCAGCTTATAGACGATAAACGTGACGACACCGGAAGCCAGCATGCTCAGACCAAGCATCATAATCATCGTTGTGCGAAAACTTCTCCGTTTAGTCATTGAACGTGTACCCCACCCCCCAGATGGTTTTGATGAACTTGTTCTTGTTCACATCTTCTCCGAGTTTCCTGCGCAGCGTGCGAATATGTACCATGACGGTATTGCCGCTCTCAAAATACGCCTCGCCCCATACCTTTTCAAAAATGCTTTCTGCACTGAAGACCTGTTTAGGGTTACTGGCAAGCAGCACTAAAATGTCAAATTCCTTCGGTGTTAAATCCAGCGGTTTACCGTAAAGTGTTACGCTGTGCTGGTCAGGGACAATAACAAGTCCGCCTTTTTCCAAAACCGAGCGCTGCGCCGCAGCTGTGGACTGACTGAACTGCAAAGCACGCCTTAGTTGAGAGTTGACGCGAGCCACAAGCTCCATCGGATTGAATGGCTTGGTCATATAATCATCGGCACCCATCACGAGCCCTGTAATTTTATCCATATCTGACGTTTTCGCACTCAGGAATATGATCGGAAAATGATGCTGCTCCCGGATTTTACGGGTCACCTCATACCCGTCCATACCCGGCATCATAATGTCCAGTACAGCCAGATCAATGGCTTGTGTCTGAACAGCCTGCAGTGCCGACTGTCCGTCAGATGCCTTGACGGTATGATAACCCTCTTTTTGTAAATGCAGGGCAACCAGATCCGCGATCTCCACTTCATCGTCCGCAATCAGAATCGTAATTTGCTTCATTGCTTATTTCACTCCTATATGGGATGCTGGGCAGTATAACACCTATGAATCTAACAGATAACTCCCAGATAAACAATTGAAAGCAATGTTATATAAGTTTGACTTTTCTTTTACACTTTAACGGAGAGGACAGAAAAAACCTGAAAAAGCGAAGCGTTCGCCTAAAAGCTTTCTGCAAGAAAGCTGCATCGGAAGCCTACGCTTATCACCGGATTTTCCCCTTTTAAAAAGGGAATCAAAAAATCTGGGGATAACAGCGATTGGAAGGTTATTCTGTCATTGGAGTGATCAGTGTAAATGCTGTCCAATTCTATAAAGACCCATAAATGAAAGGAAACCAAACTATGAAACTGGAACGTTTGTTAGCGATCGTGGTACTGCTTATTAACCGCCGGCGATTACAGGCGAAAGACCTCGCGGACATGTTCGAAGTGTCCATCCGCACAATCTATCGTGATATCGACACATTAGGTCAAGCTGGAATTCCAGTGGTGACATATCAGGGAGCAAGCGGCGGGATCGGGCTGGCGGAAGGCTATCGCCTGGATCGCAATCTGTTAACGGATAAAGACCTCGCTTCCATCGTCACCGCACTGCGCAGCATCTCGACTTCCCATGATAATACAGCCCGTGATCTGCTGGTGGAAAAGCTGAGCAGTATCGTCCCTGAAGCAAGAAATGAAGATTTTCAGGCCAGCACCCATCGCTTCATCGTTGATTATTCAACATGGACGCACCCAGAAGCCCTGCAAAACAAATTGAAAGTAATTGATCAGGGTATTGATGAGCTGCAGAGCATTTGTTTTGTTTACTGCAGTGCCGAGGGTACACAGACCTGCCGCACGGTTGATCCGCATACCCTTGTGCTGAAAAGACACGCCTGGTATCTGTATGCCTTTTGCCATGAACGAAAAGAATTTCGCATGTTCAAGCTGGTCCGTATGAAGGAGGTTGCCCTTGCCGCCCAGCACTTTGAACGGAAGTCTATTAACCTCCGAGACAGGCCGTGGCAGCAGGAATGGAGCCGTCCCGTTAATCAGATTGGCATCACCCTGAAATTCCATGAACGTGCCCGGCACCTCGCAGAAGAGTGGTTTGGCATCGAAAATGTACTGCCTGATGGGAATGGATACTATGTCAGCCAGATCGCTTTTCCAGAAGACAACTGGCTGTACGGCTTCATTCTGGGCTTCGGTGCAGATGTGGAGGTGCTGGAACCGCTGCATATTCGGGATAAAGTGTGTCAGATTGCCGAGCAAATCATTCAAAATTATAAAACCTCATCGTAAACCTGACAGACAGCTGTCCAGTTCCTCCCCGTATACTTCAAATATGTTCAGGTTGAAGTTCTACATATACCTTAGGAGGAATGAATGATGAACGTTACTGTATGTCAAAGCTGCGGGATGCCGCTCACCAGCACAGATCAATTCGGCACGGAGTTGAACGGCGGCACAACCCGTGAGTACTGCATTTATTGTTACAAAGATGGCCGGTTTGAGCAGCCGGGTATGTCGCTGGAAAATATGATTGAAATGTGCACTTCCATTCTCAAAAAGGAAGGTATGGATGAGGAATCCGCCCGCTCCATGCTGCGCAACCAACTGCCTTATCTGAAACGATGGCAGCCTGCAGGTCATTCGCAGAGCGCTTCTGGCACAGGGCCTTGCGGAGAGCCAGTTCGTTATGTAACCCTTCCTGGCAAACGCCTTGCCGGGCTGGCATCACGTACGACCAACGCAGTCGAAATGAGCGGCCAAGGCAGCATCGGCGAGCTGTGGGGTCGTTATTTTGCCTCAGAGCACCTCCCCTCTTCCGAAGCTGTGCGTTACGGCTGTTATACGGACTACACGGACGGCATTGCCGGAGAATATACCATCCTGGTCGGACATGAAGTCGGCGCAGCAGATGTATTACCCGAAGGATTCGATGAGGTACAGCTGCCTCCTGCCACCTATGCCGTGTTTACTTCGAGAACCGGACCGATGGTTGAAGTGGTTAGTGAAGTGTGGGAAACCGTATGGGCGTGGGGCCAGCAGAGTGACCGGACATTTACGGGTGATTTTGAACATTACGATGAACGCAGTCTGAACCCGGAACAGATGCAGGTAGATGTATATATTGCGGTAAAAGAACATAAGTGACGTTTCACTTCAAGGAATATTTAAAAACGGAGTCTTTAATGAAAGAAAGATATAAGGAAATCCGCGGCTGCCAAGCAATCTTGGCAGCTTTTTTTCCATTTTTCGAGCAGCATACCCGACCATAGTACCAAGTTAGTTAGCAGGAACCCTACCTAATCACTTGGACATATGCCTTAGAGACAGGTACCATTGACTTCCTTAAAATTAGGACCATTCGCATAACAACCGATCCCCTGCTCCCATCTCCCCAGCAAGAAATCAGGTTCTTTATTCCTGAATTTCCCTAAAACCGTTTACATCTCCAGAATACCGGGTAAAATCACTACATCCGAGTCGGAATTGCAGAGAAATCCTCGCTCTTTCACCTAACAAGTCATATGTACCTATATGCGAACTGGAGACTCATTTAATTTTGGCCGACACAGCTCCAAGTTGAAATACATATTATATGTACGATATTAAGAACCCCATTACACAAACGATGCATGTCTATCATGCATGTAAGGAGGAACCAAGATGATCCGCATGCCTATTCAGCAAATGATCCCGTATCACCACCAATATCCGCGCAACACGGCGACTGCTGCTCCGAAAAAGGAAAATGAGAACACTCAAGGCCTATCCTTCCATGAAATCCTGCAGCAAAAAATGGCGAAAAAGAACGTATCCATGAACATGAGATAAGTCTTTACATCTTCACGGCAGATCCCTATACTACGGGGTAAAGGGGATTGCCTATGAACACTGCTGCCTGCTTTCATGCACATCACTCCAATATCAGATTGATTGAACAAGCGTTGGCTTCCTATAATATCGAATTGGTCCACTATGTCGACCCCGGCTTGGACCGGCTCAAACATGATGAGGATTTCAGCAGCACTCTTGTTCAGGAAAAAGTAAATCAGACACTGCAGTGGATGAGCCGCTGTCACGCTGATGCCATTCTTGTGACATGCACCTTGTTTACAGCAGTGCTGGAACAGCAGAAGCAACCGTTACCAATTCCGGTAACGGGTATTGATGATTCACTGCTCGCCATGATGCGCACACATCCGAAGCGATATTTGCTGGCGTTCACCAACCCGGCTACAGTGGAACCAACCATGGCCCGGTATCGTGAACATCTGGATCAGCATCTGGCAGGAGAGGACAAGCCGGAGCTTGAATCCGTGCTGCTCCCTGGGCTGTTTGACATGATTATGCGCGGTGAACAGGAAAGCTACCTGGCAGCTTTAAAAGATGCACTGCACCAGCTTGCTGTAGAACGCAAGAACAGCTGCCTTATTGCCGCTCAACTTTCAATGGCTCCCGCCTCGGAGCAGGCCTCCATCGATTCAGGCATTACCATCTACACACCACTTACAGGTTTAGGCGCAAGCCTGGAGCGCGACATTGGCATTACACCAAGAAGTTGAGTGCAGGGGATTAGATGGCCACTGCTAAACGCATGTACCATTTCTATTTTGGAGAGGAGAACATGATGAAGCACCTCACTGTAGAACCAGGTCAATCCATCGGTGATATCCGGCTGGGGATGACACAGAACGAAGTTGAGCAGACAGACGCGTTCAGCCTTGATCCCAAAGTTGAGTATGATGCCCAGGGCAAAGCTCAATTTATTGAATTTTATGAGAGCGATGAATTCAAATGTATGCTCGGTAAACTCGATCTTCTGGGCACCGAAGCTGACGTTCTCATTCCGCAGTTGGATGAAATATCGCCGTATGACCGGGAAGATCCTGAACTCGGATGCAGCTTCCAGTTCGATCAGATCGGCTTGATTCTGTGGCGTCCGGTGCCGATGACACGGCAGGATATGCAGGAGAAGTGGTTTCTGGAGATGCCGCCCGAAAATCAGCAGGACGAAATGAAACACCTCTGCTTCTCTACGGCTGCTGTCTATGCCAAAGGGTATTATGACTAGTTACGTCATGTTGGAAGTTGACTGCCTCAAGTGAACAATCCAGCATCACTGCTCACTGCTCTCATACTCCGATACATAAAAAAGTGACCCAAGTTCAGGCTCGACATGCCTGTTGGGTCACTTTTATTAGTTTGAACCATTCTATGCTCTATTCAGCTGGCCATCTACGACCTACCTTAACAGTCACGGTCTACGTCAGCAGATTAGTCATAATCTATGAACGTGCCCGATACTCCTCAGCCTTCGCCTGCATCCCAGCGGCGACTGCCTCTTCTTCCTTCAAGCCGCGATCTGCGGCAAAAGCGCGGATATCCTGCGTGATGCGCATGCTGCAGAACTTCGGCCCACACATGGAGCAGAAATGTGCCTCCTTGGCCCCTTCTGCAGGCAGTGTCTCGTCATGGTAGGACAGTGCCCGTTCCGGGTCCAGAGACAGGTTAAACTGATCCCGCCAGCGGAATTCGAAACGTGCTTTCGAAAGTGCATCATCCCGGCGCTGGGCACGTGGATGCCCTTTGGCCAAATCAGCGGCATGAGCAGCTATTTTATAAGCGATTACCCCTTCGCGCACGTCATCCTTATTTGGGAGCCCGAGATGCTCCTTCGGCGTAACATAGCAGAGCATGGACGTACCAAACCAACCAATCATCGCTGCCCCGATTGCAGACGTAATGTGATCATAGCCCGGAGCAATGTCAGTAGTCAGCGGCCCGAGTGTATAGAAAGGAGCTTCCTGGCAGATTTCCATCTGCAAATCTACATTCTCCTTGATCTTGTGCATCGGCACATGGCCCGGCCCTTCGATCATGACCTGAACATCATGCTTCCACGCGATCTGCGTCAATTCCCCGAGCGTTGCCAGTTCCGCCATCTGTGCCTCGTCATTGGCATCGTAGATGCTCCCTGGGCGCAGTCCATCCCCGAGGGAGAACGCCACATCATACCTTTTCATAATCTCGCAAATTTCTTCAAAATGAGTGTACAAAAAATTCTCCTGATGATGTGCCAGACACCACGCCGCCATAATCGACCCGCCACGCGATACAATACCCGTCATGCGTTTCGCCGTCATTGGAATATAACGCAGCAGCACGCCGGCATGAATCGTAAAATAATCCACACCCTGCTCCGCCTGTTCAATCAGCGTATCCCGATACAGTTCCCAAGTGAGGGCTTCCGCCTCGCCATTCACCTTCTCCAGCGCCTGATAGAGCGGCACCGTACCAATCGGCACCGGAGAGTTGCGAATGATCCATTCCCGGGTGGTATGAATGTCTTTCCCAGTGGAGAGATCCATCACCGTATCCGATCCCCACCGTACAGCCCAGGTCATCTTCTCCACCTCCTCCTCGATCGAGGAAGATACAGCAGAATTACCGATATTGGCATTGATCTTGACATGAAAATGACGACCAATCAGCATCGGCTCACTCTCCGGGTGATTGATGTTGGAGGGCAGAATCGCCCGGCCGCTCGCCAGCTCCTGCCGTACAAATTCCGGCTCCACCCCTTCACGAATAGCTGCGTATTCCATCTCTGGCGTAATCAGACCCTGCCGCGCATAGTGCATCTGTGTAACGCAGCGCCCACCCAGAGCACGCAGCGGCTGTCCGCGAAAGCCTGGGTATTCCTCCGCTCCAGCTCTCCGTCCTCCAGGCTTCAATCCGTTATCCTCCGGTTTAACGGCGCGGCCCTCGTATGCTTCTACATCACCGCGCTCCATGATCCAGTGATTTCGGAGCGCAGGCAGTCCCTTCCGAATGTCCATCTGGAATTCGGGATCGGTCATCGGGCCGCTCGTATCGTAGACACGCAGCGGCTCATTATGCTCCACCCCTTGGGGAGTATTCGTGTCATGCAGGGCAATTTCACGCTCCGGTACAGCTATGTCCGGTCGTGAGCCCTGAATGTACACTTTGCGGCTGCCCGGGAAGGGCTGAACCCCGCCAGCCGCTCCGGTTTTCTTTTCCACCGGATGGCCATCGTTCCCCAATTCCTCTATTCCAATCTGCTTGCCCGTTTGGTTATGTGTACTCATGTCTCCTGTTTCCTCCTCTGTGATCTTCTTTTGTGCATTCTCTCACTAATGCGTCAGCTCCAACGACCACACCTGACAGAAAACATCCAAAGCACAGAAGCACAGCAGGAGTGATCCTGCTCAAGCAGCCCGATAGATCCAAGAGACAGATTTTTATGTACAGCAGCACGAGAACCGAGATTACTATACTGATCCGTTCAGCGTAATTTCATGGTTCCGTTGTTATTTTCCATCATCAACATGCCCTGAACGGCTGCCCCAGAACTCCAAAGGTACCGCGATGGTAAAGCACAACAACGAATGACTCTCTGCTTGCCGCCGTATATAAAAAAGCCGGTTCCGAAGGAACCGACTTATGTCCATCACCCTGCACGCAGCATGGACAAACCGCTGCAATGCAGCATTTGTCCATAGACAACGTCCATGGTGTATGTGATCATATGGCCGATTACTTCCCTACGCTGGTATGATCCAGATCAGGTGCAAAGGGTCCGGGATCTCATGCGATCCCGTCTCAGTCCGGACAATTCGGACTCCCCCAGTAACGTAAACGTATTGCGGCAACCAGGCCGCGTTCAAATCAAAAGATGACATTCATCTGGCCCCGCTGGGCCGTCCATTACAGAGTAGCTTAAACTGGATATAAATACAACCTTTAT
Source organism: Paenibacillus sp. AN1007 (assembly GCF_040702995.1). Classification (NCBI taxonomy): domain Bacteria; kingdom Bacillati; phylum Bacillota; class Bacilli; order Caryophanales; family Paenibacillaceae; genus Paenibacillus; species Paenibacillus sp. AN1007. Next base: position 5,096,670 of record NZ_CP159992.1, read on the forward strand.
ATTCCAGAGGGACCGGCTCATCTGTGTGACATTCAGGCGAAGGTGGCTGAAAAAGCTCCCTTTAGCCCGCTTTGCCCCTCTATAAAACATATCGATACCGCATCACATACCAATATCAGCAGACACTTATGACAACATAAGTCCCATTTGCGCAGCTGCTTCTTTCAATACCGGCGCATACTCATGCAGTGTTTCCTGTGAGAGCCTGCTGACCGGTCCGGACACGGAAAGTGCTGCCGCAATATTACCCTTGCGATCCATAATCGGTACAGACACAGCTGCAGCTCCTGGCTCACGTTCCTCATAACTGGTGGCATAACCGCTCACCCGAATATCCTCCATCTGCGCCAAATACACTGCTGGATCGATAAACACCGGCCATTCCGGGCCGTTCATCAGTTCCTCCCGGTCCTCTTCGGCGGCAAAAGCCATCAGCACTTTGCTGGATGCCCCCACCGAAAGCGGCAGTCTCGCACCAACGGGTGCAACACGCCGAATGGCCTGATCACTCTGCACCGCCTGAATACGAATCCGCTCACTGCCGTCACGAAGGTAAAGACTCACAGTTTCACCCAGACGATCTCGGAGCCGCTCCATCGCAGGCAGCAGCAAAATGGCTGGATCATCGCTGCGCGACATATGCGCCGACAATTCCCAGATGCGAATGCCTAGCCGGTATTTCTCGGTAGCCGCATCGCGTATCACAAAGCCCTTATCCTCCAGCGTAGCCATCAACCGATGCACCGTACTTTTGTGCAGACCAATCTGGCTGGCAATTTCGGTGAGTCCAAGATCGCTCCGCGTGGTAAAACATAATAATATATCCAGCGCCCGTTCGACAGCACGGACGGTTAACTTGCGGTCTTCCATGGCATAATGCCCTCCTCATGTTTCATCACATGAAACTTGGTTACATAAATTATATGAGAAACGGTCTCATCTGTAAACCAAAAATAGCTGCGAGGCAGGGGAAAAATATATATTTATGATCATTTTATAAGGCTTTAATCTCCTGTAAATTACACGCTATGGAAATGTTATCTATACATCTAAAGAACTATATAACAATTGCGTAACAAATGCCGTCAATCAATTGACTTTGATGATATCGGAACATACGATAAAGACAGGAACCCTTTCACTTATGATCACTAAAATGTGACTTTAGGATCAGGATGTCATAATAGTATGTACGAGATAAACGATATGAAATGTTATTCTTTTAACATCGCCGTTAACTTCAGCGGAATGAATCTTTAACCGAATTTTAAAGGAGGGGCGTGCATGTATCCGACATCCCAGAGCGAAGCCCCGCTGCATACCAAAGTGTCCGATCTGCCCTCTTCATTGTCACCGAGGCTGATCCGGTTCAAACATATTGTCGTAGCGCTGCTGCTCTCCGTTGTTTTTTTCCTGTTGTTTTGTTTTATTGCCTTACATGGTTATATCGCTTGGGTGCTGTCGAATCCTACAGTTGCTCCGGTCTTTTCGAATCCGATGCAGGCTAAAAATATGAAATACGAAGACATTACCTTCCCCGCAGCGGACGGCAGCCGAACAATGCAGGGCTGGTATATTCCCGCTGCCACTGATACGGGCAAAACCATTATTTTCAGCCATGGTTATGGAGCGAACCGAGAGGAAACATGGGTACCTATGTACGATCTCGCCCACTATGCACATCAGCTCGGTTTTAATGTGGTCATGTTTGATTACGGCTTTGCATCTCAGGTCAACAGAGCCGTAGCTACCGGCGGCAAAGCCGAGTCCCAGCAGCTGCTCGGAGCGATTCAGTTTGCCAAGCAGCGCGGCGCACAGGAACTGGTTGTCTGGGGTTTCTCTATGGGAGCCGGAACCGCCCTGCAGACTGGGCTGCTGACCGATGAAGTGAATGCCATGATTCTGGACAGCACTTTCCTGCTGGAGCCGGATACACTCTACCACAACATTCACAATCAGATTAATCTGCCGCGTCAGCCTACACTGGAGATTATGAAGCTGCTCTTCCCGGTGTTGAACGGTACCGGTCTGCAGCAGATTCCGTACCAGGAAGTTAAAAAGAAAGACTATCCGTTCCCGATCTTTTTCATCCATGGTACAAAAGACGAGAAGGCCCCTTACCCGATTGCGGAGCAGCTTGCCGCCAATCAGACCAATCCATTTTCCGAAGAATGGATCGTGCAGGACGCGCATCACGAACTGATTTTCAGGGAGCATCCAAAGGAATATCTGCGCCGTGTCTCCACGTTCCTTAGTCATGTAACGAAGACAAGCAGTGAGGATGTGCAGCAAAACGAGCAGTAATCAACAAATTATCATTATATTCACCATTAGTTATCTACAGAGCCCTTCAGGGGCTCTTTTTTATGTGCACATAGGACAAAGCGCCCGGGGAATACACTGTTTAGACAGAGCAAATGTAAATGAACGTAGACTGTATTCAATGAATGATTGGAGGGTCAATGAATATGAACTGTGATGGATACGGCCGCCTGCTGCCTCTGCGGACGCTGGAAGAAATCCGCTTCTGGAAGGAACAGGAGAAAGAACATACCATCATTATTCGGGCGTTGGTTCCAGATCTGGAGGCCGCATACGTCAGGCTGCTGGAAGAATGGGAAGCCGCTTTTGCAAACAGTGAGCGGGTAGCCAATCAGCTGTTAAAGCAGCTGCTGCCCGCAACCCAGCCTCCTGCTCCCTATATGATCCGGTGTATTGATCAACTTGTCTCGGCAGCACAGCATCAGTCCAGGGAGTTTATTAAACAGCTGTACGTCATGCTGGAGCAAAGTGCGGCTGTGCATGCGGTTCCGCTTGCTGAGACCTTCATTCTGCATGTCATCCGCGAGTCCGAATATTTTCTGGGAGTTCTCGAAACGTTGAGTCAGCCCGGCATTTTTAGGGAAACAGAACCCGCATCATCGATACTACTGGAAAATGCCCTGCACGGCGCAGCCTCCCAAGACCTCCAGAACGTCCGCAATGATGAAACATCGGAATCACAGGCCCCTTCTTCCGGGAATGCAAATGCTGCTCCCACTGCCTCAGCCCTGGTGCAGGCTGCATCACTCCAGCCTTCATCCGGCGGTACTGCGCCAGCTGAGTCTGCACTTACCTCTGCCCCGGTAAAAGAAAAGCCGGTTCCCATTGGCGGGCACACACTGCCTCCTCTACCCTACCCATACAATGCGCTGGAGCCGCATATTGACGAACTGACGATGCGCATCCATCATGACAAACACCATCAGTCTTATGTAGACGGGTTAAATGTGGCGGAGAAGAAGCTGGCGGAATCCCGGAAAAAGAACAACTTTGAACTCGTCAAACATTGGGAGCGCGAACTTGCTTTTAACGGAGCGGGACATTATCTGCATACCATCTTTTGGACGATTATGAACCCTGCAGGCGGCGGCAAACCTGCAGGCATGCTCGCAGAACAGATCAAACGTGATTTTGGCAGCTATGAGGCATTCAAAAATCAATTTACCGAAGCCGCCAACAAGGTCGAGGGCAGCGGCTGGGCAATGCTCGTTTGGAGCCCGAGAGCACATCGTTTGGAAATTTTGCAGGCTGAAAAACACCAGAATCTGTCCCAATCGGACATCGTTCCACTTCTGCCTCTGGATGTATGGGAGCACGCTTATTATCTCAAACATCAGAACGAACGTAAAAAGTACATTGAAGATTGGTGGAATGTCGTCTACTGGCCTGCTGTTGCTGAACGTTACGAAACCGCACGCAAGCTGCTGTGGCCGCCTTATTAAAGTGATGCAGCTGTAAGTAAAAAAGCAAGGATTGGTAGTAGGTGTGTTAGCGAATCATCATAGTCACACAAGTAAGACCCGAGTAAGCTGCCTGATACGTCACTTGAAAATGAGAGCTGCTCAAAACACAAAAGAGATATCTCCAGTCAAAGACTGAAAGATATCTCTTTAAATAGGTTTGCGTAAAGAACGAAGATCATTCGTTTGTGCTCGTGCGCTTGATCGTATTTCAGCTTATGCTTCTACTCTCTTTCGCAGCAGAGCCGTGTTTTAATTGTTATTCTTTAATGGATGCTGCCTGAACAGCTTCATAAGCCCAGTGAGTATCAGGAACGTCCGACCATAATTTCGAGCTCGTGGACGCAGGCTGCAGGTCCATCAATTTATTGATCAGAGTTACAGCCTCAGCACGCGTTACCTGCTGTTCAGGACGGAAGGTACCGTCGGTGTATCCTGTAAGAACTCCGGCTGCATTCAGCCGGGCGATGGCTTTCCGTGCCCAGTGCTGCCCCACATCCGTGAATGCAGCTGCAGCTTCGGATCCGGATGCCTGCTCATCTTTCAGCAAATGCTGTAATACGCTCGCAATCTCTGCTCGCGTCATGGCTTGTTCCGGTCTGAAGCTGCCGTCAGTGTAACCTCTGACGTAACCAGCGTTGGCAGCGGCAGATATATTATCATATGCCCAGTGACCCGCTTTAACATCCGTAAACGCTGTTTCGCTCTCGACTGATGATGCATCCAGTACACGCGTAATGAGTGCAGTCATCTCTGCACGTGTTACGAACCGCTCCGGTTGAAAACGACCATCGGCATACCCGCGAATATAAGGTTTTGCATCCGATGTATGGTCTTTCCAATCTTTCACTTGGACAACGGAAAACGTACTGAATTGGTCTACGCTAATCTCGATGCCCTGCTGGCCGTTATCCTTGTTCACCGCCACAAGCTTGCCATGTACCAGCTCCTTGGTTCCGCTGCTGTGTTCAATATAGACACCCAGATCGGCAGGATTCACACCTGCAAGCTGTTTGCTGTCAACGGGCAGTACAAGCGTTACAGGACGGCTCTGCAGATTGGTTTCAATTGTCATGGGACGTCCCAGCAGCTGCATGTTTTTGGTGCCAGCCAATTGAGCAATGGTATCGTTAGCCCGTAATCTTTGTTCAATCTCCTGACGTGTCTCCTGCTTTTTCACCGGCACCAGACGGAAATATACATCATCCGATCTGTCCTTCAATGAGGCAGCCGGAATCGTAATTTTTACGTTAGGGTTGGAGATCACCAGATCGATTCCATGCTCTGTAAACAACCGGGCCGATTGCTGCGCCAGTTTCACATCCCACCGGGAGACTTCATCCCTGCCATCGGGAATAAGAACAACTGCTGTACGCGAGCCCGTTTTCTTCAACTGATCAATAATAGATTGCGCCTTACCCGGAAACAGCCCAAGCTCGTCTTTTACCGTACCGTCTGTTTCACGGGTTCGGCTGATCTCCAGCGAGTCAATGGTCGAAGCCTGCTCGCCATTTGCCACATCCACTTTAATGCTTTCCTTCTGCGGAGCGGTAGATGCAGCTGTTGAAGATGTGGATGGAGAAGGTGTTGGTGTTGGTGTCACGATCCCTTCACCACCGCCGCTGCTTGGGGCTTGAGGAGTCACGGATGTCGAGACTTTAAATTCTGATAAAATGGCATGTTTGGAAGACCGAACAGCAAACACATAAGGCAGGCCGCTCGTTAGATTGGAAACGGTATAATGCAGCACATTTACCGGTCCTGCGATTTGAGTCCAGCTTGCCGAGTCTTGCGGCGCATCGCTGCCCTGATACATATATACGATGTACCCATCTGCCTCAGGGACGCCAGTCCAATTCAACTGCACTTTTCCATTGGCTGCCTGTGGAGTAAGCGTGGCAGGTGCCTCCGGCAAACCAGGTGTGACTGCATTAGAGACGACATAATCAGAAACTGCATGTTCCATTTCTGAGTGATACGTCGATGTGACCGCAAAAATATAGGTTCTTCCATCTACCAAGTCCGGAACTTCGTTTTCTGCGGAAAGGGTACTCGTTATGTCAATCCAGTCGCCGGGATTGGTTGGAGCCGCAGCACCTTCATACTTATAGACGGTGTATGTCCGGTTATCTTCTGTTGTCCAGCTCAATTTCACCCTGCCATCAATCAGCTTGGCATTAACCTGATCAGGAGTTATTAAAGTTACAAACCCTACAGCCTCAATAAGCTGAAGAAGGGAGTCTTCCCCCTCCTCCAGTGTAATAAGTGAATATTCAGAGCCGGGATTTAGATTGTTGAGAACAATAGTCTTTTCTTCACCAGGCTCTATTTCGAAATACGTGTGATTTGCTAACGCATTCGCTTTGCTGCCTTCGGGATCGGAAATGTCCGGGAGAATACTGGCTTGCAGATCATAATACACTGTGGCTTTATAATCTGATTTTAGAGTAATTTTAGCCGAATGGGGTGAGAGCAGGTAAGCTGACAGCACTCGAATGCCTGCATCCGCTCTAGCCACCTGTGCCCCCCATGCAGCAAATGGTAAAGCCAGCATCATGATCATTGCAATAAACATCTTCGTTAATCTCTGGAGCGCCCTACACCCGAATGCAGCTTCCGTGCTATCCTTCATATTGTTGATCTCCTTCTCAATGAGATTGGTTTGCATCTATGATGGAATCTTAGCAAAATATTCTGAACATTTTCTGAACAAAAACCGACATTATTCACGTTTTTTTCGATGTTATCTGCTTTCCATTGCTAAATTAGCAGCAAAAAAAGCAGATCTCTTCGTAGAGATCCGCCTCAAATATTAATCCATATTACACTTCATACATAACATCGCTGTATTATGAAGCACAGCCCTCGCACGCCACATAGTTGTCGCCAACCTGCTTGCTGATGGCGATCAGGTCGCCCAGCTTGATATCGGACTCCTCTGTGAACTCCAGGTCAGCAATACGCGCCACAATAAGGGCAGCAGCTTCTTCCTTGCTGGCTGCCATCTGGCTGAACTCTGATTTTTCACCTGTCGAAACGACCTCATACAGGTATGTATATCTCAATGTTTCCACTCTATCCTCTCCTTCCGAAATCACATCATACCATCTCTGTTACCCAATTCCAAGCCTGCTGAAAAAGAACTTAATCATAACGCTGTTTCATCTGCTCTGCCGTCAGCAGCACTTCATCCGCGCCAACAGAAAGCACCCGCTCTGTCTGTGAATGAGGATATCTCCTGCGCAGCGTACGCACCAGCGATGCTGTATACGCCGCACTGGATGGCACGCCTGCCAGCTCCTGCAAACTTGCCATGGTACCCGGCTTTACCTCAGGATATCCTTCGGTTGCTTCGCCCGAAGCTTCTTCATAAAAACTGCGTACTGCAGCAGCCAATTCATCTCCCCGGCCTTCTACAATGATAAAGGCTGTAATAATATAAGCTTTGGCCTGCCGCCTCTGGGCAATACCGCAAAATTTCAATCCGCTAACACTGACGTCATAATCTCCAGGGCAAAAGGCTCCCTGCACTTCCCCGGTCTGCGCCTGGGCCGACCAAGGTGTCAAAGACTCGGCTATAATCGAGGCCATCTCGCGAAAATCATCATGGATGTTAATCGCATGCCCCGGATTAGGCAGGATTAGTGATACATTCACTACTCCCGGGTTCAACGGAACCGCAGCACCGCCAGATGGCCGTACACATACGGCTGTCCCCTCACCTCTGATGCGTTCCATTGCTTCGACAGCCTGCGGCAGTCTTCGGTCACGCAGCCCGGCCACAAAGGCATCCGGATGCCTCCAAATATGGGCGACAGGCAGGTCTCCTGCTCCTACACGTCTGCACATGACTTCTTCCCATGCAAATGCATCCAGCACACTGCTGCCGCGGCGCATAAGCGGTGTCTCCCAAATCTGCAGACGCAGCGAGGAAGGCTTTTCGACAAACATCCCTTTTGCAGCCATATTCAAATCACTCTTCTCCGGCTCAGGCAGTTGATCGGCTTGAGATGGTATGCTCATCTTCCGTAACCTCCGACTAATGAATTCATATGTACTTCAACTCACAATGGATAAAACATATATAAATAAGCCGGTTCCCCAAGGAACTCGGCTTATTGTTCATTTACTCTTTCACCAAAGACAGAAACTCGGCACGCTGTGCAGGGTTATCACGGAAAGATCCGCGTACTGCAGACGTTACCGTCTTGCTTCCCGGTTTCTTCACACCGCGGGAGCACATGCACAAGTGCTCGCCTTCAACGACCACCATCACACCATGCGGTGCTACCGCTTCCGTCAGGATGTCGGCGATCTGTGACGTAATGCGTTCCTGTACCTGAAGACGGCGTGTTACAGCTTCGACCAGACGTGCCATTTTGCTCAAACCCACAATTTTCCCGCTTGGTACGTACCCAATATGTACTTTACCAAAGAACGGTGCCATATGGTGCTCGCACTGGCTGTAGTACACAATATCTTTCACGATCACCAGTTCTTCGTGATTCTCGTCAAAAGTGACACCCAGTACGTCACGGGGGTCCACTTCATACCCGCCAAAAATTTCTTCATACATCCGTGTTACACGTGCAGGCGTTTCCAGAAGCCCCTCACGTGTGCTGTCTTCTCCGATCAATTTGAGAATCTGTTCAACATGATACTCGATCTTATCCCGATTGTCGGATACTTTGGAATTCAAATAATCTTTAACGCCAGCCACTGCCAAGCGCCTCCTTTCGAACCACATACTGCAAGCGGTTTAATCTTTCCCAGCTATTATTTTCGGCGGCCCGAGTTTTTACGCGCAGGATGCTGACTCGGCTGAGGCATTTTTGCGCCCGGCTGTTGGTTCTTCATCATCTGCTGGGCACGCTGCATTTGCTTGCCGTTCAGGTTGTACCCCATTTGCTTTGCCATTTTCTGCAGCATGTCAGGGTCGCTTTGCATTTTCTCAAGCTGTTTACGCAGGTAGAACACCCCGATGAAAAATCCACCGACCAGACCCACAATCAATGTAATAATCGGTATTACAATCTCCATCTCTTAGACACCTCTGTATGCAATCTAAAAAACCTGATGATCTGTGCCAGTACACACCATAATTTATGAAAAATCATCCTTATGATGAACACATGTCACCGACCGGATTTCCTGAGAGTTATCATAGCATTTCCACACGCCGTGAGCAAACGCATTTTCCAGTTAAATGGGCTTATGTGAGCACACCTTCGATAAAGACCGTAGTCTGTTTGGCCAGGTCAATTTCAATAACGTCCAGCGAATAACGGGTGCTGCCTCGCGCTACCCGGATGACCGGTCTGCCCGGTAACCCTCGATGCTGACGGACAATAACGCCGGTTTCTTTGGTGGACAGCCGGACAGCAGTCCCATTGGGATATACAGATACGCTTTTGTTGAACTCAATCAGGATCTCCCGATCCAGCTTCGTTTCTGACAATGCCATCATTTTCTCACACGCTTCATGCGGAAGCAGGGGGCTGCCCGACAATCCATTAATCAGATTATCATAGATGTTTGCTGCACTGACAATTTTGGCAAACAGATGAATATCCTTGCCCTTGATACCTCTGGGTATTCCGCTGCCATCGACATGTTCATGATGCTGCAGCGCGGTATGGGCAACAAGTAGACTGAACTCCCGCTTGTTCTTGATCACTTCGAACCCGCGCCACGTATGGTGCAGCGAAGAAGTGGATGTGCCGCTGCCGCCCGGCGGCTCGCCTACTTTTCCAATATCATGCAGCAGTGCACCTACGGCCAGATCTTTGAGTTGATTGTAGTTGAGTCCCATATTCAGGCCGATAACCGAGGACAACAAACATACGTTCATCGCGTGAACATACTGCGCATTGTCCTTCGTACGGATATCTGTTAACTGTACAAGCAGCTCGCGCCCGTTCAGCACATCATTCAGCAGTTTGTCGATACTGAGTGCAACTTTCTTCGGACTCCAGTCTTTCCCGGATCTTACCGCTTCAAGTGTCACACTCATCTCATTGATAATCGCCCGTTTCGTGGCTTCGTCCAGAATATCTTCTGTATCCACATCTTTATACGCTTCATCCTGGATGTACAGCGTGGTTACCCCGATACGCTTCAGCGTATTGACCATAAACACGGTAAGCTGGACTCCGGCAGATAACAGCACTGTTCCGTTACTGGAATATACCGTTTTGCCCAGAATCTCCCCCGCCTCCACGCTCTCCACGTTTACATACTTCATGAACGTCCCCCGCTCTTACGATTGCTGCTCCAATGTGAGCAATTGCTCTTTGGTTTGCAGACCGCCTGCGTAACCCACCAGGGTGCCATCTTTACCGCTCATGCGATGACAGGGAATAATAATCGGGATCGGATTCTTGCTAATGGCATCCAAAACTGCGCGTACAGCCTTGGGCCGGCCGATCTTTTCCGCAACCTGTTCGTGGGTTAAGGCTTCTCCATAAGATATATCGGACAGAACCTGCCAAACTTGTAGCTGGAATGCAGTTCCATACCGTTCAAGCTGGAGGTCGAACGTCTTTCTCTCTCCTGCAAAATACTGCCGCAGCTGCTCAGCAGCCTCACTAAGCTTCTCTTCATTTCTCTCATACCGGTACTCCCCAATCCACGTACGAGCCCACTGCTGCAGGTGGGCTTCCCGTACATGAAAAGCACCAAAATCAATATGGCACAACCCCTCATCGACTGCACATAAGGTAAGCGTGCCAATCGGTGTCAGCAGTTCATCATAATATACAGGCTTGCCGTGAATCCCCGTGACTGCAGAAGGTTTCCACGCAGCTGCTTCCGGCTTGGCAGGAGCAGCCGGCTGTTCACTTGAATTTTCATGATCACCTTCATTTTTACTCATACTGCCAGCCCACGCGGCATCCAGTCCAAATTCAGTGTCTCTTACATGAGACAAAATTTTGGCTGCCTCTGGATGTTCTGGCTTCTTTACTTGCGGCAGCTCCTCTTGCTGCGTAATCTTCATTTCATCGGTTTGCTGCTTCGTATTCCGCTGCTCAGCCTGTGACTGATCGGGTATGGTCTCGGAAGATACCAATCTCTCCTTGGCCTTCTGCAGCATACTCAGCACGTTCCCATCTTGTTCGATCGCGGCAGCTTCCCCAATAGCTCTCATGGCTTCTTCCCCTCCAATTCTGCTCAGCGCCCAGGCGGCGGTTCCCCGCAGCTCCGGACGCGGATCACGCTTTAGTACCTGTGTTAGTTTAGGTACAGCGCTTTTGTCCTTGAAATTGCCCAGTGCAATGACCGCATTGCGCTGAATCGGTTTTTTGCCCCGCCATGCGGCGGAACTTTGCCCGAAACGCTCTTTGAATTCACGGTTACCGATATCCAGCAGCGGCAGCAGCAGCGGCTTTACAACCTCCGGATCGGGATGAAACTCGGGATGATGATCCCAGTTCTTGCCCCGATTCTTCGGACATACAATCTGACATGTATCACACCCGTATAGACGGTTGCCTATTTTGAGCATAAACTCTTCATCCAGAAACCCTTTGGTTTGGGTTAAAAAAGAAATACAGCGCTGTGCATTTAATTGGCCTGGGCCAACCAGCGCACCTGTAGGACAGGCATCGATACATTTCGTACATTCACCGCAATCTTCGGTTACGGGCGTATCAGGCGGAAATGGAATATTCGTCACCAGCTCGCCCAGAAAAATCCAAGAACCAAACTTCGGCGAGATAATAGCACAGTTTTTGGCACTAAAGCCGATTCCGGCACGCTGCGAGACTGCCCGATCCACAAGCGCCCCCGTATCCACCATGCTTTCAATCATTGCTTCGGGTACGCGTTCACGAATAAAATCCACCAGCTTATCCATTGCTTTGCGAAGCACCTGGTGATAATCCTGCCCCCAAGCCGAACGAGCGAAAATGCCGCGGTACGCGCCAGGTTCCGACTTCGGCGGGTTTACCATTTTGGACGGGTAAGCTACAGCTATGGCGATCAGGGAAGCAGGTTCGCCGTCCTGCAGGGCGGGATGCACCCTTTTTTCGATATCCGGCTCTTCAAACCCCGACGCATATCCCTTATCCCGAGACTGTTCCAGCAGCGATTTAAGGGACACAAAAGGGTCCGCCGCGGCGAATCCAATATCATCTATACCCAGTTCCGGGCCTGCTGCCTTGATTTCCTGCTTTAACGTCTCCCATACGGAGGCGCCTTGTACTGCCCCGGTCCGTACGCTCGTCATTTCCTTCTCCCTCTCTTCTGTCAGACACGTAATCTGTAAACAATGAACGCCCGTCTCACTTAAGAGATCAGGCGCTTAGCTATACGGTATATGACTTGCATAAAATTGAATTTACAGCCTACGTGCCTGTATGGTTAAACGCATCATGCGCTCTGAAGTTGTTGCGATCCAACATTTTACAGCTTTTTCATCTCCGAGAACGGCCAGAAAATAAACTCGGCTTTGCCCACGATCTCACTGGAAGTTATACTTCCAAACACACGGCTGTCCTTGCTTTTACCTTCATGACGGTTATCACCCATCACAAAAAAATGGTCTGGCTCAAGCGTTATCGGCCCGAAATCAGGGTCCTGTACCTCAATGTCGGTATAACTCTCTGTCTGCTGCACGCCATTAACATATAAATGATGGTCCTTGACCTCAATTGTATCTCCCGGCAGTCCAACAATCCGTTTCACCAGATAATCCTTCTTCCCCACATCTTCACTCGGGTCACGCAGCACAATGACATCCGATCGAGCTGGCTCGCCAAAATGATAAACCATCTTGTTCACAAACAAACGATCAGACTCCACCAGGGTTGGCTGCATGGACTGCCCTTTGACCATCGACAGATTAAAGACAAACAGGTTGAGCAGCATCATGATTACAAAAGCAACCACAATGGTCTTCACCCAATCCCACAGTTCGGTTGTCCAGGACTTGCCAGCTTGCTCAGGCACAGACTTCTGATTTTGCTCTTCAACAGTCGAATCCACGGAAGGCATATTAGAATTCAAAGGGACACCTCATTTATCGGTTTGTAGATTAAACGTACAACCAGGAATTTTACTCCCTTTTAGTCTACTCTATTTGGAAGTGTGAAACAATTGGAGATGCCCACCAGTATTAAGGATAAGGACGAGCACACTCGTTTCTAAACCCATATCTCGGAAAAAGAAAAGAAGGACGCATATCAAGCGCTGCCTCCTCATAAAAATAGAAAGGCATATCGATCACGCCAAGTTGCGTGAACAGATATGCCTAATATGAAATGAAAAGCTTATATTTCTTTGTCTAACTACACCGAATTCACCTGCACCGCTTAAGCCTTGGACAAAATACTAAGTTTCTGAAAAGCACTCAGAATCTTACTCGCACCATACCCCATTGCTTCGTACAAAGGCATGGCTGCTTTGTTGTGCTCATCACCGGCCACCCATATCTGGCTGACTTTGCGCTGCTGGAATCGCTGTTCCATAGCCTCGACAAGTGTTTTGCCGACACCGCGGCGACGATAGTCTGGATGAACCGCAATACGATAGATGCATCCCTGGTTTTGATCAATCGTACCGATCAAGGCGCCAACGAGGTCTCCCTCTTCTTCCGCAACCATGATCAGGTCAGAATCCCATGACAATTGACGGGCAAACGGGCCCATCGTGTTCTCATAACACTCTTCCGATAGTGCAACCTGGAGAAGCTCCGTCATCTGGCTTGCATCACTCAACTGAAAGGAACGAACGTGCATGTCTTAAATCTCCCTTTTCGTTAGCTTAGATGAGGTTTTACAAAAAAGGGGGTCCCCTTTTACCAAAAACCCGATGTTCATATAATGACAAAAAACGAGAAAATACCGCTTCTTCGTCAATTAAACCACACTTTACTCCATAAAACACGCATTTTCTTCTGAAAGCGCTTTATTGTAAACGTTTACATTGTTTTTGTTTACATTTTGCCGATTATATCTATCAATATCTCATAATATTATTCAAATCGGGTAAAATATGTTTGTAATCTCAGGCCCGGCTTTCGATTAACAGTTCAGGGGACTTAATAAACAAAAATGTTGATTAATTATCCCGAATGCGGTTTAATAATAGAGGCAGGGGTATTATTACATATGTACCTTAACAACAAATTACAAATTCTCAGGAGGTATTTCACTATGGCTTTTCAATTACCAGCACTTCCTTACGCTAACGATGCACTGGAACCACATATCGATGCACAAACGATGGAAATCCACCACGATCGCCATCACAACACTTATGTAACTAACTTGAACGCAGCTCTGGAAAGCGCTCCTGAACTGCAAAACAAAAGCTTGGAAGATCTGATCGCTAACCTCGACAGCGTACCGGAAAACATTCGTACAGCGGTTCGCAACAACGGCGGTGGACATGCTAACCACAGCTTGTTCTGGGAGATCATCGGACCAAACGGCGGCGGCGCACCTACAGGTGAGATCGCAGCAGCAATCGACAGCGAACTGGGCGGCTTTGACAAGTTCAAAGAAGACTTTGCAAAAGCAGCTACAACTCGTTTCGGTTCCGGCTGGGCATGGCTCGTTGTAGGCAAAGATGGCAAATTGTCCATCACCAGCACACCTAACCAAGACAGCCCGCTCTTCGAAGGCCTGACTCCGGTTCTGGGTCTGGATGTGTGGGAGCACGCGTACTACCTGAAATATCAAAACAAACGTCCTGATTACATCTCTGCATTCTGGAACGTAATCAACTGGGATGAAGTTAACAAACGTTACGCTGCAGCGAAATAAGACTGCGGTTAGAATAAAAAGCCTGAATCGATCCTTGTGACCGATTCAGGCTTTTTTTAATGTGTAATGTGGAATGCATGTGCGATGCTGCCAAGTCGCTCCCCTTGGCCCTGGAGTTAATGCCAAAGCCCACTTGAGCTTGCCGAAGGGTTCAAAGCATACTGCGATGTTCATTACCCTATTTTTTGATTACTCCACTGCCTCATCATAGGCTCCGGCAAAATAACTGCGTAAAAGTTTTAAAAAGACATTCGGGAACGCTAGCTTCTCCATATCTTCCGGACCGATCCATTGGTAAGTAAGGCCATCACTTTTACCTGTCAGCGCTTCCTGTATCGCGTGAGCGGTGATGGATGCTGCATCGATGTCTTGGCTGGCGTCATCAGCGGAAGCAGATGACATGGCAGCTGGAGCCGCTCCCGCCAGTGATGCCGCTTGCGCATCGTAGGCGGCTCTGGCTTCCGCAGCGATCAGCGGAAGCTCACTGCTCTGGTCCTGCTCGGTACACTTGTACACCTGCAGGTTCCAAACAATATGGCTGAACACATGCTCCGCATGGGTGGCCAGCCCTTCCGGGCGGGCAGCGAAGCCTTCCGCCCACAGACTGCCGGCCAGCAGAGCCATGGCCGGCTCATCCGCCAGCGGCACTGCCGCCTTCCCCGCTGCGGCAGGCGCCGCCAGCACATGCGGCAGCTCCCACATCCGGGCCAGCAGGCCAGTCTGTGGACGCTGACGTACAAGCACACGGCCGCGATGCACGCCGCGGCCTTCTACCAGGGCAACCAGCCGCTGCTCAGGGCGCGGCGGCTTGGCTTTGGTCTTGACCGGCAGCGTAAGCTCTCTTCCGGCAATTCTGCCGGAACACTGCTCCATCACCGGGCAAGTCAAGCAGTGCGGCGCTTTGGGTGTGCACACCAGCGCACCAAGTTCCATCAGCGCCTGATTGAAATCACGCGCTCGCCCTTCCGGAATGAGCTCTCCCGCGAGCTCTTCCATCAAAACCCGCGTGCTGCCCTTCATAATATCCTCATCGATGAGGAAGTATCGGGACAGCACCCGCATGACATTGCCGTCCACCGCAGGCTGCGGCTGGTTGAAGGCAATGCTGAGAATGGCCCCGGCTGTATACGGGCCGACCCCTTTTAATGCAAAGACGCTCTGCTTGTCCTGCGGCATCTCTCCACCATGCAGCTCCATCACCTGTCTTGCCGCCGCCTGAAGATTACGTGCCCTTGAATAATATCCGAGTCCTTCCCAATTCTTCAGCACCTCTTCCTCCGGTGCCTCCGCAAGAGCCTGCACGGTCGGAAAATTGCCGATAAATCGATTAAAATACGGAATGACCGTATCTACCCGTGTCTGCTGCAGCATGATCTCCGATACCCACGTAAAATACGGATTATTGTGGCGACGCCACGGTAAATCCCGACGATTAACCATGTACCAATCCAGCAGATTCACGCTGAAATGTCGTTTCTGTTCTTGTAAACCCATATGCCCTTCCTTTCCTTTTCCCCGCTACTTCCACTCTTCCTTTTCTCTGTCGATCTCATATACCTGCTCCACAATGGCAAATGCCGCTGCCAGCTCTGTCTGATGTGTAATGCTCAGATGAATCTCATACTGTTTATCGTACGGCAGTTGCAACCGCTCCCAAGCCCGACTGGACAGTGAGGCAACCGGCCGTCCTGACGGATCAGGCAGTACTTCGATATCAGTGAATCCCATCACAGCGCCAATCCCGCAGCCAAAAGCCTTGGACACTGCCTCTTTGGCGGCAAACCGACCCGATACGAACTCTGCCATCCGCTTCCCGCGCCTGGCCGCGATTTCCCGTTCAGCCGGAGTCATAATACGTTTCATCAATGCTTCTGCCTGACGGCCGGACAGCAGCCTGTGCATACGTCGAATCTCTAAAACATCGTTACCGATGCCATATATCATAACGATTCACCTGCTTAATCTTTTAGACTGTAAAAGATAATTCGTAGTTCAATTCATGTGCAGTTTCCCGAACACGTATTCTATTGTAGCAGGAGGCGTGCATGGATGCGAGTATCTGTTATCCGCATTTCCACTTTTGCTAAAATTTTCAGCAGTTCAATATAATAATCTTCATCCTATTGTTTAACGACTGTGGACTTGGAACTCACGCGGCATCGTATAAATTGAAATTGTCAAAAGTACAAACGTACGGAGTTGTGGTATCCATAAAACGGTCGAGATGTGGATGTAAAACAACAAAAAGAGCCGCTGCTTAAGGCAGAGACTCTCTTTTGTAAGCAGCGATTCATTTGCAAAATAAACCCTGCTGCTCGAATTATATTTCCCAATTCCCAACCTTAGATACCGGGAATCGCATTGCGTTTGTGATGTGTACGTGTATAAAAAGCTTCCAGACGCTCCTGCGCGGCAGGGTCAATCTGCTTACCTTCAAGGTAATCGCTGTTCGCTTCATATGAAATGCCCAGCTCGTCCTCGTCGGTTTGTCCTTCCCATAGTCCTGCTGAAGGAGCTTTGTCCAGAATGGATTGCGGCACTTTCAGGTACGCAGCCAGCTGACGTACTTGGCGTTTGTTGAGCGTGCTCAGCGGTGTGATATCCACGGCTCCATCGCCCCATTTGGTGTAGAAACCTGTGATCGCCTCGGATGCATGATCCGTACCTACAACCAGCAGATTCTCTTCAAATGAGAGAGCGTACTGCATCACCATACGTGTTCTTGCTTTCACATTCCCCTTGCCTTGATGAGTCATATGGCGCGGACTTCCAAGAGATTTGAATCCCTGCTCCACTTCAAGCGCAATCTCATTCACAGCATCTTCGATATTGGTTTCCACAACATGTTTCAGGTCGTACGCTTTCGCTACCGCATAGCTGTCCTGGATATCCGCCTGCTCTCCATAAGGCTGGAACACACCCAGCGTTTTGTATTCCTGATTGTTCTCTGCGGTAAGCTCGTCTGTGGCTTGTTTGCAAAGCGCTGCCGCTACTGCACTGTCAATCCCCCCGCTGATCGCAATCAGCAGTCCCTTGGTACCGGAATTTTTCACATATGTCTTCAGGAAATCCACACGCTTACGTACTTCCTCGGCTTCATTAATGCTCGGTTTAACCTTCAATTCGGCGATGATCTGTTGCTGCAAACTCATCGTTCATACACCCCGTTTCTACAGTAATGGAAGTTTTGTTGAATAGAAGTTTGGTTATGGGTCAGCTTGAAAGGTTCGAATGGTTCAATAACCTGATCTGTCCAAAATGAAACGCCCCGGCATCGGGCATCCGAAGTGCGGGGCGTTCTATGGAGCGGATTAACGGCAGTAACGGTCAAATGCACTGGTCAAATCAGCCGCGATTTCCTCTGCTGAACGATCTTCCACTTGGTGACGCTCAATAAAGTGAACGAGTTCTCCGTCTTTCATCAATGCGATGGACGGTGAGGATGGTGGATATGGCGCAAAGAATTCACGTGCTTTCGCCGTTGCTTCCTTGTCTTGACCTGCAAATACAGTATAGAGGTGATCCGGTGTAATATCGTTCTGAAGTGCCTGAGCAACCCCTGGACGACATTGACCTGCTGCACATCCACATACAGAGTTAATTACAACCAGTGCTGTTCCTTTGGCATCCGGCAGACTCGCTTCAACCTCTTCCGGTGTGCGCAGCTCCTGGATTCCCAGACGAGTCAGCTCATCCCGCATCGGCTGAACCATATCTTTCATGTATTGATCAAATGACATCGACATTCAGTTTCACTCCTTATAATGGTTGTTCTATGATCTCGTTTGAAAAGTTAGAGGACAATAGCCATGCACAGACAGATGCGTCCATATCGAAAAAAATGGATACACTGTGCTATTCCTATTATACATCCCCAAGCAATGAAAGCAAGGTTCAGACAACACCTGCGGAACAGCTTTCCCTTACTTATTATGACTCAGGGTCTGGCAAAATATGCTGACTCTCTAGCGCTGGAAGGCAACTTTGAACGTAGTTCCCTGTCCTTCCTCCGATTCAACCGTAATTGTGCCGTTGTGCCGCTCAACAATGCTTAGACACATGGATAATCCAAGTCCGGTACCTTTTGCTTTGGTTGTATAAAATGGTTCGAACAGCTTCTCCTGCTTCACCGGCGGAATACCAGGACCTGTATCGTGTACACACAGCTCAACCTTGTCATCCACCATTCGTGTTTCCAAGGTAAGCACACCTTTTTCAGTCATGGCTTCCATTCCGTTCCGGGCAAGATTAAGTACGACCTGTTTGATTTCTTTGGAATTCAGATGCAGTTTCGGCACATTATGAGCCAGCATCAGCTCGATGCTCTGTCCCCGAAGATTGGCATCTGCCCAGAGCAGCGGACTGAGTTCATGAATGATGTCGTGCAGCTGCGATTCTTCTTTCTCCGCTATCCGATTCTGAGCCAGAGACAGAAAGTCGTTAATGATGCTGTTGGCTCTGTCCAACTCCTCCATTACGATCCGGTAATAATGATCAAGAGATTCCGGGCTCTTTTCCTGCATTAACTGGAGAAATCCCCGCACCACAGCCATCGGATTACGCACCTCATGTGTAATGCTCGCCGCCATCTGCCCCACCAGGCTGAGACGATCTACATTATCCAGTTCGCTGCGCAGCATCTCAAGTTCGGTCACATCCTGAATGATGATCATCGCTCCCGAGACTTCCTTAGAGCCATTCGCCGTATAAGCATAGATCGGTACCGTCCGGGACAGAAATACATGTGAGCCGTACCGGACCGTCAGTACATTCACTTCACCATGTACCACGGCTTGATGAATGCTGTGATCCATCTTGTCAGCCTGCTCCTGCTCTACAAATTGACTGGCATGCTGCCCGATCAGATTCTGAGCTGAAGTGCAGGGCAGCTGTTCCTTTGCTGTCTGTTTCATCAGTTCATTAACAAAAACCACTTTGCCTTCAATATCCACCGTAGCTATTGAAAGAGGAACCGCATTCAAAATCTGGTGCAGTTTCTCCGTTTCGGTCAAGTAGTATTGATGCACTTCGGAAAGCTGCCGCTCCATTCCGCGATAACGTTTCATCCGTTCCAGCCACAGCTGACTCATACTGCCTGCAGCCAGTGCACCTGCCACATATCCGAATGAGGACAAAATGAGGTAAACTTTCGAATACGCTGTATCCGGATAGACGGAGATGACCCATAACAGACTCGATACAGCCAATTCGGCGGTAACCAGAGCAATGACCATACCCATTTTGCGAGAACATGCATTGTGCTTGAATCGTTTGGCAGACAACCATACAATAGGATAGAGAAGAATACCGGTGTGAAGAAAAAATCCGTACAGATCATAGGAATGTGCTAAGAGAAAATAGAAGAGAATATGTAGAACAGACAAGGCTGCACCTATGTGGACTTTACAATATAGAATCGCCAGTGTAACCGGGATAATACTCATGGATATAGGAACGGTCTCGGTACCTTCAGATAACGCAAAAAGCAGACACAGCAGCATACTGAACACACTCGCTGCCGCAAAACTGATACTCACTTTATCTGCATGATCTATTCGCTTGACCTGTTGTTTGGAGAGACCCAGATAAAATAAGGGAATCAGGAATACTGCCGATCCGGCCAGCAGTACTTGTAAAAGAATGTCCTTTAACGCAACCACAACGTCATCTCCTCCTCTGCCCGCACATTCCCTCATTAATTCTGATTAAAACATAGGCGACAGTTTATTACAATATATCGCTTAAGGCTGCAAAATAGAACACTTTATAAGCCTGTCTGATTTCAGAAAAAGGCAGAAGTAGACATTGTCTATAAAAAACAGACAAAATCAATCAAAAAGAAGGTAATCATGAATGTATGACGTTATTGTAATAGGCGGCGGTTCCGCAGGTCTGATGGCTTGTGTGGCAGCTGCTGAGCACGGAGCATCTGTGCTGCTGCTGGATAAAGGAGATCAATTAGGCCGCAAACTGGGCATCTCCGGCGGAGGACGCTGCAATGTAACCAATGCCAAAGAAACAGATGAGCTTATTCGCCACATTCCGGGTAATGGACGCTTTTTATACAGCTCGTTTCAAAATCTGGACAACCAGGGTATCATGCGTTTTTTTGAAAATCTCGGTATTGCCTTGAAAGAAGAAGATAACGGCCGAATGTTCCCGGTCACAGACAAAGCCAAAACGGTTGTTGATGCGCTAGTGGGTAAAATCGTCTCCCTTGGCGTAGAGATCCGTACGAAAGAACCCGTCAAAGAACTTCTTCAGAACGGTCAGCATGTGCAGGGGGTTAAACTGGCCTCTGGCAAAATTATTCACAGCCGCTCTGTGATCATCGCAACGGGCGGCAAATCCGTGCCGCAAACCGGTTCGACCGGGGACGGATATCCTTGGGCTGAAGCAGCGGGTCACACCATTACTGAGTTATATCCAACCGAGGTGCCGATTGTTTCCGGGGAGAGCTGGATTCAGTCCAGAGAGCTGCAGGGCTTGTCTCTGCGTGACATCGCTCTATCCGTACTGGATGCCAAAGGCAAAACGGTCATTTCCCATCGTGGAGATATGATTTTCACCCATTTTGGTGTATCCGGTCCGGCTGCCCTTCGCTGCAGTCAATTTATTCGCAAGGTTCAGATGAAGTCGGGGAGCACGCAGGTCACGCTGAGCATCGATCTCTTCCCTGACCTTACCCCGGCTGCGCTGGAAGCACAGGTTAAGCAAGGTCTGGAGCAGGAGTCACGTAAGGCTGTCAAAAACATTTTGAAAACATGGGTGCCTGAGCGACTGATTCCCCTCTTGATGAAACGTGCCGAGATTGGGGACGACCTCACATTCCATCATTTTCCGAAAGGTATGTTAAGTCATCTGTGTGAACTTATGAAGTCCTTCACTTTTCGTGCAGACGGCACGCGATCCCTTAAAGAAGCCTTTGTTACCGGGGGCGGAGTTCACTTAAAGGAGATATACCCTAAAACAATGGAATCCAAGCTGCTGCCTGGACTATTCTTTTGCGGTGAGGTGCTCGACATTCACGGTTACACCGGCGGTTATAACATTACAGCTGCCTTCTCCACTGGATACACCGCTGGCATGCACGCAGCGGAGTACAGACATGTTAACGCGTAGGTAGATAGGTAGACGTGAAGCGTCCACGAGCGGGAAAAGGTGCTGCTGGCCTAAACATCACCAAAGGAAGCAAATAGCGTTCCCCGTGATCGGTAGAAATGATTAGGCAGCACTGGCCAAAGGATCACAATCCTTTAATCTGCATCTTACAATTGCGCCAAAAAGGGCATCCCGCATGTCATTTTCCATGACCGGGGTGCCCTTTGTTTTGTTTATACGTTTTGCCGCTCCAATTGGAGTTCAGCTTGTCGTTCATTACAATATGGTCTGATGTTGTTGAAACTGCTGCCCGGTTCTTCCTCAAGCCTTAACGCTGCCGGAGAATCCATCCGCCGAGTCGTCGTAAACAGGATCATTGCTGTAGTTATGTTCGTCCTGAGCTGCACTCTGGTCCACGCTCTGACCGCCATTCACCGCCTGTTTCCCACCGTGTACATAATTCTCATCCCAATCCTCGTTCACCAGATGCGCTGGAATAGATACACTTTGAAACTGATCCAGTTCATCCACCGAAGAGGCAAACACAGCACTCCCTCCATGGGATTGCACAATCTCAACAGCCGATTGTGGGTCCTGGCGATCCGTTGGGATATAGAATTCAAGTGGTGCAGACTGATATGGCTTATAGCCTAATTCCTCCAAGGTTGCTTTTGCCGCAAGCAGTGCCGAAGGATCGGAAAAATGCACTTGAAGCTCACTATTATCCATCACGCTAAACTTCTCCTCACTATAGATATTTCATCTTCAGTCCGTGAAACCTGTTGAAATCCAAGACATCCCTGAGTCAGGATTTCTTGAACATTCATGTGATTCACAAAACCTTTCCTCTATAGCATGGGCAGTAAGCATATGTGATATGCGTTCCCGGCAGCAGATTCCTTACAAGCGCATTTATGCAAATCATGCACGGGTCTGTCTGATCCAGCCTGCAGCGGACACTACAACATAACCAAATGCCGCCGTGCATGCAGCCGTCAGAAAACCGGCAAGCCAGCCCAGCCAAAACAATCCCATCACATAGCCCATCAGTACGGCGAGTGGAAGCAGTAACATACGCACCATAATAGAGCCTGCCTCATGCAGCGCAGCAGAATCATACGTGACAAGCTGAACATACTCCGAGGTTGCCAGTCCATCCCAGGCGCGGTACAACATCACGGTGAGCATAATCACCAGTAAACCGCACACGCTGACATTAACCGGAAACGGCGGCAGGGCTACCGCGGCAATGGACAAACTATCCAACTGTAAAAATAACTTCAGTGTCTCGGAATTGCGAAAAAATGCTTTGAAAGCAATCTCTGCCGTCCGATTCGGAATGGAGCGTTTACGAAATAGTTTGCGAGGTTTGCGAAAAATGATCGTACGTGTCTGCGGAGCCTTGGGTTTGCTCACAGCCTGACTTAACATCATGGCAGTCAACCTGAGCCTGCTTCGCAAGTCCTCCCGTACATCTCCTTCAAACGTACCTTTCATACGTAATCTCATCTGGATCATCGTAATGAGCAGTAACAGAACGGCGGCAATACTGAGCATGATTTTCCACGTATACATGTCCCCTGACATCCAAGCCGACGTGCGAACAGTCATCCATCCCATAGCGATCACAAGTGAGGCCAATGAGAGCCAGCGCCGCCATCCCGTATATCGAACTTTGATCATATGTATAGCAATGACTTGAAGCGAGGCTGCTGTTCCCAACCATAGAGTTGTCATCACGATCTGAACTAGAGACATCCCATACACACGAACGAATAGCGGTGCAACCACTGCAGTAATAAGTATCATTTTCCCAAGTTGTAACACCGTCACCCGCAGAAGCCCTCGCAGCATCAGTGTTCGCATCCATACCCTTCTGGATTTCAGGAACAACACGTCCGCTTCCTCGATAAAAAGTAGAACTCCACCCGTCAGGATGATCAGTTCGATAATCCCGGTTAGTAAAGGGAATGATATGCCGCCGCTTGCCCATGCTGGCAAAGCTTTTGTCCACAGACTGGCGTAATAGCCGATAAAATATAACATTCCTGGAACTAGCAGATACAGCCAGACTGTCCAGTCCACTACAAGCTTGAGATTGCGCCACTGTTCCCTAAGATGCTCTTTCTGTCTTCTCTGGTATAGAAGATGCGGGGTATAACGTTTGGGCTCCACCATCAGGCCTCTCCTCTCTTCAATCCGATGTCAGCGTATCAAAACAATCAAACAAAGACGCTTCCGGCATTTCCGCCGTAGCTCGAATCTCATCTAATGTTCCTTCCGCAGCCGAACGGCCAGAAGCAATCAGAACGAAGCGGTCACAGATCCGTTCCGCCGTATCCAGCACGTGTGTAGACATCAACACGCCTGCCCCGCGGCGGCGCTCATCATCAAGTAATTTGAGAAAATCCTTTGTTGCACGCGGGTCTAAACCGATAAATGGCTCGTCCACAATATAGATATCCGGTGAGGAAAGAAATCCGATCATGAGCATCATTTTCTGACGCATGCCCTTGGAGAAACTCGCTGGAAGATCATTGCGGACATGATCCATACCAAAACGGACTAACAATTCCTCCGCTCTCGCCACAAATACCTCTTCTTCTATTTCATACGCCGCTGCAGCCAGATCAAGATGTTCCCACAAGGTCATATACTCGTAAAAAACAGGCTGTTCGGGAATATAAGCATAACGCCCTTCCCCTCCAATGGTTACATCATAATCGGCATGCTCCAGCAGGCCAAGCAATGTTTTAATGGTTGTACTTTTACCCGCGCCATTAGGCCCGATAATCCCGACCAACTCTCCCGGTACCACGTGCATCCGAATATTCCGGATCGTAGACTGTCCTGGCGCATAACCAGCTTCGCGAATATGTACGTTCAGGATGGAATTAGGTAAAGCTGTTTCTTCCTGCGATGCACGCTGCATGGCTTAACACTCCTGTTCTTATCCTTTTTATACGTGATGAACTATTTATATTGTAAATGAGTTTTGAGTATCATGTTTGATCAAATTGAGCAAAAAGTAGGCAAATAAAAACAATAAACCATTAAAACTCCATGATTTATTGCTCATGCATTCTTTGATCCCTATTATGTTCTCTCCTCAGACCAACAGTGAGTTTGAATCATCGAAGTAAGATCTTCAAATGAATATTTGTGGTTGAACATATCAACCGTAAAATCCTCAGCTAAGGTCTGTTCCATTTTAAAGTAAATATGATTGTAACGTAAAAACATGACTAATGCAGTAAAGGCTGTTCGTTTATTCGCATTATGAAAAGGATGGTTTTGACCTAACGACTGAAAAATTGCAGCCGCCTTCTCATAGACTGTCGGATACGCTTCGTCACCAAAAGCAGATGATTGCGGTCTAAGAACAGCAGATTCAAGCAGATTAGAATCTTTTACACCAATCTGCTCTCCCGGGCTATACCGTTTTATCATCGCAACATTGATCGCAATTACTTCTTGAATATTTAAATAACGAATGAGACTCATCTGTCTTTAAGACCTTTCAGAGTTTGATTATACTCATCCATAACAGAAGCTAACGTATCCATAAAATCATTACTTATTCCGTTAGGCAGATTTACCTTGACCGACTTTTTAATAATAATTTCTCCGCTCGTTTGGTCGACCTCTACCAGAACCATATCTCCTTGTTCAAGTCCAATTTGCTTGAATGCTTCTGTCATCGTTATTCCAAGGCTGTTTCCAAATTTCGTTACTTTTCGTTCCATCTCTCTCACCCTACTCACTTAGATTCCTCCTATAATTATACTATTCAACTGTTATAACAATTATACCATGATTCACCCATTGTATTTGTTTAAATATAAAAAAAGAAGCAGGGGCTCCGGAGCCCCTGCTTCTTCATATTACAGTGAAAAACTCATATTATCGATTGCTCTCCACCATGGTCATCGTTTCGCTTTCAGCATTTGCATTAGCGTTCAGACCCAGCATGCCGCGGCTTTCGCCGGCATAGCTGCTGCTTGCGGTACGATCACGGTCGTTCACGTTACTATTGCGTTCGGATTGAGCCACTGCTGCACTCTCGCCTTCCGCTTTCGCGTTCAGACCCAGCATGCCGCGGCTTTCGCTGGCATAGCTGCTGCTTGCGGTACGCTCACGGTCATTCACGTTACTGCTGCGTTCGGATTGAGCCACTGCTGCACTCTCCCCTTCCGCTTTCGCGTTCAGACCCAGACCCAGCATGCCGCGGCTTTCGCTGGCGTAGCTGCTGCTTGCAGTACGATCACGGTCGTTCACGCTACTGCTGCGTTCGGATTGAGCAATGCTTGCACTCTCCCCTTCCGCTTTCGCGTTCAGACCCAGATCGAGCTTACCGCGGCTTTCGCTGGCATAGCTGCTGCTTGCAGTACGATCACGGTCGTTCACGTTACTGCTGCGTTCGGATTGAGCCACTGCTGCACTCTCGCCTTCCGCTTTCGCGTTCAGACCCAGACCCAGCATGCCGCGGCTTTCGCTGGCATAGCTGCTGCTTGCAGTACGATCACGGTCGTTCACGTTACTGCTGCGTTCGGATTGAGCCGTGCTTGCACTCTCCCCTTCCGCTTTCGCGTTCAGACCCAGACCCAGCATGCCGCGGCTTTCGCCGGCATAGCTGCTGCTTGCGGTGCGCTCACGGTCGTTCACGTTACTGCTGCGTTCGGATTGAGCCATTGTTTTACTCTCTCCTTCCGCTTTCGCGTTCAGACCGAGATCGAGCATGCCGCGGCTTTCGCTGGCATAGCTGCTGTTTGCGGTACGCTCACGGTCGTTCACGTTACTGCTGCGTTCGGATTGAGCAATGCTTGCACTCTCCCCTTCCGCTTTCGCGTTCAGACCCAGACCCAGCATGCCGCGACTTTCACTTGCATAGCTGCTGTTCGTGTTACTGCTGCGTACCTGACCGTCTCGTGAATACTCGTTCATCGCTGCTGCTTCTCCCGACACGCTGGCATTCAGGCCTAGACCTAATTTGCCAGTGCTGCTCTGCTGAGTTGTAACATCAGAAGAATGGTTATTGTAACGGTTCATGTTCTCTGCGGATACACCGGCGTTTAAGCCTAGATCCAGATTTAATGCTCCGCTTGCACTGGAGGAACCCCCATAGCTCTCATTATTCCCGTAACCAGCGTCACGTTGTCCTGATAGCAACGATCCCAGTTCCAGACGCAGACCTGCATTCAAATCCAAATTACCGCTGCTGTTGCTGTTATAGCTATCTGCATAGGTTGCCTGCGAAGCTCCCAGCAATCCAGCTGCCAGCGTACCCGACAATACCGACAATTTTACCCAACGATTCACTTTTTTCATGATTATATACACTCCTTCTCAATTTTGGTTGAATGAACACCTTTGTTTTTTATGAGAAAGAGGTATATTTTGGCGGCTGACCTGGTGGTGCTTGTGACCACTGGCTGAAACCATCCAAACGTTCCATGTCAAAAGCAAAACCATAACCCGGCATCACCGGGCTAGTTAACGCCAAAGGCAGTGCTACAGCTGGAATGGATGCTCCGCCCCCCGCCACACCGGACGAACCGGAGCTTGTACCTGTAGAGGTACTCGTTGCAGAAGGAGCTATTGCCATAACAGACCAGTTGGCCGGTCGTTCAGTCCGTGGTTGCCATGGTGCAGAGGCTTCATCCTGCTTTTCAGGTATTACCTGATCTATTTTCAGATTCCCCTGATTCTGGTCCTCGGCTGTTGATCTGCCAAAGATTGTGTCCATTTGCAACCACTCATTATCCAGTAAAGATACGTTTGCATTCGTCTCCTCAGCACGCTGGTTCAGACGATCCTGTTCCACAGGCACAGCCTGAGAAACGGTAGGTTCGTTGATTGAGTCCGGATTGATCTCAAGATCAATCACCTGACTTGTAACCTGTATTTCATCTTGTGCCGTGTTCTGTCCACTCACCTTGCCCTGAGACGAAGGTGAATCCGTTGCTGTACTAGAAAATTGTTTCTCAATTCTAGGTGTTTGCACAACATCAGGCTGATCCGAAATGTTCGCAGGCTTCCTTTGTTCTACAACCGGATGCTGCACCTCTGCCTTTCCAGGGTCAGGGTCAAGTTCAAGCTTGGCATCAGCGACAGGCACTTCTGCCTTCACCTTTGGAAGCTGTACCTTGCCTTCGCTCAAGTTCACACCCGATATCGAGACATCTACCGATGTGACTTCAGGAATATCAACTGTCACGGAAGGCAGTTCAACCTTGCCTTGCCGCAGGTCTGTTTGCACAGCAGACGTCTCTGCTTTGATGACCTCAGGAACCTCGGCAGTAATGCCTGGCAGGGAAGCTGTTCCTTCGTTAAGATTTACCTGGCTGCTGGATACATCTGCTCGAATGACAGGCGTGTCTGCCTGCACTGAAGGAAGATCCACCGTCCCCTGCTTCGCATCGATGCCTATCTTCGATGTTCCTGCCGATCCAAGCGGTGTATCTACTTCCAGCTCAGATACACTCAGCTTGCCGGTAGATGCATTCGCTTGGATCGAAGGAACTTCTACATCCAGCAGTGGGGTGGACACGGATATTGATGGGGTCAGATCAAGACCGCCATCTGCATCACGTGAAAACAAGTATAGCGACAATCCACTGGACGGTTTACTCGAACCCGCCTGATTCTGAACATCATCTGCATACACATGCGATGAACCGATGCCCATAACCAACGTTCCCGCCAGAATGGCTAACGGGATGCTTGCCAGACGAGTAATTGTTCTGGGTAATTTTACTTTTAAGTTCAAGCTGCTTCACCCCCTTTCCGCACTAGCCTTGGTGGGAAAAGGCATATGAGTTTCCCCCTTAGGATTAATTAGAATACAGGGATTTCTGCCTGTTCCTCATTAAACGTGAAGGCATCTACTCAAACGATTTTTCAATAAAAAAAATTTAAATTTAAATTAATTTCCGCCTTCATGCTGGGCGATTACCTCTCAAAAATCAACTTACGACACCTCTCTGGTTGACACAGATTTTGCCGGAAGAACTGCTTCCACATCTCCACTCTTCGCTCTTGCCTTCAACAAATACAATAGACCCAGCAGTGTCAACAGAATGCCTGAACTTACAAACGCAGGTACAACACCAAACGAAGTCACTAATAACCCGCCTGCCACAGGGCCGAGAATGTTACTCGTTGTCATCACACTGCCTACGGTACCAAATACCCTGCCTGTCATTGGCTCAGGGGTCTGTTCCTGCAGCAGAATCTGAAAAGGCACGACTGCAAACCCGATGCCCACACCCGCCAAGGCAAACAGCGAAATAAGAAGCAGCTGTGCGCCCATTCCTGCTGAAGGCCATACGACAACAACTAACCCAGCCGTCCCGATCACGAGGCCTGTTACAGCGGTACCCAGCCCCATTTTTAACCCGTGGCTCGCTGTTTTCCATTTCCGGACACTCATCGCCGCTATTAACGTTCCGACACCGCTTGCCGCAACACACCATCCAAGCAGATCACCCGAAATGCCGGGAAGCTGCCTGAACAACACAACCGTTTGTGAATCGGCAAATTGCAGAAACAAAATCGCAGCTGCCAGCAAAAGAAGTGACGTCCCTACGCGAGGAAGGGAAGCAAGCATACGGATGCCCTCAATTGTTTCTTTCCAAAAGGATGGTTTTACTTGAGTCGATCCTGCTGTCTCTTCCTTTACTCCTGTTACGTCAGAATCTGTCCGTTGGATCACCCGATAACCGGGAATCCACAATAAAATAATGCCAGAGATCAGAAATGATGCCGCATCCAGCACAAAACACCACGTGATTCCAAATCCGGCTGCAAGTAATCCGCCCAGTGCCGGGCCGATAATTTTGGACATCTGTTCGATTACAGAGCTGATGGACACAGCTTGAGCAAGCTGATGATGCGGCACGATCTCCTTCAGTTTGCCGTTCTTGGCAGGAGAGAACACCACATCAAACAGAGATTTTAGAATGAGCAGCACGTAGATATGCCAAATCTGATCGGCAAAAATGAACGCACCCACGATGATCATTCGGGCGCCATCGGCTGTAATCATCAACCATTTCCGGTTCAACCGATCTGCCAGTGCACCGGCAAAAGGTCCGGTAATCAGGACAGGCAGCGCAGCTGACAGCATCACAAAAGTGATCTCCAAAGGCGCTGCATTCCAGCGAAGACCTACCAGTGTCAGAATAGCCAGCAGATGAAGCCAGTCTCCCAGATTAGATACAGCCTGAGATACCATTAATGTGACGAAAGAGCGATTCTGTTTCAGTGTCCTCTGCCCTTCCAATGCGTATGTCGTAGTCATTCCGTTTCTCCCCCATCAATTCCGAATAATCACTATGAAAATGATTATATAGAAGAGGGCCCTTCTGAACCTCCTGCCAGAGACGGAGATCAGAGTATCCTGCAGAATGATTTTTCTAACGATCCGGGCTTTGATCGATACAGCTCCTCCAATTGCGGATATGTATGTTAAATCATGATAATGATCAAATTTTAAATGCTAAAAATGCAAATCTTGTGACATATCGCATGTTTTTCACCAAAATAGAGGTCTACAATGTACATATAACGAGACGATTCACTGATTCGTCAATCGATATAATGATCCAACTCATATAAGTTGATCTGATCTTTTACAAAACGCATTGTATAAGTTTAACTTCATTTGCCCAGGACCGAAGGGGAGAGAATACATCTGGAAAAGCGCAGCTAAAAGCATTCTCAAAGAAAGCTGCATCGAAAGCATAAAATCTCGCCTTATACTCTCATTGGAGTGCAGGAGTAAGTCAGCCTTAGTTCAAACTTATACAGCAAAGAGAACCTTCATATCATGTCAACTTATATAAATATCACTGAAAGGCGGGATCAGCATGCTGGAATTACAAGAAATCGGGACCGAACGTTCACTTCATCTGTACCGCACCTTGGCCCATACGTTCAAAAGTGTGAATGAACACGCTGTATCTGGAAGTAAAGTACATGGATTTAATCCGACTGCGTACGGAGTGCTCGAAGTGTTATATATGAAAGGTGCACAGCCGATTCAACAGGTAGGCGCGCAGCTGCTGTTGCAGAGCGGGAATGTCACCTATGTCATTGACAAGCTGGAGCAAAAAGGACTGCTGCGCCGCAAACATTGTCCGCAGGATAGACGCATCATTTTTGTCGAACTGACGGAGGAAGGTCAGCGTACGATGGATGATATCTATCCGGGTTATGCAGTCAAGATTGATCGGGCGGTCAGTGGTCTGAGCGAAGAGGATAAGGAACTTTTATCCGAGCTGCTGTGCAGGCTGGCTCACGGTGCAGAAAGTCTTTCAGCGAGCAGCTAGGGGCGGCATAAGCATCGCACAACCACATCAGCAGCAGGATAATGATAATGCAGACTCGCTAGAAAGCTTTTGAAAGTAAACAGAAATAAATAAAAAACCGGATGGGCCTATCCAAGGCTCATTCGGTTTTTGCTTGTATATTGTTTTTTAGCCCGTGGGACCCTGCCCGCAAAACATACTGCCAGCCTAGAAAGATCAGGGTGATGACAAACATCTGGCGAATAGCCCCCATGTAAAGAAACGTATTTTCCCGAAACACAAAGATAGAGAACAGAAGACCGCTTAATCCTGCTAGTAGAACATAACCAATCATTATAGAGACAACCTGCATCGCAACTCCTTTGAATCGTCGCGCTAAGGACATAGACACCGCATCCGTCAAGAGTGACAGTGGAAGAATAAGAAAAGTGACAATCGCTAGACTAATTAGTGCAGTAATAAGCAGTGAATACCAAAACGGATAATAATACGTATGATCCATTCGCTCAGCTGCAGGCACGTATTCCATGAGGACAACGATTAGAGCCATTGAAATACAGGCCAGCAATGCTGAAAAGATTCGAACAGGAGAGGAAACAGGTCGTAGGACAACTAGCTTTGGTTTACTCAAATCAGTTCATCCTCCTTTTTCCAGTCCATCATACCAAACCTGTTGTAATATAAAAAGCAGCTGATGTTCAGTTGCTTTTTAGGATATAACGAAAATATGCATCGATCCGGCGAATGCCATTACTTACCGTGCACTTCCAATCCTTCACCCGGCATGTTAGTTACTTCTGCATAGCTTCCACCTGAGGAGGTGCATCTCCATCTTCAGGAACAATCAGTCGTTTGCGCAGGGCCAGTGTGGTGACCCACGAAATGATCGCAATAACAAACATAATGACAAACAAGGAGTGCAGGCTGCCCTCAAGCACGCTGCGCAGCAGCGCCCACTTCTCATCCGACAACGCTGCATCTGTATGCGGCGCCAGCAGCTCGTTCAAATCCTGTTCCGAAATCCCCGCTGCCGCCAGATTCTGTTCACTCGATAGAGCCGAGATACGGAAATTTAACCACGTACCAAAAGCCGCCGCCCCAATGGTCTGCCCGAGTGTACGCATGAACGTATGCAGTGCCGTTGAAGAACCGCGCTCCTTATATCCCACAGAGGACTGTGCAATAATGGTGAAGATTGTAAATGCAAAGCCGAACCCCAGACCATATATAAAGGTCAGAATAAACAGCACGACCTGCGGGGATGTCCCGCCCACCAGGAACAGCCCACCCGAACCGACGGCAATGCCCGTAAGTCCGATTAATGTGGTCAACCGTGATCCAATCTTCAGCAGCAGGCGGCCTGCCAGTACGCTGCCGATCAGCCAACCGACGGACATGGGTGCGAGCAGCAGCCCGGACTCGGTTGCATTGCCTCCGCGAACTCCCTGCACCCACAGCGGCAGATAACTGGTTAAGCCGATCATTAATGTGCTGGTCAGCAGGCCTGCGATATTCGCCACCCGGATGTCCCGAATACGGAACAGATGGAGTGGAACCATCGGGGCCTGAGCTCTTTTTTCCACCACAAAAAACAAAATAATAAACAGAACGGCAGTGATACTCAGTCCCACAATTAATGGAGAACTCCAAGCATAGTACTGCCCGCCCGCCGACAAAACAAAGAGCAGTGCGGTGATGCCTACGGTGAAAGTCAGCGCCCCGAAATAATCGATTTTGGCCGTACGTGGCGAGATATCCTCTTTCAGATACCGGAATACAAACCACATCGCAAGCAGGCCAAACGGCACATTAAACCCGAAAATCCACTGCCAACCAAGGTTGTCCACAAAATAACCGCCAAGCAGCGGACCCACAAGAGATGAAATGCCCCATACCGAGCTGATCCAGCCCTGAATTTTGCCGCGTTCCTCAATGCGGTAGATATCCCCGATAATCGTAAAGGTCACCGGCACTACAGCTCCCGCACCAATCCCCTGAATGGCACGATAGATGATCAACTGCTCCATATTCTGGGAAAGACAGCACAAGAGTGAACCGAGCAGAAATAAGGCACAGCCGATGAGGAAAACAGGTTTACGTCCATACAGGTCACTGATTTTGCCAAAAATCGGGGTACTGACTGCCATCGTGAGCAGATACGCCGTAAAAATCCAGCTGAGCAGCTGCACGCTTCCCAATTCGCTGACAATCGTTGGACCCGCCGGGCCAATTACGGTGCCTTCAATCGCAGACAAGAACGTGGCCAGCAGCAAACCAGCCAAAATGAAACTGCGCTTTAAACCTCCTGATGATGTATTCACACAAACCCTTCTCTCTTTTTTCTCTTTAATCATAAGAAGAATATTATTTACATGCCACTACGAGCCAGAACAATTTTTCGATCGTTATTGCCCCCGGATTTTTTGAATTTCATTATTTAAGAGGGGGAAATCCGGTGGTAAGCCTATGCTTCCGATGCAGCTTTCTTGCCGAAAGCTTTCAGACGAACGCTTCGCTTCTCCAGCTTTGTTCTGTCTCTCCGTTAATATGTAAATAAAAACTCTTATTAATAAAATCGCATCTTATTTCCTTCTCTTACTGCGAAGAAACTCATCATATAATAGCGAATACATGACCATGTCCTTGTATCCGGTGGACGTGTGCTGCACTTGACGCAGCAAACCTTCACGTGTGAAGCCTTGACTTGTCAGGAAAGACCCCGAAGCTGCATTACGCGGGTCAACAAGTGCTTCAATCCGGTTCAGTCCCATCGTCTCGTAACCGAAGGGCAGCAGCGCCGTAAATGCCTCGGACATATAACCGTAACGCCAGTAGTCACGACCCAGCTCATACCCGATCTCCCCACGGAATGCCCCTTCCAGCTGCCAGGTGTTGAAGCCGCAGCTGCCGATAAGTTTGCCTGAATCCTTCAGTTCGATCCCCCACCGGATGGCATCCTCTTCCCCTGCCATATGGTTCAGCAGCCCGATCATATCAGCCGCCTCGCTTGTCCCGATCATCGGTGCGAGATTCATATACCTCGTAACCTCCCGGTCTGACCAGTGAACGAACATCTGGGCAGCATCCCTGCGGCGCATTTTACGCAAACGAAGACGTGTTGTCTCGAGCTCGGGAATTCTTCCTTTACATTTATACATCATCTGACACTCCGATCCGATCCTTTGTTGCAGACCATAAGATTCATTAGCCATCTAACCATAACCTGCACCAATTGGCAACTGTTCACTCTTCGGATCATATCAAAAAACCGGGCGCACCTGCTCCCGGTCTTGATGTACATATGAATCCATCAGCACAGGATATCCTGTCTTATGGCAAGGGTCCTACACATTTGCTTTACTTTGCTTCAAGCCGATCTGTTTCAGACTTATGCTGGAGAGGCTTTCTTACTGCCAGCGAGCAGTTCCTCGCTCACCCGTCCAAGCACAGCAACAATCTCTTTATATTCTTCAATGCCTGTCCCGGTCAGGCTCCACTGGTCTCCGTGGGCAGTCAGGAAGTTCTCCTGTGTGAGGTGTTCAAGCTCCTGCTTGATCTCACGTTCACCAACACGATATCCACGCTCTTCTAACAGAGGCAGCGCATCGCTTACGGTTAGATCCTCATTTTGGGCAAAATATAGAAGATGAATTCGTACAAACAGGTTCTGTACTTCTGCATGCATAAGCTAAGCTCCTTCCCGGGTTGTAGCCCTACTTGGTTGCTAAGTAATTACCCCGTGAAAGAAGCGGAGAAACAGGAGCAGAATCCAGCTGCTGTAATCTCTTTCCAGAATCATTCCGCTTGACTAACCGCATCCGCTGCACTATCTTGAAAATAAGTACCATTTTTGCTCGGGAGGGTGATTCACCATGTTTCAAGCTGTTTCCTATGAAGGAACACGAAGCGAGCAGCACACCGCCGTCCTGGGACAGTTAAGTGCTCTGATCCGCGATGAACCTAGTGCGATTGCCAATCTGGCTAACGCTGCTGCGCTGCTCAACGTATTTCTAACCGACACCAACTGGGTCGGATTCTATCTCTATGACGGAAAAGAACTGGTCCTCGGACCGTTCCAGGGATTGCCTGCCTGCATTCGTATTCCACTTGGACGCGGGGTATGCGGGACATCTGCTGCAGAGAGACGCACACTCGTTGTGGATGATGTGCATGCTTTCCCGGGCCATATCGCCTGTGATGCCGCATCCAATAGTGAGATCGTTGTTCCAATTATTAAAGATGGACAATTATACGGTGTGCTGGATATCGACAGCCCGATTAAAAACCGTTTTGACGATGAAGACCGTGTCTTCCTGGAAAAAGCGGTCAGTTTGCTCACGGAGCAGCTGTAGGCCATTTAATTGACTTTCAACTAAACGGTACAAGAGGACTCATCTCCTCTCACCACAATGATGGTGATATCGATAAGTGTGAGCAAAAAGCGCAGACCTCGCCGAGGTCTGCGCTTTTTGCTGCTATGTTCATACCGATGTTCTTGCCCGCCCAAGTTACTTTATGCATCTAGGATAGATCCTGTGCTGCTTTGATGATCATTCCTTCCCGTAGAAACTCAGCTAGCCTTGGGTGATAGCCGTCATACATGTTACGAAAATCGCGATGCTCCACGTACAGATTGGCTAAATCCCGGTAAATCTCAGCTGTTGGTGTGTAATATCCTTTGATCCATTCAAGATGTCTGCCGATAATCTGCTGCACATCCGGGCTGCCCGGCTCAAGGCCAAGTTCCAGTGCCTGTTTCAAATCCAGATGAATTCGATCAATCTTCGCCTGCGATTCCAAAAAATCTTCTTTGGATTTCAGCTCCATTTCCTTCGCTTGCAGATCTTGTGTCGGGAAGGCGTCAGCAGCATCAGAAGAGTGCTGTGTTTCACCTGCTTGCAGCAGCGGGACATGACGCGTGTTATGCGCAAAACCATAGTACAGTTCATGCTCCTCCATCGTCTGCTCTCCTTGGAGATAAGAAACCGTTCGATCCAGTGTCTGAATTAAACCGTGCAGTCGCAGCGCTTCCTCCAGAATTTGAATCCGATGCTGCTGCATCACACGTACAATTTCTGCAGGATCTTCTTTCAGCATAGAACCAATTTCTTTTTCCGGCACACCTGCTTCTTTACAAAACATGATTTGCTGAAGCTTCAGCAGCTCTTTTTTTCATAGTAAATATCTTCGTCCAGTCCACGAAAGGCAGGGGACAGCAGCCCCAGCTCCGCATAATAGCTTAACTCACTCAAACTTACACCTGACATACCAGATACATCGGTCATGGAATACGCCATGATATCACCTCCTGCCTCTTCTGTTTGCTCTGTGTGTTCACTCGCCGGTTGATTACTGCGTTATATTTAAAAGATTGAAATGTAAAACGTTAATCCTGCTTAATGCCAAAAGCATTCATGATCCTTGAAACATCGTTGAAACGCATTCATTATTTTTCACAAAGCGTTAGACATCCATATTCCAAGGAGACCAACGGGTTCATACCGTTGTTCGCAGTATGTACCTAATTAATACCCCCCTCACTCTATGTGAACCCGTAGTCAGTAAATAATTTTATGTATTTTTTGAGACCAATTTCTTGGTTTTGAAACCCAAAAAATCCTGCACCCCTGAGGTGGATGCAGGATTTCCAATCATTTTATACTACAGGCTGTAACCCTCAATAAACCCGATTAATTTTTGTTAAACATGACAAACTTTAATTCCGTCATTTCTTCCGCCGCATACTTGACACCTTCACGTCCGATCCCGCTTTGCTTCACTCCACCATACGGCATATGATCTACCCGGAATGTTGGGATATCATTGATCATCACGCCACCCGCTTCAATCTCATCCACGGCTCGAAGCGCCGTTTGAATGTCATTGGTGAACACTCCTGCCTGAAGCCCATACATGGAGTCGTTGACATGCTTGGTGCCTTCTTCTACGGAATTGACCGTGTTAATGACAACAATTGGTGCAAACACTTCCTGACACGATACCTTAGCTTCACGCGGCACATTGACAAGTACCGTTGGACGCAGCACGCCTGCTTCAGCTTTACCACCCACTGCAACCGATGCACCTGCCTGCTTCGCTTCTTCAATCCATTCCAGTGTGCGCTTCACATCCTTGGAGGTAATCAGTGCTGAGACCATCGTATCCTCATTCAGCGGATCACCGATCACAACCTGTTCGGCCGCTGCAGCGAAACGTTGGATAAAATTCTCGGCAATGGCCTCGTGCACATAGATACGCTGTAATGAAATACATACCTGACCCTGATATGTGAACGCACCCGTGACGCAGCGCGGAATCACCTTGTCCAGATCGGCATCTTTGTCTATAATTACAGCGGCATTGGAGCCAAGCTCCAGCGTAACACGTTTCAATCCGGCTTTGCTGCGGATACCCGTTCCTACGGCTGGACTGCCTGTAAAGGTGATATAAGCCACATCGGGATGCTGCACGAGCACGTCACCGATTGTTTTGCCATCGCCACTCACCACGTTCAATGCTCCATCAGGCAGCCCTGCTTCGTGAAACAGGTTCGCTATGAAGTAGGCAGACAGCGGTGTCTGCTCCGCAGGTTTGAGCACGATCGTATTTCCTGCTGCCAGCGCGGGCCCCACTTTATGTGCAGCCAAGTTCATTGGAAAATTAAACGGTGTGATCGCCCCGATGACCCCTATCGGCTGTCGCATAGTATAACCGATGCGGCCTTCGCCGCCTCTCGCCGCGTCCATCGGAACCGTCTCTCCGGTTAAACGTTTCGCTTCTTCGGCGGCAAAACGGTATGTCTCAATTGTACGGTCGATCTCGGCTCTCGCCGCAGTGATCGGCTTCGCTGCTTCCAATGCAACAATGCGGGCCGCCTCTTCTCTGCGTTCTTCCAGCATGGCGGACAGCTTGTACAGCAGGTCTGCACGCTGATGTGCAGGCATCTGACACATGGCTTGGCGTGCCTGCACTGCCGCAGCTACAGCTGCCTCCGTCTCCTCTGCTGAGGCGGAAGCCACTTCTGCCAGTGTTTCTCCGGAATACGGCGCCTGGAGTGTCGTATACCGCACTGATTCGGTGTGCTTGCCGCCAATAAACAGATGTTGTTTTTTCATAAACTGCATCCTCCATTCATTCGATTCCTTATCAAAGGCATATAATGCAACTTATAGCTCAAATAACTCACATGCAGCGCATAATTCATATTCAGTTGTAACTGACAAGCATCACAGTTCATTCAAGTTAATAACGCATAGAACAAAAGCCGCGATGCACGAATCGTTTAGAACACCCCGCACAAAGCTTGACTCAAAAACAACGAACCTGCCTGCACAGCAAGCTGTAATCTCAAGTAGATAACACAGCCTCTGAGGCAGACCTGAGAAGGTTATACTTTAGTTATACACTATTTCTGCATGATCCACCCAGTAAACGAGATTGAAAGACAGGGTTAGTACCCTCGCTCTCAATTCTAACGATCTCCAGAAACCTTATTCAGCCTAATATGGGGCATTCCAAATTCTAACGATCTCCAGAAACCTTATTTCATGTCCTAACATGATAATCAACCTTTTTCCACACCCAAAAGGCAATATAGCGTTTCTACGAATCGTTAGAATTTCAAAATGGCATTTTCCAGCAGAATAGGGTTTCCTGAGATCGTTAGAATTTACAGCGTGAATCACTCACCAGACATTCCGTTCACTTCACCGTCAGAACTGGACAATCTGCGTGCTTCAGCACACCATGACTGACGCTGCCGACCAGGATCTCAGCCAGCATCCTTTTACCTCCGGTGCCCATCACAATCAGATCGCATTTTTGTTCACGTGCCGTGCGGCAAATTTCGGTCACAGGATCACCTGCAACCAGACGTGTCTCATATGACACGGCCCGATTAGCCAAAAGTTTCTTCACTGGCTCAATAATATGCTTTCCTTCCTCGGCGATGCGTTCTTCCAAATCCACCCCAAGGGCAGGCTCGTTAATCGAAATGGAAGGATTCACATGCAAAATGGTCAAATGAACTGAATTCTTCATCTGTTCAGCCAGCATGAGAGCCTGTTCCAGTGCTTTATTCCCATGATTCGATCCATCCACAGCTGCCAATATTCGTTCCAGCATTTCAATTCCTCCAGTCTGATGATTAACCCGAAATGTTAGTTAATTAGTTAGTTAATAAGCTGATCTCGGCATATTTCATTAATGAGCAATTGAAGCATCGATATCCCGCAGGTGACGACGACGCATCAGCAGTACACCGACGCCGATCAGGACCATCAAAGCACCGAAATAAAACGGCGTTTCGGGCAGAAACCATTCGGACAATTTTCCTGCAAGCCAAGGCGCAAGTGCTCCACCCATAAACCGTACAAAGCTGTATGCTGCAGATGCGACCGAACGTTCGACAGGTGCTGCCTCCATAACAGCCGTGGTGATCAACGTATTGTTAATACCCAGGAAAATACCGGCGACAATTACCGCAACGATAACCGTCATTGATGAACCCATTACCGTACCAACAGCCATTACCAGCAGGTCGGCCGCAAACAGTGTGAGCATCACACTCATGGATGGCACTGAGCCAAATCGCCGCTGCAGCTTCGGTGCCACAAAAACGGACGTAATCGCCAGCATTAATCCCCAACCGAAAAAGACATAACCTAGACCGTGCTCATCTAGTTTCATCACATATGGTGAATAAGCCATCAAGGTAAAGAAACCAAAATTGTACAGAAAAGCGGTAATCGCCAACGTTTTCAGTGAAGGGTAACCGAGTGCTTTGAACGGATCGGACAGTGTACTGCGCGTTTTCGGTTTGGCCATTTTGGGCAGCATAAACATGATACTGATAAAAGCAACCGCCATCAGGGCAGCTACCCCGTAGAACGGACCGCGCCAGGAGATCGAACCCAGCTCACCGCCAAGCAGCGGACCAACGGCAATCCCGAGACCGAGTGCTGCTTCGTATAAAATAATAGCCTTGGCTGTCCCTGATGTGGACAACCCAACAATGGCTGACAAGGCGGTGGCAATGAACAAGGCGTTCCCAAGTCCCCAGCCTCCGCGATAACCGACCAGCGCTCCGACCGTGTCGGATGTACCGCCCAGGAAAGAGAATACAATAATCAGCAGGATGCCGCTGAGCAGTGTCCATTTCACGCCAATACGGCTGGATACAACACCGGTGATCAGCATAGCAATTCCCGTTACTGCGTTATAGCTTGTAAACAGGAGGGACACCTGGCTTTTGGATGCGTGAAGCTGATCAGCAATAGCTGGCAGGATCGGATCGACGAGACCCAGTCCCATAAATGAGATGATACAGGCGAAGGCCACGGCCCACACTGCTCGCGGCTGGGACAGCAGGCCTCCACGGGATGACGGTAACTCGTCAGGTAATGATGGTTCTCTTTTCATAAATCATTCCTCCGATATGAATTAATTATGGTATTGAAACGAAACATAATGAAAATTTTCGCAATGCATCTATTCCATTTTCAAAATTCGAGACAAAAAAACAGCACAAGCACACCGGAGTCACCAGTGTTTGTACTAAAGCATGCTGCAATTCATCTGATCCTGATTTAATCCGTAATCAGTGCAATCCGGATCATGCAGACATACTTGCTATCCATCCGTTTCCGTTCCTTTTTCTCTGCATTGATCTCATGCTGGTTAATCGTCCTTGGTCTTCGTCTGCTTGCCAGCACGGATCTGCAGCGTCTGTATACCTGTTCTAACCCGTTCGCGCAGCTCTTCCAGCTCATGCTGTACGGCGTGAATGCTTTGCAGTTTCTGCTCCAGCAGCTGCAGCTGACCATCGAGTGTTGTTTCCATGCGGCTGAGCTTTTCGATACGTTTCTCCACCTCAGTTGTCTGCTGGTAGTCAAATCGCTGTTCGTTCAGCGTATCGGCCGTGGCGACATAAGCATGAAGCTCCTGTAACGAGAAGCCAAGCACTTCTTTGGCACGAACAACTTTTTTCAAATAGTCGATGTCCTCTTGTGTATACAGCCGCGTTCCACCATCTGTCCGCCGAGGTGAAGGCATAACTCCAATCTCTTCATAGTATCGAATGGTTCGTTTCGTAAGTCCGCAGGCTTTGGCAGCATCATCAATTTTGAATAAACCCATCTGCTTCACCTCTTTTCATATGTCATCATTATTATGTATATAATTATATATATTTATAACGTTAACGTCAACGTAAGATTTATAAGGCAGAGACAAGGAAAGACACAAACATGATCTGAAATACAATTGGAAACGAAAACAAAAAAGACCCGCTTGCACGGATCTTGGTGTATTACATAATCCTTATTCAGGTTTCAATACGCATACCGATACCATTCTGCTCCATGTTCCCATACATCGGCAGCTTTTCATCAGGCTCTCTATTTTTTCTTGCGCTCCCTGTGCTTCCTGCGCATGCTTCTCACTTTCACCGCTAGGACTACCTGGTTTGCCTGACCTTCTTTACTGCTTGTCCTGCTCCTGCTGCGCTCGCTGCATTTGTTTCAAACGTCCTTCTACCCGGGTAAACAGCCTGATCGTATAAAAACCCACTGCAATCAGACTTAATACCAACGCGCGCACATCCGTAAGCCAGAAACCGATGACACCAAAAACCGTTATAATAAACCCGAACTGCATCATCAATGCCGAACTGTACCGCTGCGCTTCCTCCCACAAGGTGGAATTGCTCATTGCCCGTGGTGTCCGATAACCGTATATTCCGTTAATTTGTTTTGGCGGCTTCTTATACACCATCAATCCCAAAATGAAATAACATACTCCGCATATAATGCCCAATAATGCTCCTGCCAAAATGCTCGCACTCCTTCTCTTCTCGTTAGCTTTCAGACCGATATCATTCATACAAATATCCATAAAAATAGTAAAACAGCTCTACGTATATACGCAGAGCCGTGCTGTACGTTTCATCAATCTAAACGTCCTTGATCCGAAGCACCCGCATCGCATTCAACACCGCGAGCACCGTAACGCCCACATCGGAGAAGACAGCTTCCCACATGGTGGCGATCCCGAATACACCGAGCAGCAGGAAGACGGCTTTGACACCCAGCGCAAATCCGATATTCTGCCAGACGATCCGGCGTGTACGCTTGGCGATCTGAATTGCACTGGCAATTCTGGACGGTTCATCCGTCATGATGACTACGTCCGCTGCTTCAATTGCCGCGTCTGATCCAAGTCCGCCCATCGCAACTCCGACATCGGCCCGTGCCAATACGGGTGTATCATTAATGCCGTCCCCAACAAAGATCATTTTTTCCTTCGGAAATTTGGCTGCTTCCAGCTGCTCCAGCCGTTCGACTTTGTCCTGCGGCAGCAGTTCCGCATACACCTCATCTACGCCAAGCTGACGTGCTACTGCTTCGCCTACCGCTTTGGCATCACCTGTCAGCATCACTGTTTTGCGGATGCCCAGCTGTTTGAGTTCCTGAATGGCAGATGCTGCGTCCTCCTTCACTTCATCGGCAATGATCAGGTGACCGATATATTGTCCGGCTTCCGCAACATGCACGACCGTTCCGACGGTTTGCGGCTTTGTATACATGACGCCTGCCTGCTCCATCAGCTTCGCGTTGCCAGCAAGCACTTCCTGACCATTCACATTCACTTTAATCCCGTGACCTGCTGCCTCGTCATATCCATCCACACCTTGAGACGGAATATCTTTCCCCCAGGCTGCACGAATAGATTCAGCAATCGGATGATTGGAGTTCGCCTCAGCAATCGCTGCCAGCCTCATCAATTCTTCTTCCGTACGTCCGCCTTCGGGTTGAACAGATGTGACCTTGAAAACACCTTTGGTTAGTGTGCCCGTTTTGTCGAACACCACCACTTTAACATCATTTAAAGCTTCCAGGTAATTACTGCCTTTAACCAGAATGCCGTTCCGTGAAGCTGCGCCAATACCACCGAAGAAACCAAGCGGAATCGACACGACGAGTGCACAAGGACATGAGATAACTAGAAAGACGAGTGCACGATAGATCCAGTCGGCAAATGCTGCACCGCTAAAAAGAAGCGGAGGAACAAAGGCAATCAGAGCAGCGAGAATGACCACAATCGGTGTATAATACCGGGCAAATTTGCTGATGAAATGTTCTGTTTTTGCCTTCCGGCTGCTGGCATTCTGCACCAGGTC
This sequence comes from Paenibacillus sp. AN1007, assembly GCF_040702995.1. Classification (NCBI taxonomy): domain Bacteria; kingdom Bacillati; phylum Bacillota; class Bacilli; order Caryophanales; family Paenibacillaceae; genus Paenibacillus; species Paenibacillus sp. AN1007. Next base: position 5,139,808 of record NZ_CP159992.1, read on the forward strand.
GAGAATTTTGGATACCGTTGATTCACCAAACGTTTTGGTAACCTCAATCGTTAACATGCCGTTTTTGTTCACGAAACCGCTGAGCACATCACTTCCAGGTTCCAGCTGTCTCGGCACGGACTCCCCTGTCAGCGCTGATGTGTCCACCATAGATCGGCCTGCCTTCACAATCCCGTCCAGCGGGACTCGTTCACCCGCTTTAACCATGATACGGTCGCCTATGCGGACCTCTTCTGGTGATACACGCCGAGTCTCGTCACCCGTACCCGTAAGAATATTCGCATAATCCGGGCGAATATCCATCAGGGACTGGATCGACTTGCGTGAGCGGTTAACCGCCATGCCCTGGAACAGCTCTCCGAGCTGATAGAACAGCATGACCGCAACTCCTTCGGGGTACTCCCCGATGGCAAAAGCACCGAGTGTAGCAACCGTCATCAGGAAGTATTCATCAAATACCTGTCCGCGAATGATGTTTTTGACCGCCTGAAGCACGATATCTCCACCTGCGATAAGATATGCCGCCACATAAAGGGCAAGCTGCGCCCAATCACCCAGTGGTGCCCAGACGGCTGCAGCAAGCAGCACAGAGCCAGCAGCCAGTCTGGCAAGCAGCACCTTCGTCTGCCCCGCACCATGTTCATGGGAATGGCCGGCATGAGCGTGACCGCTCTCCTCATGACTGTGCGCGTGGCTGTGGTTATGACCATGATCGTGTCCATGTTCATGAGTGTGTTCGTGACTATGTTCTTGAGCTTGGCTCTGATCATTGTGCCGATGTATGCCCGTGCTGTTCGTCACGGCTTCTTGTGCACCGCCCTTATCCGAGATACGGATATGCGGTTCCAGGCGGAGCACCTTACGTTTGGCTTCTTCCACCACCTGCTCATCCATATCGGATGTGGTGTACATAGATAACGTCTTGGTCACAAAATTAACGGAGCATTCATTAATGCCTTTAATTTTGCTCACACCATTTTCAATTTTCAGTGCACAGTTTGCACAATCCAGTCCATCCAGCAGCAGTTCCCTTTTCACCTGTTCCTGTCCGGTTCCCATGTGAATTCTCCCCTTTGCAGTCCGTCAAAAGTTGAACTAAAAGTGCTTATCCTTCCGAAAAGCTTTCAGCTCCGCTTTATCATTTTTTTCGTCTTCTCCACTTTGTGTGACAAATAATTTAACTCTTTAATATAAAGTTTATGTTTGATACAATACATGAGCAATCATTCATATATTCAATTAACCCTATTATATGCACCCCCAAACGGGAGTGTCAACATGAGTTGTTGATTTTGGATACAGAATATGCTAATAGTAATCATTTCGCTTTAGGCGTTTTTTGGATATAATAGAGCTATCAGTTGTTAAACATAGGCGGTGATAGGAATGGAACAACCGGTTAAAGCTCCACATGATTGCGATGATGCCTGCTCAGGTACGGAAGCCGATGTGCAAACCATTCGCACCTCACTCATAGATCGGGATACTTCTTCCGAGATGGCGGATTGGTTCAAAGCATTTAGTGATCCAACACGTCTACGTATTATTGATGCACTGTTACAGAAAGAATTATGTGTGCACGATCTGACCGTGCTGCTGGATATGGGCCAGTCAGCCATCTCCCATCAGCTGCGGTCACTCCGCAACATGAGGATTGTGAAGCGGCGTAAGGAAGGCAAGACGGTGTACTATTCCCTGGATGATGCTCACATTGAGCAAATTTTCCTGCAAACGCTCCAGCATATCAAACACGGCTAGGCATCATGCCTGCTGGTTTAAACCAACAGAACCCCCGCTTCTTGGCGTTATGCCAATGGGCGGGGGTTCTTGTTGTGTAAGGGAACTGTTTTAAGCAGCATGCTTATCTTGCTTTCTGATCTTGCTTCCCAACCTTACTCACCTTATTCACTACAATAATTTGTTTTTGTTTGGATCATACAGACCCGACTTGTCCTTGAACAGATTGAAAATATGAGACACGATCACTTTGAGTACTGCGTACCCCGGAACTGCCAGCAGGATACCCACCACCCCGAACAAATTGCCTGAAGTCAGAATGACAAAGATGATCGTAATTGGATGAATTTTAAGCGTTTTGCCCATGATCTGTGGGGAGATGAACTTGCCTTCGATCAGCTGTACAATCGTCCATACCGCAATCATCTTCAGCAGCATCACGGGCGAAGTTACCAGAGCCACGATCAGTGCAGGCGTGATGGCAATCGCAGGTCCCAGATACGGAACCACACTTGTAAAGGAAGCGATAATCGCAAGAATCAAAGCATAATCCAGACCGATGATCATATACCCGATGTAGAGCAGCACACCGATACAGAAGCTGACGATAATCTGTCCACGGATGAATGAGCTGATCTGGTGGTTGATATCATGCAGGACATGCATTGCACCGGTACGGCTTTTGATTGGTAGAAAAGACAAGATTTTCTCCGGCAGTTTCTTGCCGTCTTTGAGCAGATAGAACAGGATGAACGGAACGGTTACAATGGATAACACCGTCTCGGTAAACGCACCGAGGAATCCGCCAAGCTTCGTCCACGTGGAGTTGAGAATCTCGGTTGCTTTCTGGGAGATCGTGCCCCACCAGTCCTGCCAGTTCATGTTGATGGTCTCCTGTACCTGACTGAACAGCTGACTGCCTGTCAATTCCTCGAATTGATCCCTTACGGTTTCACTATAGGTAGGAAAATTGGCGATGAGTCCCATGATCTGGTTACGCAGCACAGGAATAACAGCCAGCACCACAACGGTCAGCACCCCGCCAATGGCGAGATAGAGAATGAGAATGCCCCAGCCTCGCTTGATTTTCCATCGTTCCATCACGTCCACAAGTGGATTGAGCAGGTAATAAAGTATGCCAGACAGAATGATTGGTAGTACAATCGTTTTGATCAACACCGCCAGCGGGTGGAATACAAACGATACTTTGGTCAGAACCATTATGTTCAGTCCAACCAGCAGTAGAATTAATAGAAACAGTACAAATTTATTATTCAGAAAAAAACGTTTGAATCGATCCGGCCAAACACGGGTTTGGTTCTCGGACTGCTGCTCAGGCTGCTCCATAGGCTTGTCGTCCTCTCTTATGTATCTCACTTCCGTATTTATCGGTTACGATGGGTAATACAGTAAGCTGCATCCCGCCTTTTCTGCCTGACGGGTACAATTCACTTGTACAAGCCAACATATGTACGATACTTCAGATTTATACGTATGGGCCGTTTGCCCGTTTCAAATTCGGCAAGTAAACTCATTTTACCCCAAAACGACTCCACTGCCCCACAACATTCTATTGAAAATTTTCCCACGCAAAAAACGGCCCGCCTCCCTCGGAGACGAACCGTTGATCTGCAATCCGATGCTGCTCACATGCGGCTCCAGGCCAATCTATTATATGTTTCCCGCCAACTGCGCGATCAACTCGTATGAGTGCAGGCGTGCTGGATGGTCATAAATCATCGACGTAATGATCAGTTCATCCGCCTGTGTCTGGCGGATAAAGGATTCAAGCTGTCCGCGCACCTTCTCCGGCGAACCGTTTACCGCTGCTTTCAGCGTCTGGGCTACAGCAGCTTGTTCACGATCCGTCCACTTGCCGTCCATCACTGCTGGCGGCTGCACAAGTCCGGTTGTACCGCGGATAATGTTCAGGAACTGCTGCTGCATCGTTGTTCCAAGCCATGCGGCTTCTTCATCGGTATCAGCTACCACGGCGTTAACACCCACGATTACATATGGCTCCTTTAAGTTCTCGGACGGCTGGAAGCTGCTGCGGTAGGTATCCAGAGCAATCCGCGTATAGTCTGGCGAGAAATGGCTGGCAAAAGCAAACGGCAATCCCAGCTGGCCCGCCAGACGTGCACTGAAATCACTGGAACCCAGCAGATAAAGCGGGATGTTCAGTCCTTCGCCGGGTACAGCCCGCACTGGTGCATGATAAGACGTTGCCGAGGCATCAAAGTAAGCCCGCAGTTCGGCAAGCAGCTCAGGAAAATCTTCTCCGCTGTTCAGATCTTTGCGCAGTGCCAGTGATGTACGGCGGTCACTACCAGGTGCACGTCCCAATCCTAAGTCAATCCGACCTGGATACAACGATTCAAGCGTGCCAAACTGCTCCGCAATCACAAGCGGGGCATGGTTAGGCAGCATAATGCCGCCCGAACCGACACGAATTGTTTTCGTCCCGCCTGCAAGATGACCGATCACGACTGAAGTTGCAGATGAGGCAATGCCCGGCATGTTGTGATGTTCGGCAACCCAGTAGCGATGATATCCCCAGCGCTCGGCATGCTGCGCCAGCTCCAGACTGTTGCGAAGTGCATCTGCGGGTGTTGATCCTACAACTACTGGGGCAAGATCAAGCACGGAAAGTTTGACGTCGGTAATATGTTCTTTATGTTGATGTTCTTTATGTTCGATATTCATTAACGTTCATACTCCTCTGTAATTATATTTTTGTATATCCAGATATATAGATATATATGAACAAAAGTGTCGCTTCCCGGATATACCATGTGCTCCAAAGATCATTTCTCTTAACCTGGCCGTTCACATCCGGACGGAATTTCCTGCTTGCTGCATGTCGCATCCTGACTTCCGATCCGGCATCCGGCTTATAACTCGTGCTGTACGTACTCGGCAAATGCCTGTATCGTCTCTTCGTTGCGGCGATAGTACGTCCATTGTCCTCTACGCTCCGACAGCAGCAGCCCTGCCTTAAGCATCGTCAACAAATAGCTTGAGATTACGGACTGAGCCAGTCCTGCCTTTAGTTGAATTGTGCCTACACAGATCCCACTCTTTCCGCCATCCGGATGCTGGGACAGCTCAAGCGGTGAGAAATGCTGCTCCGGGTTTTTTAGCCACAGCAGAATCTGTCTGCGTGTCTCATTGGATAATGCTTTGAAAATGAGTATAGGTTCCATGGGTCGATTATACCCCCTTTTTACCCTTTTGCCAAACGCCAGAAATAAACAAACCGACTCAGGAAAGAGTCGGCCTCTCATTTTTCATCCGTTTGATCTGGGTCGAGGTTCGCCAATCTATAAAGAAATCACCCAATTATTTGATCCAATGTGTAATTTGCTCAACAGACTGGCGAGATTTCTCACGAGGCGGCTCTGCTGCACGGTAACCAAAGGCTGCCATAACGGACACATCCCATGCACCGTCTTCAAGCAGTCCTGCCTCTTCCAGAATACGATGTACCTCTGCATAGTTGTAACCCTCAATCGGGCATGAATCGATGCCAATCTGAGCCGCTGCAGTCATCATATTGCCGAGTGCAATGTACGTCTGTTTAGACGCCCAGTCAAATAACGTTTTTGCATTTTCAAGCAGACCTTGATTGTTCTGGAATTTGCCATAAGCTTCACTTGTCAGCTTGAATACGTCGTCCGGCATACCCTGAATCTCTTTCAGCATATACTCTGCATGTGGAGAATTATAGCTTGCATCCGTACGAGCCAAGATCACGATAAAGTGACTGGCTGTAGCCAGCTGCCGCTGCGCACCGGAAGATACCTCGGACAGACGCTGACGGAACTCCGGGTTTTGTACAATCAGAAACTTCCATGGCTCAAATCCGATGGAGCTTGGGGATAAGCGGCCCGTTTCAAGTATGAACGAGAAGTCTTCTTCACTAATTTTGCGTGACGCATCAAACAGCTTGGTGGCATGCCGAAATTGAAATGCCTGCAGAATTTCTTCTTTTTTCTTCGTTTGCACTGTAACGTCCATATTAATCCACGTCCTTTTCTCTATATGTTTTACATAAATCCAGTATTATTTCTCTGTTTATATGATGATTGAAGGCTTAGGTATCAGTTTAGACGTTATGTTCCGAATTGAAAAGTACGTACCTGATTGTTTCTTAGTTCCTAAAAGTAAGTTATATGACTTGTTACATTTTAGCATTAACCTGTAATTCCGTGCACTTCAGCTTATTCATGAATTACTTTATAACATTTGAGCACCAAAATCACTTTACTCTTCCCCTCTCGTTACCATGGTGATGCGTCCATCTTCTTTATATTCGACCTTAAACATGTCGCGGGCAGACTCCAATTCAAAAGTTACAATGCCCAATGCATCGGCTTTCCGATGAAGCTTGTAAGCATCCAAATCAATGTTAAATATGCTCTTAATGATTGGCCCTGCTTTTTCTCTAAGTACAGCTTCATCTATATTGTATAATTTCTCTTGATAAGCCTCCATTTCTTTTGGGTCATCGATTACTGGCTCATAATTATTAGCGTCTCGGACGGTGTACCCCAGGCCTCCTTTTCCTTCGGTCATTTGAACAAAGTAATTATGGGCAAATCGAAAAAAGAAAATCTCTCCTCCCAGCTTAATATCCTTGGTTAGATGTATGCTCTCCAAATTTAAATCCGTTTTCCCTGATAAAGCAGCCACCGATTTCCGAGCATCTTCCAAAGCGGTCTGAGATACCTCATCTGAAGTAATTTCCCCTGATAACGATACGACCTTATCCTGCTCCCATTCAATATACCCAAAACTGTTGTCGTTCTTTAATGCAAGTGTAGTACGTGTTTTCGGCACAGTCTCTCCTTGCTCCATGCTTACCTTCCGCCAAACGAGTACTGGTTTAAGCGAAGGAGCACTGCGAATGCTCTCCAAAAGTGACGGGATCTGGCGCAGGTACCGATGCTCCAACTGATCTGGCTGCATCTCGGCTTTCATCTGAACTTCACGAAGATCACCCGTTTTGGCATCAAGCCAAATTTGGGCATAATCTTCTTCTTTCTCCTGACCGGCTTCAATGTATATTCTGCCAGACACGGATAGATGCTGCACTTTGGTAATGCGCAGCTGTTTGCCCAGATCGTCTCTCATCGTGATCGCAACATTCTTTTTCATCTGATTCGTAAGGATATCCACATTCAGATGATCGGCAAATAACAAAGCGGAAGCCGGATTGATCTGTGCAACCAACGGTTTGGCGAGCCGCCCGTCGTCCCAGCTCCACATAAACATCCCGCCTGCTATAACCAATGCACTCAACCCTGCAGCGAGAATGCCGATACGTCTTTTTCTAAGACGTTGATGTCTTGATGTAACTTTCGCTGTATCTTTAACTGCATATGTGACTGTACCTCCATCTCCGCTGAACGTATCGGAGCGTGAGCCAGAGCGTTTCAATGCGGGTTCTGAAGGGCTCATTTCGCGCATTTCCTGTCCCTTGCTGCCTGCCGTCTTCATCCATTCTACCTGCTGCAGCACCTTACTCTTATGCTGTTCGGTAAAAGGCGACACTGCAAACGGCCCTTTACGAATTTCTTTTTCCCACTGCTCATCCTCATGCTTCATTGCCTTCTCTCCTCCCACTGGCTTCGTACCTTATTCTTAGCCCGGGATAACCGCGATTTCACAGTTCCTTGGCTGATTCGTAACATGTCTGCGATCTCCACCGTTGTAAGTTCATACCTCAGATGCAGTAAAAGAATCTCCCGAAACTTCTTCGGCAGCGCCAGAACGATATCCCAGATTTCGTGCATATGTGCTCTTCCCATTACTACCATCTCGGCAGATGGATGAAAAGATCGCTCCGACCTCATCTCATTTGACCCTGAGCGGTCCTGATCTGACACCAAAGGTAATGCCTCTCCCCATAAACTGCTTCGAAAAAATCTCGATTTTCGGTATGTAAACGTTGTGTTTCTTGTAATCGTCAACAGCCATGTTTTGATTGTGCAATCTCCTCGGAAATGAGCAATTCCCGTATATGCCCGAACAAAAACCTCCTGTGACAAATCATCCGCCTGCTCCGCATTTCTAGTTAAAAAATAAGCATAATTCCACACATCATTACCGTAATCATCCATTAGGCTGGCAAGTGTGTCATTGTCGATAGTCTGGGCCTCTGCCAGAAACGAATAGTCCAATTGATGTTCACCTCACTTAATAGGACTTATCCCGATGTCATTTGGTTCCCTAATTCGCACAGTATTTCTTATATTTTAGCAAAATAAAAAATCAGCATGTTCATGTGCTGAACAAGCCGATTCTCCAACCCTTGCATGATGTATATATAGTCTATTACTTATCCTTTGATTGCGGCCATCATCAGAAACATCGGTCTTCGATTCTCATCTGACATACCTGGAACCTGCTCTATCATCTCCAGCGAGGGTCTCGATTCTGCCATCTGCTCAATAACGAATCCTGCACGAATTAATTCATTCAGATATGCTGCCATTGTCCGGTGGTATTTGACGACGTCATGGTTCAAAAAGTTGGCAATTCGCTGTCCCTCCTCGTGGTAATGATCCACAGGCCAGTGCAGTTTCTCGCCTTGCGCGCCATAATGCCAGTCCTGCTCTGCACGAGCAGTGAAAATCGGATGTTCAACAGATAAGACGAACGTTCCGCCCGAGACCAGACAATGATGAATTTTACGATACACATCATGTAAATGCTCAATGTAATGCAGCGCAAGGGAACTAACTACGACATCAAACTGGTTTTGTTCAAAATGGATATCTTCTACAGCCATCTGCCGATACTCAATCTGTGGATCAGTCGTCAGTTCGCGTGCACGCTGCAGCATTTTTTCCGATAGATCAATACCGATGACTGAATTCGCTTGTTGTTCGCGTGCATATCGGCAATGCCAACCAAAACCGCATCCCAAATCAAGCACTCGTTTATCCTTGAGATCAGGTAATAAGGTCTGCAGCTCATGCCATTCACCAGCTGCATCCAGCCCTTTAACGGAACGTTCCATCTTGCTGTAATTCTGAAAGAACGCATCTTCATCATACTTGTTTTGCTTCATTTGATTCTTCCCCCCCTGACTAGCCCTTTCTCATACTCTATCAAATAAACAATGTGAATTTCAGAAAAGTTGCCATTTGAATTGTTCTCATGTTATTATACAGAACGAACGTTCAGTATAAAATATGGCTTTAAACTTTTAAACTTTTAAACTTACTACCGGAGGTCATTATGAGTACGAATTGGACGCATCCGCTTGAGAGGCAAACCGTAGGTAGAGCTTTTATCAGCTATCTGGTGCCTTCTGTCCTGGGGATGCTGGTCATCGCGTTTAACTTTATTATCGACGGCATTATGGTCGGGCACAAACTTGGGTCAACCGCTATGGCAGGGATCGGTATTGCTTCTCCTGTCTACACCCTATTCGTAGCCATGTCTCTGTGGATCGGCATGGGCGGAGCTGAGTTATATTCTAATCATATGGGCAGAAAAGAAAACAAAAGGGCCAAAGAAGTGTTCACCAAATCCATTATTCTCATTCTGTTGATTACAATGGCTATCGGGTACACTGCCTATATGTTCAAAGACAAGCTCGTGTACGCGCTTGGAGCGAACGCCGATACGTTTTCTTCTGCATCCGACTATATGAATGTCATGTTACTGTTCGGGTTTGTCTTTACGATTGAAAATGCATTATCCGTGTTTGTTCGCAACGATGGGAATCCAAACACCTCGATGTATGCTCAGATTACCTTTGCTGTGGCCAATATTGTAATCAACTATATTACGTTATATGTGCTGGAGTGGGGAGTAAGTGGGGTTGCACTTGGCACGATTGTATCAGCGGCACTGGCGCTGCTTGTGCTGTTCAGTCACTTTTTCAAAAAAACAAACAATCTTACGTTTACAAGGTTCACATGGAGCTCCAAGCTGCTCGGCATGATTGCCCTTATTGGTTTTCCCAGCTTCTTGGCCGAACTTGGCATGTCTGTCTTTTCGGTATCACACAATATCTCCATGGAGAGAATTGGAGGTACCAATGGTGTCGCTTCGTTTACGGTTCTAAATTACATCCATGGGGTTGTCTTGTTAGCTTTCCTTGGTCTTGCTTCGGCTGCGCAGCCTCTGATCAGTTATTATCATGGGGCACAGCGAATGGAGCGAATCCAGGAAACGATGCGCATTGCCGTTAAAACAGCCTTCATTAGCGGTGTAGTTTTACTTCTCGTTGTTCAAGTCGGGGCGCCTTATTTTGTACAAATCTTTGGTAACTTCAGCAGCACTGTTACCGATAGCGCTGTCTATGGCTTGCGGATCTTCACCATTGCCTATGTTTTCATGGGAGTAAACTTTGTGATGAGTACGTATTTTCAATCCATTGGTAATGCCAAAATGGCTATCTGGATCACAGCCGCACGCGAGATGATTATCATGATTGCTTTACTTATCATCCTACCATCATTCATGGGCGGTACTGGAGTATGGCTGTCCGTACCTTTATCTGAGATGTTCGTTCTTATAACCATAGCAATCTATAATCGAAAGCGGTCCCGAATGGAGGAGAACAGCCTCTTACAAACACACTAATTATTATAGGATTTGAAAAAAACCAGCATTACTTATTTGCCGAACATCATGACTCAAAACCCTGCACCTAACCCCTGAGAGAATCTTAATAGATTCATTAGGGGGTTAGGCGGTTTGTAAAGATTCATGGTTGTACGTATCCGTAATTGTACATATCAATGAGCAGCACAAAAAAACACACCTGATATGATCAAGTGTGTTTTTGATTCTGCTTGGCGGCGTCCTACTCTCCCAGGACCCTGCGGTCCAAGTACCATCGGCGCTAGAGGGCTTAACGGTCGTGTTCGGGATGGGTACGTGTGGAACCCCTCCGCCATCGCCACCAAACGCGATTGGATCGAAGTTGTACTTCTTTCCATTCAGATGAAACTGAAAACCAACCACACCTTAAGGGATGTACCGATTTTCATGTCATTCAGAGTGTTGTTCTCTGAAAACTAGATTCGAAACGAAACTTACGCGACTCAAAACCTGCTATTGGATAAGCCCTCGACCGATTAGTACTGGTCAGCTCCATGCATTGCTGCACTTCCACCCCCAGCCTATCTACCTCGTCGTCTTCAAGGGGTCTTACATACTGGGAAATCTCATCTTGAGGGGGGCTTCACGCTTAGATGCTTTCAGCGCTTATCCCGTCCGTACATAGCTACCCAGCGGTGCTCCTGGCGGAACAACTGGTACACCAGCGGTACGTCCATCCCGGTCCTCTCGTACTAAGGACAGCTCCTCTCAAATTTCCTACGCCCACGACAGATAGGGACCGAACTGTCTCACGACGTTCTGAACCCAGCTCGCGTACCGCTTTAATGGGCGAACAGCCCAACCCTTGGGACCTACTTCAGCCCCAGGATGCGATGAGCCGACATCGAGGTGCCAAACCTCCCCGTCGATGTGGACTCTTGGGGGAGATAAGCCTGTTATCCCCAGGGTAGCTTTTATCCGTTGAGCGATGGCCCTTCCATGCGGTACCACCGGATCACTAAGCCCGACTTTCGTCCCTGCTCGACTTGTAGGTCTCGCAGTCAAGCTCCCTTATGCCTTTGCACTCTTCGAATGATTTCCAACCATTCTGAGGGAACCTTTGGGCGCCTCCGTTACTCTTTAGGAGGCGACCGCCCCAGTCAAACTGCCCACCTGACACTGTCCCCGTACCCGCTAAGGGCACCAGGTTAGAACCTAGATACGATCAGGGTGGTATCCCAACGGTGCCTCCACACAAGCTGGCGCTCATGCTTCAAAGGCTCCCACCTATCCTGTACAGATCGTACCCAAATTCAATATCAAGCTGCAGTAAAGCTCCATGGGGTCTTTCCGTCTTGTCGCGGGTAACCTGCATCTTCACAGGTATTAAAATTTCACCGGATCTCTCGTTGAGACAGCGCCCAAGTCGTTACGCCATTCGTGCGGGTCAGAATTTACCTGACAAGGAATTTCGCTACCTTAGGACCGTTATAGTTACGGCCGCCGTTTACTGGGGCTTCGGTTCACAGCTTCGGATTGCTCCTAACCACTCCCCTTAACCTTCCAGCACCGGGCAGGCGTCAGCCCGTATACTTCGCCTTACGGCTTCGCACAGACCTGTGTTTTTGCTAAACAGTCGCTTGGGCCTTTTCACTGCGGCCCCCTCGTGCTATTCACACTACCGGGGCACCCCTTCTCCCGAAGTTACGGGGTCATTTTGCCGAGTTCCTTAACGAGAGTTCTTCCGCGCGCCTTAGAATTCTCTTCTCGCCTACCTGTGTCGGTTTGCGGTACGGGCACCTTCATCTGGCTAGAGGCTTTTCTTGGCAGTGTGAGATCATGACCTTCGCTACTGTAATTTTCACTCCCCATCACAGCTCAGCCTTACGATGTGCGGATTTGCCTACACATCAGCCTTACTGCTTGGACAGACATCCATCAGTCTGCGTCACTACCCTACTGCGTCCCCCCATCGCTCGTAACGATTTACGGTGGTACAGGAATTTCGACCTGTTGTCCTTCGACTACGCCTTTCGGCCTCGCCTTAGGTCCCGACTTACCCTGAGCGGACGAGCCTTCCTCAGGAACCCTTAGGCTTTCGGCGGATCAGATTCTCACTGATCTTTTCGTTACTCATACCGGCATTCTCACTTGTATAATGTCCAGCGCTCCTTACGGTACACCTTCAGCCCTTATACAACGCTCCCCTACCCCTGATGCAAGCATCAAGCCATAGCTTCGGTGGTGTGTTTAGCCCCGTTACATTTTCGGCGCAGAGTCACTCGACCAGTGAGCTATTACGCACTCTTTCAATGATGGCTGCTTCTAAGCCAACATCCTGGTTGTCTGTGCAACTCCACATCCTTTCCCACTTAACACACACTTGGGGAC